>NZ_JBSGHB010000038.1:0-1595 GCF_053604195.1 Actinokineospora sp. NPDC004072 | reverse complement strand
TCCCGGTCCTCTCGTACTAGGGACAGCCTTCCTCAAGTCTCCAACGCGCGCGGCGGATAGGGACCGAACTGTCTCACGACGTTCTAAACCCAGCTCGCGTACCGCTTTAATGGGCGAACAGCCCAACCCTTGGGACCTACTCCAGCCCCAGGATGCGACGAGCCGACATCGAGGTGCCAAACCATGCCGTCGATATGGACTCTTGGGCAAGATCAGCCTGTTATCCCCGGGGTACCTTTTATCCGTTGAGCGACGCCGCTTCCACCAGCCAGCGCCGGATCACTAGTCCCGACTTTCGTCCCTGCTCGACCCGTCAGTCTCACAGTCAAGCCCCCTTGTGCACTTGCACTCGACACCTGATTGCCAACCAGGCTGAGGGAACCTTTGGGCGCCTCCGTTACCCTTTAGGAGGCAACCGCCCCAGTTAAACTACCCACCAGGCACTGTCCCTGAACCGGATCACGGTCCGAGGTTCAGATGCTCAGTACGATCAGAGTGGTATTTCAACGACGACTCCACACCCACTGGCGTGAGCGCTTCCCAGTCTCCCACCTATCCTACACAAACCGAACCAAGCACCAATACCAAGCTATAGTAAAGGTCCCGGGGTCTTTCCGTCCTGCCGCGCGTAACGAGCATCTTTACTCGTAGTGCAATTTCACCGGGCCTGTGGTCGAGACAGCCGAGAAGTCGTTACTCCATTCGTGCAGGTCGGAACTTACCCGACAAGGAATTTCGCTACCTTAGGATGGTTATAGTTACCACCGCCGTTTACTGGCGCTTAAATTCTCAGCTTCGCGCTTACGCGCTAACCGGTCCTCTTAACGTTCCAGCACCGGGCAGGAGTCAGTCCGTATACATCGTCTTACGACTTCGCACGGACCTGTGTTTTTAGTAAACAGTCGCTTCTCGCTGGTCTCTGCGGCCGGCACACCCTAGCCCGAAAAGAGCTTCAAGCACACCGGCCCCCCTTCTCCCGAAGTTACGGGGGCATTTTGCCGAGTTCCTTGACCACAGTTCACCCGAACGCCTCGGTATTCTCTACCTGACCACCTGTGTCGGTTTGGGGTACGGGCCGCACGGACACTCGCTAGAGGCTTTTCTCGGCAGCATGGGATCACTCTACTTCGCCTCAATCGGCTACGCATCACGCCTCACCCTTATATGCAGCACGGATTTGCCTATGCTGCGGGCCACACGCTTGCACCAGTCACCAACAGCTGGCGGAGCTACCCTCCTGCGTCACCCCATCGCTTGACTACTACCGAATCAGATCCCGCGCTCCACCCACCAAACCCGAAAGTCCGGCAGGCTTTGGGCGGTTAGTATCAACGGCCTCATCAGGGACGCGTCCACACGGGTACGGGAATATCAACCCGTTGTCCATCGACTACGCCTGTCGGCCTCGCCTTAGGTCCCGACTTACCCTGGGCGGACGAACCTGCCCCAGGAACCCTTGGTCATCCGGCGGCAGAGATTCTCACTCTGCTTTCGCTACTCATGCCTGCATTCTCACTCGTATGGCTTCCACGACTGGTTCACACCGCCGCTTCCACAGCCATACGACGCTCCCCTACCCATCCACACCACTGCAC
>NZ_JBSGHB010000036.1:0-2772 GCF_053604195.1 Actinokineospora sp. NPDC004072 | reverse complement strand
CCGTATCGGCGCAGGCCCCATCGACGGCGCCACGCGGCGGGCAGGGCGTAGGTCGCTGCCGAGGGCGGCATCGTGGCGTGGAACGCCGTGTCGAAGCACGCCACCTGCGGCACGTCGGGCAGCAGGGCCGTGGCGGCGTCGATCCCGGCCAGCGCGCGGGGTTGGTGCAGGGGCGCCAGCTCGCTCAGCCGCTCGATCGCCGCGCGCGTGCGGTCGTCGATGCGGATGGGACCGGTGAAGTCCGGGCCGCCGTGCACGACCCGGTGCCCGACGGCCTGCACGCGCGGCGCCCCCGCCAGGAACTCCTCGATCGGCGCGACCTCGTCCTGGCCGGTCCACCGCTGGATGTCGTGGCCTGCCAGGACGGTGTCATCCGCGTCGAGGACGCGCAGCTTGAGGCTCGACGAGCCCGCGTTGACCACGAGCACGGCGGACATCAGAGCTGCCACGTCCAGCCGCGCACCTCGGGCAGGTCCTCACCGTGCTCTCGGATCCAGGTGTGGTGGCGGGTGCGCTGGTCCTGCATGTGCTGGCGCAGCCGCGCCGCCCGCGGCCCCAGCCCGGGCACCCGGTCGATGACGTCGATGACGAGGCGGTAGCGGTCCATGTCGTTGAGTACGAGCATGTCGAACGGCGTGGTCGTGGTGCCCTCCTCCTTGTAGCCGCGGACGTGGAGGTTGGCGTGGTTCGCGCGGCGGTAGGTCAGGCGGTGGATCAGCCACGGATAGCCGTGGTAGGCGAAGATGACCGGCCGGTCGCGGGTGAACAGCGCGTCGAATTCGCGGTCGGGCATGCCGTGCGGGTGCTCGGTGTCCGGTTGCAGGCGCATCAGGTCGACGACGTTGACCACGCGGATCCGCAGCCCGGGCAGGTGCTCGCGCAGGAGCGCGGTGGCGGCGAGCACCTCCAAGGTGGGGGCGTCGCCCGCGCAGGCGAGCACCACGTCCGGTTCCACGTCGCCGTCGTCGGTGCTCGCCCACTCCCAGATGCCCGCGCCCCTGGCGCAGTGCAGGATCGCGTCGTCGATGCCGAGCCAGTCGGGCGTCTGGTTCTTCCCGGCGACGATGACGTTGATCGCGTCGCGGCTGCGCAGGCAGTGGTCGGCGACGGTGAGGAGGGTGTTGGTGTCCGGCGGGAGGTAGACCCGCACGACCTCGGCCTTCTTGTTCATCACGTGGTCGATGAAGCCGGGGTCCTGGTGGGAGAAGCCGTTGTGGTCCTGCCGCCACACGTGCGAGCTGAGCAGGTAGTTCAGCGACGCGACGGGGCGGCGCCACACGAGCTTCTGGTGGGTCTTGAGCCACTTCGCGTGCTGGTTGAACATCGAGTCGACAATGTGGATGAACGCCTCGTAGCAGTTGAAGAGCCCGTGCCTGCCGGTGAGCAGGTAGCCCTCCAGGAACCCCTGGCAGAGGTGCTCGGACAGCACCTCGACGACCCGCCCCTGGTGGGCGAGGTGCTCGTCGACCGGGAGCGTCTCGGCCTGCCACTGCTTGCCGCTGGCCTCGTACACCGCGTCGAGCCGGTTGGAAGCCGTCTCGTCCGGTCCGAAGAGCCGGAAGTTGCGCGCGTCGGCGTTGGCGACCATCACGTCACGCAGCAGGCGGCCCAACGCCCTCGTCGGCTCCGAGGTGGTCGCGCCGGGCTTGGCCACCTCCACGGCGTGGGCGCGGATGTCGGGGACGCGCAGGTCGCGCAGCAGCAGGCCGCCGTTGGCGTGCGGGGTGGCCCCCATGCGCCGGTGCCCGTCGGGGACCAGTGCCGACAGCTCAGGGCGGGGCGCGCCGCGCTCGTCGAACAGCTCCTCCGGGCGGTACCCGCGCAGCCAGGACTCCAGCAGCCGCAGGTGCTCCGGGTTGTCGCGGACACCGGCGAGCGGGACCTGGTGGGAGCGCCAGGTGCCCTCGACCGCCACACCGTCCACGCTCGCGGGCCCGGTCCAGCCTTTCGGGCTGCGCAGCACGATCATCGGCCAGCGCGGGCGGGCGCCGTCCTGCCCCGCGCGTGCTTCGTTTTGGATGCGCTGGATGTCGTCGACGACCTGGTCGAGCACCTCCGCCATGCGGGCGTGCATCGCGGCCGGGTCGTCGCCCTCGACGTAGCGGGGATCGTAGCCGTAGCCGCGCAGCAGCGCGTCCAGTTCCTCGTGCGGGATGCGCGCCAGGACGGCGGGATTGGCGATCTTGTAGCCGTTCAGGTGCAGGATCGGCAGCACCGCGCCGTCGCAGGCCGGGTCGAGGAACTTGTTCGCGTGCCAGCTCGCGGCCAGCGGACCGGTCTCGGCCTCGCCGTCGCCGACCACGCAGGCCACCAGGAGGCCGGGGTTGTCGAACGCGGCCCCGAAGGCGTGAGCCAGGGAGTAGCCGAGCTCGCCGCCCTCGTGGATCGAGCCGGGCACCTCCGGCGCGACGTGGCTGGGCACCCCGCCGGGGAAGGAGAACTGGCGGAACAGCCGCCGCATCCCGGATGCGTCCCTGGGCACGTCCGGGTAGGTCTCGCTGTAGGAGCCCTCCAGCCAGGTGTTGGCCAGCAGCGCGGGCCCGCCGTGGCCGGGTCCGGTCACGAACAGCACATCCAGCTCCCGGGCCCTGATCACCCGATTGAGGTGGGCGTAGACGAAGTTCAGCCCGGGCGTGGTCCCCCAGTGCCCGAGCAGCCGGGGTTTGATGTGCTCAGGGGCCAGGGGCTGGGTCAGCAGAGGGTTGTCCAGCAGGTAGATCTGGCCCGCCGAGAGGTAGTTCGCGGCCCGCCAGTAGGCGTCCACCAAGGACA
>NZ_JBSGHB010000035.1:0-6853 GCF_053604195.1 Actinokineospora sp. NPDC004072 | reverse complement strand
CCTTCACCGCCTTCACGCCCAAGCGGCGTTTCGCTTAGGGGTCCCCGCGAATGCGAGTTCACCCCATCGGACCCACCACCCAAGCCGCGCAACCCGCCCCCGCCCAAGATCCCGCCCCCAACACCGGATCCGAGACCCCTCCCCAACCGGGGGTCAAACCGCCCTCTTCTTTCCAGAATACGCGGCCGCCGATCTTGTCAATACCCGTTGCCCACACCCCTGTGGACAACTCAGGGCGACACCACTCCACCCCAGCCACCACCAACCCAGCCCAGCGCGACGCAACCAGCCCCAGCCGAGCAAGTCGGCCCGACGCAATCAGCGCGGCCGCCAAACCAGCCCGGCCGACAGCAAACCCCGGCCCGGTCGGGCAACGCCACCAAATTCAGCCAGCCGACGCGACCCAGCTCGGCCGACGGCAACCCAGCCCGGCCGACGCAACCCAACTCGGCCGACGCAACCCAGCCCGGCCGACCGCAAACCAGCCTCGCCGCGAGCGGGCCAGGCTCACCACGACGCCGTAGACGACGGCCCAGCGGATGGCGGGCAGGGCGAGACGTGCCGAACAGCCCACCCCCCGCCAACCAGCCCGGCCCGCACCGACCCCACCTCCCACCCCACCCCCCTCGCTAGACTCGACAGGTCAAGGCGCCTGGTTGGAGGATGTGTGGCCGTCGACACAGACGTGGTGGGGACCGCTGGGCGGCGGCGGACGTTCGCGGTCATCAGCCATCCCGACGCCGGGAAGTCGACCTTGACCGAGGCGCTCGCGCTGCACGCGAAGGTGATCTCCGAGGCGGGGGCGGTGCACGGCAAGGCCGGGCGGCGCGGGGTGGTGTCGGACTGGATGGAGATGGAGCAGGCGCGCGGGATCTCCATCACCTCGGCCGCGCTGCAGTTCGAGTACGGCGACTGCGTGATCAACCTGCTCGACACCCCCGGTCACGCCGACTTCTCCGAGGACACCTACCGGGTCCTGACCGCTGTGGACAGCGCCGTCATGCTGCTCGACGCCGCCAAGGGCCTGGAGCCGCAGACGCTCAAGCTGTTCGAGGTGTGCAGGCACCGGGACATCCCGGTCATCACGTTCATCAACAAGTGGGACCGGCCCGGCCGCGACGCGCTGGCGCTGTGCGACGAGCTGGTCGAGCGCATCGGGCTCCAGCCCATGCCGCTGACCTGGCCGGTTGGCGAGGCCGGGCACTTCCGGGGCGTGGTCGACCTCCTCAACGGGCAGTTCGTCCGCTACGAGCGGACCGCGGGCGGGGCCACGGCCGCCGCTGAGGAGCACCTGGACCCCGAGCAGGCGCTGGCCGAGGTCGGTCCGGAGTGGACGCGGGCGGTGGAGGAGGCCGAGCTGCTGGCGATGTCCGGCGGCGAGTTCGACCGCGACCGCTACCGCAAGGCGACCGCGACCCCCGTGCTGTTCGGCGCCGCGGTGCTCAACTTCGGCGTGCGGCACCTGCTGGACCTGCTGGTGTCGCTGGCCCCGCCGCCCGCGCCGCGTCCGGACGCCGCGGGCGAGGAGCGCCCGGTCGACGCGCCCTTCTCCGGCTTCGTGTTCAAGGTCCAGACGGGGATGGACCGCGCCCACCGCGACCAGGTGGCCTTCGCGCGCGTGTGCTCGGGGGTGTTCGAGCGCGGCATGGTCGTCACCAACGCGACCACCGGACGCCCCTTCGCCACCAAGTACACCCAGCAGATGTTCGGCCGCGACCGGACCACTGTGGACACCGCCTACCCCGGCGACGTGATCGGCCTGGTGAACGCCACCGCCCTGCGCGTCGGCGACACGCTGTACGCGAGCAAGCCCCCGGTGCGCTTCCCGCGCCTGCCGACGTTCACCCCGACCGCGTTCGCCGTGGCGCGGCCGACCGACCTGGGCAAGGCCAAGCAGTTCCGCAGGGGCGTGGAGCAGCTCGGCGCCGAGGGCGTGGTCCAGGTGCTGACCTCCGACCGCCGCGGGGACGCCGCCCCGGTGTTCGCCGCGGTCGGGCCCATGCAGTTCGAGGTCGCCGCGCACCGGATGGAGGCGGAGTTCAACTCGCCCATCCGCCTCGACCACCTGCCCTACCGCACGGTCCGGCGGCTGCTGGACCCCGCGCAGGCGGCGATCCTCAACACCGGCACCCGCAGCGAGGTCCTGACCAGGGCGGACGGCACCCTGCTGGCCCTGTTCCTCGACGAGATCTCCCTGGGCATGGCGCGCAGGCTCAACCCCGAGCTGGCCTTGGACGACAGCCTGGTCGACTCCACCGAGGAGTAGTCACCGACTGGAGGCGATCGACTCCGCGTTGCTACGGTTGGTGGCAACCACACGCCCCGGGAGCGCCCATGCCTGACCCGATCCTGGTCGACGTCGCCGCCGCCCTGGCGACCCGCTCGGCCACGTCGCTGTACGACCTGGTCAAGGCCAAGCTCACGGCAGGCGGCCGCAAGGCGCTCGCCGCGGCGCGGGGCGCGTCCCGCACCTCCCCGGAGGTGGCCGCCCTCGCCGAGGAGCTGGCCAGGGCCGAGGCGGCGGACCCGGACTTCGCCACCGCCCTGCGCGCGGAGTGGAACGCCACGCAGATCCACAACGTGGTCGACAACGGCTCGGTGTCGAACCAGATCAGCGGCCGGGTGTCGGGCAACGTGGTGCAGGCCAAGGACATCCAGGGGAACATCACCTTCGGCGGGTGACGCCCCCGAGCGTCACGGCTTGAGCAGCACCTTGATCGCCCCGTCCTGCTTCTTCTGGAACATCTCGTAGGCCGCGGGCGCCTCCGACAGCGGCAGGTGGTGGGTGGCGAAGTCGTCGACGCCCAGCGGGTCGTCGTCGGTGAGCAGCGGCAGGATGTCGGGCACCCAGCGCAGCACGTTGGCCTGGCCCATGCGCAGCTGGATCTGCTTGTCGAACAGGGTGAGCATGGGCATCGGGTCGGCCATGCCGCCGTACACGCCGACCACGGAGATCGTGCCGCCGCGGCGCACGACGTCGATGGCCAGCCGCAGCGCGTGCAGCCGGTCGACGCCCGCGGTCTTCATGAACCCGGCGGCGAGCTTGTCCGGCAGCAGGCCCGCGGCCTTCTGGGCCATGCCCGCGACCGGCGAGCCGTGCGCCTCCATGCCCACGGCGTCGATCACCGCGTCCGGGCCCCGGCCGCCGGTGCGTGAGCGGATCTCGTCGGCCAGGCCGGAGCCGAGGGCGCGCAGGTTGAGCGTGTCGACCCCGCGCGCGGCGACCCGGGCCAGGCGCTCGGGCACCAGGTCGACGCCGATGACCGTCTCGATGCCGCGGTGGCGGGCGATGCGGGCGCACATGTCCCCGATCGGCCCGAGCCCGAGGACGACCAGGCTGCCGCCGGGCGGGACGGCGGCGTACTCGACCGCCTGCCAGGCCGTGGGCAGCACGTCGGAGAGGTAGACGAAGCGGTCGTCGGCGGGGCCCTCCGGGACCTTGATCGGCAGGGTGTTGCCGAAGGGGACGCGCAGGTACTCGGCTTGGCCGCCGGGGACCTGCCCGTAGAGCTTGGTGTAGCCGAAGAGGGCGCCGCCGCTGCCCTGCTCGCGCACCTGCGTGGTCTCGCACTGCGACTGCAGGCCCTGCCCGCACATCGCGCAGGTGCCGCAGGAGACGTTGAACGGCACGACGACCCGGTCGCCTGCGGATACCGCGGTCACCGCCGAGCCCACCTCTTCGACGATGCCCATCGGCTCGTGCCCGAGGATGTCGCCCTCGTCGAGGAACGGGCCGAGCACCTCGTAGAGGTGCAGGTCCGATCCGCAGAGCCCGGTCGAGGTCACCCGCACGATGACATCGGTCGGCTCGGTAATGACGGGGTCGGGAACGGTGTCCACGCGGACGTCGCGGCGGCCGTGCCAGGTGAGTGCCTTCATAGTCGCCCGGGTTGCCGGTCCGCCGTGCGGGGAAACCAGGTTTTGCCGCCCCCACCGGGGGGCATTACCCGGGTGTCTCTCGCAGGTCCCCACCGAGGAGTGGTTGCCGTGTCCGCCGATTTCGAACCCGACAGCGTGCCATCCGCCGGGGCGATCGTGACCTTCGTGCGCCGCGGTTCCCCGGTCCCCGAGCCCATCGGGTCGGGGGTGGTGGTGGGCCCGGTCTACCCCGACCTCGACACCGGCCGATGGTGGGTGGGCGTGCGCCTGCCCGCCGACCGCCCCGGCCAGGCCCCGGGGGTCGACTTGATCGACGCCGAGTCCATCGTGGACAGCATCCCGCCGCGGTGGGAGAAGCCGGTCTGGTAGACGCGCGCGGGCGGGTGGGGCCGGTTCTGGACCCGGCCCCACCCGCCCGCGCGTGTTCGATCAGTTGTCCGACCAGGTGTCCGATCAGTTGTCGAGGTGCTCGCCGGTGAGCTTGCGGTAGCCCTTGGCGCCCGCCCGGTCGACGGCGGCCTTGACCACGCCGAACAGGGCCCCTTGCAGCAGCGCCGCGGCGAGGACCTGCTTGGTGCTGTGGTCGGGCGAGGTGGCCTCCGGCGCCTCGTCCTGCCCGGACACCAGCGTCCACAGCCGCTTGAACAGCGCGCCCGCGAGCAGGCCCCCGAGCACACCGGTGAGCAGGCTGAGGGGGCGGTAGAGGAGCTTCAGCATGATCTCCAACTACCCCGGCCGCCCCCGCGTCGAAACCGCTGCGCCCGCCGCGGGCGATCAGCGGCCTCAGATGTAGTACATGTGCTATCGTCCGCCGCATGGAAGCTACCGATGTCGCTGCCGACCCGGCGCGGCTGGCGGGGGATCCGGCGGGCGAACTCGCCGTGCGGGTGCGCGGGCTGCGCATGCGCTACGGCGCCAAGGACGTGCTGCACGGGGTGGACTTCGAGGTCCGGACCGGCGAGCTGGTCGCCCTGCTCGGCCCGAACGGCGCGGGCAAGAGCACCACGATCGAGATCCTGGAGGGCTTCCGGACCCGATCCGGGGGCGAGGTCGAGGTGCTGGGCAGCGACCCGGCGCACGGCGACGAGCGGTGGCGGGCCGGGCTGGGCGTGGTCCTGCAATCCTGGCGCGACCACGCGAAGTGGCGGGTGCGGGAGCTGCTCGGGCACATGGGGCGGTACTACCCGAACCCCTTCGACGTCGACGAGCTGCTGGCGCTGGTCGGCCTGACCGAGCTGGGCATGCAGCGCGTCGGCACGCTCTCCGGCGGGCAGCGGCGCAGGCTGGACGTGGCCATCGGCATCGTCGGCAGGCCCCGCCTGCTGTTCCTCGACGAGCCGACCGCGGGCTTCGACCCGCAGGCTCGCCGCGAGTTCCACGACCTGGTGCACCGCCTGGTCGACGTGGAGCGCACGACCGTGCTGCTGACCACCCACGACCTGGCCGAGGCCGAGAAGCTGGCCGACCGCATCCTCATCCTGGTCAAGGGCCGCATCGTGGCCAACGGCAGCGCCGAGCAGCTGGCCAAGGCCGTCGAAGGCAAGGCCGAGGTCCGCTGGACCCGGGCAGGCGAGCGGTTCGTGCACAGCACCGACGACGCCACCGAGTACGTCCGGACCCTGCTGGCCGAGCCCGGCGAGCCGGTCACCGACCTGGAGGTCCGGCGCACGTCGCTGGAGGACACGTACATGGCGATGGTGCACCGCGAGGAGGGCACGGCATGAATTCCTTCGCACTGGGCCTCGACCGGGGCTGGATCACCTGGCGCAGCACGAACTCCAGCCGCGACGGCCTGTTCAACCTGCTCTTCTACAACGCGATCCCGCTGGTCGTCCTGCTCACCTCGCGCAACTCGAAGCTGCCGGGCACCGACATCTCCCTCGGCGTCCAGCTGCTGCCCGGCATCCTCGCGCTGATGGTCGTGTTCTCGGTGATGGGCACGGCCTACTACCTGTCGACCGAACGCGAGGACGGCACCCTCCTGCGCGCCAAGGCCATGCCCCGCGGCATGTCGGCCTACGTCGTCGGCCTGGCCGTCGTGGCCGTGCTGGACGTGCTGGCTGGCCTGCTGGTCGTCCTGGTCCCCAGCCTGTTCATCGTCCCCGGCGTCCCGGTCGGCGACCCCGGGATGTGGCTGGGCCTGGTCGGCTACGTCCTGCTCGGCCTGATCGCCTGCCTCCCCCTCGGCGTCCTCATCGGCTCGGCGATCCAGAGCCCCCGCGCGATCGGCGGCTTCGGCTTCCTGATCACCATGGGCCTGGCGATGATCTCCGGCCTGTTCTTCTCCATGCAGGCCCTCTGGGGCTGGGTGCAGGTCATCGTCCAGGCGCTCCCGCTGTACTGGCTGGGCCTGGGCATGCGCTCGGTCTTCCTGCCCGACTCCGCGGCCGCCCTTGAGCTGACGGAATCCTGGCGCACCCTGGAATCCATCACCGTCCTGGGCGCCTGGGCAGCCCTCGGCCTCACCCTCGGCCCCATCCTCCTCCGCCGCTCCGCCCGCCGAGAATCCGGCGCGGTGATGGAAGCCCGACGCACCCAGGCCCTCCAGCGAACATGAGCGAAGCAGTCCACAACCGAATCGCCATCCTCCGCGCCGAACGCCGCATCTCCCGCCGAGAACTAGCCGAAGCCCTCGGCGTCCACTACCAAACAATCGGCTACCTGGAACGAGGCGAATTCAGCCCAAGCTTACATCTCGCCTTACGAATCGCCGAATACTTCGAGGTCCCAGTAGAGGTAATCTTCTCCACCCGCCCATTCCCCCGGATAGGCTCATAAGGGGAGCGAACCGTACCCCGGGCCCCACAAGACCGCACGGGCACACGTTGCATGAAGCAGCGCGCCCACCCACCAAACAGGAACGCGCCCCACCAAGCCCTGTCCGATGGGGTGGACTCGCATTCGCGGGGAGCGAAACGCCGCTAAACTTGCGAGGGCGTGAACGGGCTCCGCCCGCCTTCACCGCCTTCACGCC
>NZ_JBSGHB010000034.1:0-9126 GCF_053604195.1 Actinokineospora sp. NPDC004072 | reverse complement strand
ATCCTGTCCAGGTAGCTCTGCGCCAGGTCGGCGACCTCGTCCTCGCCGCTGATGATCTGTTGTGCGGGTCGGTCGCCGACGAACCACCGGCCGTGTGTCTTCCGTCCACTGTTGGCCCCCTCGAGCGGAGGCGGTAGTTCTCGGCGTAGTTGCTCCACCCGGTCGATGCCTGGTATCGATGACCGCCCCGCGACGGAGGTGGGTACCGGGGGGTTCGCAGCGGTCGAGGTGTCGCCTGCGGCGACGTTGCGGAGGTAGGCGGTGAACCCCTGTTCGGCGTGGGCGGCCTGGGTGAGAACCTCGGCGATCCGGTGCAGCGCCGCCGTCTGAGCCGCGATCGCTTGCCCGGGTTCGGGTCGTCGGGTGCCTTGCGTGGCTTGCTGGAGGAATGCCCGAGCGACGTCGAACAGGGTCGCCGCGGTCAGCAGGGACGCCTTCCCGGCCTCGATCTTGGCGACTCCGTTCCGGATCGCGGCGGCGACATCGGCAAGGGACACGAACTCATCTTCACCATCGGCGGCGACAGTTCAGGCGGCTTCGGGCTCGCCGAGGTCACGGTCCACCCGTTCGGGTGAACGACGAGTCGAGTCGGGTGCGTCGAAGGTGTGCTGTCTGCGGGTGCCCTACTCGACCAGGACGCCGAATTTTGACTATGTGAGCGAGCAGGTAAGGCACCTATTGATCGTGGGTAAAGTCCCCTGCACCGACCTTGCTGGTCGGCGTTTCTCGTGGCCGCACCCGTCCCGCCCGCTGCGTCGGCGTCCCTGCCCTCGACGACACTGGCCGGTCCCGCAAAGATGGTGGGACCTCGGGACAGCGATCCTGGCCGCGATCGTCGCCGTCAACTGGTAGCTTGACGACAACCCTGCCGGCAAGCCTGACGGATCCCAACGACGCACATTGATCGTGCAGAACAAGGTGGCCATCGGCCCCTCAACGCTTCAGGAAGACGACACTCCCTCATATCTCTCCACAGAACCTGTCTCGCGCTGCGCTAGTCGAGGATGCAAGATCGCGGGGACGGAGATGGGCTCCGGCACCACGCTGGTCGCCTACTGCCAACTCAAGGCCGAGTGGACGACCAACGCCGACATCAACTCGCCAGGTATCAAGCAGAACGCCAACCTCGTCGCCTCACCACTGTGGTATGGGATTGAACTGCCCGACGGGACCCGTGGATACATCTCAGAGGTGTACATCGCCGCCGACTACCGGGGCGGGCTCGAACTGCCAGGCTGCTAGACGCCACCGACCAGCGCTCACCACGCCTGGGCGGACGTCATAGACCTCGATGCCCGACGTCGGGGTGCCGTCCACCAGGGTTCCGACCACCGGCGGGCCGAGAACCAAGCGGGACCCGGCGGCGGATACACGTTGCAGCACAACCGCCTGCCCTGCGCCCACCGCGTCGCGCAACTCGCGGGCGACGGTGTCCAGGTTCGAGCCCGCGACCGACACCAGATCGCAATCGACGACCATCGCCGAGGTCCCTAGAGCCGCCGCATTCGGTCGAGGGCCTGCTGGTCGGGCGGATAGCCCACGGGCCACGGCGACCTCCGCGACCCGGCGCCGCAGATCCGCGGCCGCCTCGTCCTGCACCTCGGCCACCGGGGCGACGCGGAAGGAGGTGAACCCCGCTTCGCCGCTGCGGCCGCCTCGACCACGACGACCAGGAACGTGCCCGAGGCGACGGGTTCCAGTGACGCCGAACCAGCGTGAAGCCGAAACATGTAGTCGACGTATCGCCGCAACCGCCGCCGCGCTGCGCTGGTGGTCCTCCATCGCTGCGCCCAACCGGCCCACCACTCATCTACCTTCACGCCGAAACAGTGCACGGAACGGTCAGGGTGGAATAGCACCTTCCACGGGCCCAGCCGTGGCGCGGGCCTGGGCCTCCGCCTGTCTCGCCCTGCCGTGTGCCCGCATACCCTCGGTGTGCCCAGTTCGGCATCGGGTGAGCCCGGTCGACTACCTACTCAGGTCGTGGCTGGGGAGGCCGCTGCCAGGCCAGTCCTTGATCGTCCGAACGGGGACACCTGGTCGAAGTCGGTTGCCGTCCTCTGGGCATCTGCCCCGCTTCCCTGTCACGGGGTGCACTGGTGAACCTGGACCTGCTCGACGTAGAGCCGATCGCTGGCGGGAGGGCGGCACGTCGCAGTCCCACTGCCCGGGGTTTCTGGGCAACGTTGGTGCCGAACCGCGGTTGGTCAGACCAGCGCCGCGGTCAGCTCACGAAGTGGGGCCGGGTCCGCTGGGGCGATGTATCGGTAGCTCTGGGGCGGTTGGAACTCGGCGTGGCTGCGGAGCACGGCAAGGGTCAGCGGGGCGGCCAGAGGCTGCGGATCGGCGATGGTGAGTGCGGTGGCGTGGGTGGCGCCCGCGAAGTAGTCGAGGAACTCGGCGCGTGAGATGCCCACGTTGGCGCGGTGTTTCCGCCAGATCGTCATGGGACTCGCGGTGTGGCGGTCCGCGAGGGTGGCCAAGCCGAGGACAGCCATGACCGGTGAGCTGGCGTAGAGGACGATCAGCGTCCCGGGGGGTGCCGAGACGCGGGTGCGCCTCAGTTCCACGGTCTTCGAGCCGTCCAGGATGGCGTGGACGAATCTGGGGCGCAACGACATCAGCAGCGGGCGTGGGGCTGGGGCACCTTCACTGTCGGTTGCCGGTGTCGTGATCACGTGTGGACCCTATCCAGCTCCAACGGCAAACACACGTTCGACACCATCACGATCTTGTGATCGACGTTACATGGTGGCGGCCTTGTACAGGTCGGCGAACAGTCCGGGGCTGATCTTCTGGGGACCGTAGAACTTCCGGGGTCCGTCGTGCGCTGCCCTCAGTCGTTGGTAGGAGCTCTCGGAGACAGGGCGGTCGAACAACTCGGTGTCGGAGAAGCGCAGGGCCTGAAGGGTGGGTTTGCCGTCGGCCAGCTCGCGCAGCGCAGCGAGGTCGAGGACGCCGTAGTGCTTGAGGGACTCGTAGAGCCGTTCCGGTTCGTCTACCTCGATGGCGTCCAGGAAGGATGTGCCGATGTACCCTGGCGCGCTTCGCCCTCCCTTGCCCTGACTGGCTCGCCACACGATTCGCGCGGGTGCTGTCAGCAGCTTGTCGGCGGTCCGGTAGTAGACCTGTGCGCGACCGAGGGCGAGTTCGACAGGCCGCGTGGTCAGATGCGCCGGGTAGCCGAGGAGCTCCCCGCTCCACCTCGGCCGGATGGGCAAGACGAAGTGCTGCAGGGTGCTGTCGGTGAGCTTCGCAGGCCAGAGCGACCTTTCGACCTCGACCGCCGCCCGCGGCGTGAGCCCGGGCCGCATGAGGGGGCCAGGACCGACGCGGACGAGCGCACGCGCCTGGTTCGCCACACGATTGACTTCCTCGCTCGTGCCACACACAGGGACCACCCAGGCGAACCAGCGGTCACCGACGTGGTGGAACGGTTCGGCCGCCAACGCCCGGGTCAGCACTCCGCCCACATGCGGGTCGGAAACCTCGATCGTCAAAGCACCATGTTCTCTGGCGTCCCTGCGCAGCAACCACAGCAACTGACGCGCGACGGTGTCGGACAGTGGGTGGTTGCCGGTCCGCAACAGCGGCACCCGGAGGATCTGGCCATCCAGGTGGGCGGCGTAGCAGGCGACCGGAGGCTGATCCCCCGACCTGATCAGGAAGCGCGGCACCTCCTCGCGGGCGAGTCTGCGCAGCAGGTCACGCAGATTGCCGCGGGTCTCGCCGGACGGCTGGGCCAGGAAGGCGAGCAGGTGGGACTCGTCGTCGGCGCCCGCGCGGACCTGGTCGTACTCGCTGTTCTGCAGCCTAGCTGGTTGATAGGCCCACGCCCTGGCCAGTTCGTCGAGATGGGTGACGACCAGGTCGGGATTCAGCACGTGGACCGGAGCGAGCGCAGGCACCACCCGCCTCAACTTCTCGAAGCGCGCTCGAAGCCCGTCATCCCAGGTCAACAAGACGCCAACGCCCGCTGAGACCACCGCCGCGATCTGACGCAGATCACCCAGGTCCTGCTCGGACAGGGTGAGCCCGTTTGACGCCGCGACCAACTGCTCGTACAGCGCCTCAGTCTGCGCAGGCGCACCAACCCGGCGGGGGTACTCACGAAGGGCTTCTGTCAGCGCCGTGGGCTGGTCGTGGCATCGCCGGGCGAGTTCGTGCTCCACGCCGTCGGTGACGACCAGACGGAGCCTGCCGGTCAGGTGATCAGCCAGCAACACCTGCGATCGCTCGGCGACCGGCTTGTTCGAGCGCGAGTGCAGGTCCATCAGGATGTTCAGGTCCAGCGCCGCTTCGAGCAGGTCGGGTTCGTCCTCGGCCAAGTCCGGCTCGGTGAGTGCGCTGAACAGATTCGGATGGCCGTGATCCAACCACCAGACGGTCATCGGACTGCGATCCCTGCCGCGCCCGACCGCTGCGCCTAGCGCTTGGAAACCCAGTGCGGACCACATCGGGTTGAGCCCGTAGTCATCTCTGCACTTGGCACGGATACCCAGCTGAGCCGCGTGCCTGTTCTTGATCGTCTCCACCAGCACGCGGGCCACTCCCGAACCCCGCGCGGCCGTCTCCACGCACAGGTGGGACAGCATCACCTGATTGTTCCGCGGTAACCGGAACAACGCATAGCCGACCGGCCTGCCCCCATCCCATGCGGCGATCAAACAGCCGCGGTATGCCGCCTCCTTGAATGCGCCCGCAGGCATCATGCCCAACGTCCGGCTGTACCGCTTGCCCATCTTGACCAGCTCGTCAACGACCGGATCATCCGCTCCGACGACACCCGCAGTGATCGCAACCATAGGCGGATGATCTTACCGGGACCGCCGAACGCCGGGACCAAGCCGGACGTTGCCATCTGAATCCGCGCCAGCCCAGACGCCCCCCTGCTTCGCGCTCCGATGCTAGCCCTCGAGCCACGCGCCGCTACCCGGCCCGCGGGGACGTTCGATCGTCCGAAGGGTCGCCTACTCGAACGACACATCCTTGATGCCTCCAGCAACCGCCCGGCGGAAGGCCGCGCCGCGGACACCCCAAGCGCGTCGCACAAGCCGAAAGCAGGGCCCCGCGCACAACCCAACCTGGCCCAACCCCACACCCGTCGACAGTGAATGATTCGGCTGCGATGTCAGAGGTGGCGTGGACGTCCCCAGGCTGGGTCGTCGGGTGCGGGTGCCAGGGCGCTGCCCGGCTCGCGCGGGGGGTGACCATGCCTGCCAGTGGACGTTGGTCGGCCGGGTTCCGGTGCGGGCGTATTCGTGCACCGCGGCCCTGATGTCGGCGATGGGCAGTTCGGAGTCGGGCGGGAACTCCATCACGTTCCACTGGTGGTCATACGCCAAAGCGGCAGCGCCGGTTGCCGTCGTGGTGGGGTTTCAACTGGAGAGGCTGCCACTGGGGCCGACGTAGTGCAGGGCTCCGACGGTGCCGTTGAGTCCGGCGTAGAGCCCGTCGGTGTCGTCGTCCTCGCGGGTGATCTCGGCGACCACGCCGGTGGTGCCTGCGAGGGTGGCGATGTGGTCGAGGGCGGCGTCGATCTCGGCGGGGGTGGCGGCGATGTGGTCGTCCTCCTGGTCGGGGGCGTACCAGAGGATCAGGGGTGTCACGTCGGGTCTCCGGTGAAGGTGTGACGGCTCCTCGGGCGTGACCACGGTATGGAGCACCCGTGCGGGAGCAGGCGGGGCAAGTAGGTGCGGCACGACATGCGCCCCGGGCACACCTCGTGTTTGATCACCAGGGTGACGTGGGGTTTCTCGCCGGTGCTCTCCCAGTGCTGGCAGACCCTCGCGGCGAGCTTGGCCTCGGCGAGCGTGCGGATCACGGGAACACGCGGACGAGCTGGGCGAGGTAGCGCGCGGCGAGGTCGGCGCAGCACCGCCGCACAATGCCCCAATGTTCCTATCACCACTACACCTGCGGCACTATCCGAAACCATCGACTGACCTTTGTCGCCACCGCAGTTCGAGATCATTCTCGTTCAGGCGTCACGTCAGGGAACTATTGCATGGATGCGATTCATCGCACAGAGGGAGTGGCCGATGGTCTTCGTATCCACTCGACCTGCCACGGCAGGTGCTACCGGCAGTGGTGGGGTGGTTCGGGTCGAGGGTGTGGTGGTGTTGGTGGATGGATTGGTGCTCCGATGGGGATGGTCGCGTCGTGGGGGAGTCCGTTGCGGAGGTCGTGGTAGTTGTTGGTCCATGCCTCGTGGAGCAGGCAGGTGCGGCTGTCGGTGAGGTCGCGGTCGGCGAGGAAGTCGTTGGCGAACACGATTCCGGCGTAGGCGGCTGCGGTGCCGTCGGGCCAGGTGGGGTCGTGGGTGGTGCCGTCGGGGTCGACGACCCAGGCGTGGGGGTGCACGGTCCCTGCGTGGGTCAGGGCGTAGCCTTCGGCGTAGTAGCCGCCGTGGGCGGCGCGGTAGTGGGAAGCGTTGGCGTAGCAGCGTCGTGGGGTGCCGTGGGCGCGGTTGCGGGGCAGTGGCGCGGGGGTCGACCAGCGGCCGAGCGTCAGCACCGCGTCCTCGGCGCAGCTGAACACCCAGTTCCTGGTGACGGGGTAGGCGGTCTCGTGCAGCCGGGTCAAGGTGGTCAACCACGCCAGCATGCGGACCCGGCTGGCGAGCGTGTGCGGTGCGGTGGTGTTCACCGGGCGATGGTGCCACGGCGGCCCGACCTGCTGGGGCGCCGCGCTGCGGTGTCGTGGAAGGTGACGTTCTCTTTGTCCGGCACCGTCGGCATCTAGCGGCACAGCCACCCGCCTCCTGCCGCGGCACGGGCGGACAAGATGCACGACGGGCGTGCACGACTGCCCTCGTGGGGACGAAGGCGAGCGTCGCGGAGGTCCTTGGCGTGGATGCGCACTCTTCCTCTCGCGCGGTCGTACTGCTCCCCAAAGCCTTCAAGATCGACTCGAGGTCGCGCTTGCGGACAGCGTTCCGATCAGGTGCCTGATCGACGGGGAGCACGGCGCCTTCCACTCCGCGCCGCGACCAAACCGGCAGAAGTTCTTCCGCACGCTGATGTCAGAGGGTCCGAGGTGGTGGCCGCGCTCGGGATCTCCACCGCAGGACCCGCACCCGGCCGCGCGGGCATTCAGCGAGGCGCGTCCAGGGTGTAGACGGTCTTGTCGCCATTCGGGTCCGCCATAAGGGTGTAGCTGCCCGCGCCCGTGCCCGACGGGCCGATGATCGTGGCGGTCCCTCACCTGCCGCGCTGGTGAAGGTGGTAACCCGGCCTGGCTGTCGCTGATCGAGGCCAGCGTGCCGTCGCTGTAGTAGTAGTAGTAGGTCAGCGCGTTGCCGTCGCCGTCCATCCGGTTGAGCGGCCACCCATCGGCGTTGACCGACCACAGCCCCCAACTCCAGGCCGCCCGACCACGCGAGCCCTCCTGCACTCGGCCAGCGATCACCCCGGTCACCGGCGCCTACCCCTACGGCACCGCACTCCGCGGGTCGTCGCGGCCGATCTCGCCGTGGGCGATCGAGGTCGGCGAGGGGGGCGACCACACAAAGGCGTCCGCGTCTGCGGCACGTGGCCAGGTCAATCTCCAGCGGTCCGCCAAGCGATATCTCGCGTGTGGCCACCGTGGCGCGAACCACTGACAACATTCGACCTCATTGAGTCAATCCTTGGCGAGATGGCTCGACCTAGCACTAACTTTGTCAACTTTCTGTCTTGTTACCGCAGATCCTCTCTGACACTCTTTAACCATGTGGCGCGATCCGAACTATCCTCGTCTGGAAGACCATCAGGGAAACTCGCCACAAACATCCGGTCTAACGGCCCGTGACGGCTCGGGTCTCGGCGTTGCGCTTTTCGTGCATCTAATCGGACTTGCTGTCCTTGGCATCGCGGTCGCAGGTATCCAGCAGCACTACTTGGGCGCGACGAGAGGCGTGGTCGGGTTCTTCGGGCCCGACTCATGGCTGACAGGCAAGCCTGATGCCGTGTGGTCATTCAGGCTCTCACTGTTTCCTTTTGTCTTGATTATCTACGCGGCCCTGACTGCCGTTCGAATGTATGCATCCAGCCGTGCTGCGCGGGGGTCCAGGTATACCCCCGTTTATGTCTTGACCGGCGTTCGTCACCTCGTGGTTGCCGAGGCCGCCGCTTTGGCCCTGCTTGCGCCGCACTTCTCGACCGTACGTGCCGGGTCCTGGTGGTTTCCCCCGTTCATCGAGTTGATCGACCCGCCCGAGTGGGTGCCGTCCTTCTTCGTCTATCCGCTGCCGCTCGCCCTCCTCATCCTTTTCCTCGCCGTGATGACCCATAACTCGGCGAAGCGCTCCCTGGCTCGGGCGAACTCTATCCTTGAGGAGAAGGGCGACACCGGTTGAGGGCCCTGGCGAAATCCGCACAAGCCAGCACCGAAGGATGCCATTGCCGGGGCACCGCCAGTTCGTGGCCCTTCACATCGTGGTTGGCCGCTGGTAGCAGCAGGAGTCATACAGTCAGGCAGTGAAGGCTCCGAATACGCGGTGGTGTACTCCGAGCGCGTCGTCCAGCAGGGTGAGACGCTGTGGGACATCGCCGCCCAGCACTACGGCTCCGGCGGCCTCTACCACCGCCTCGTCGCCGTGAGCCCCGGCACCATCACCGACCCGAACATCATCCACCCCGGCGACGTCATCCGCGTCCTGCGGGACTGACCACGACCACCCCGCCGGATCGCCCGATGCCGCCCCTCATCGCGATCTGCTCACCGCGCTCGCAGCGCAGCGCGGGTCTGGGCGGCGATCTCGATGTCCTCGCGCGCTGTGATGACCCAGGTCGTCACGGCCGCGTCCGGCGCGCTGAGGCGGGCGTCACCGGAGGCGTCGCGGTTGCGCTCGTCGTCGAGGGTGATTCCCAGGAAGCCGAGCCCGGCGGCGGTCTCGGCCCGCAGCGCGGCGTCGTGTTCGCCCACGCCGCCGGTGAACACCAGCAGGTCGATGCCGCCGAGGGAGGCGGTCTTGGCGGCGATGGCCTGGCGGAGGTGGTGCGCGTACACCTCCAGGGCCAGCGCGGCGTTCGGGTCGCCCGCGGCGGTGGCGCGGCGCGCGTCGCGCATGTCGCCGCCGTGGCCGCTGAGGCCCGCGAGCCCGGAGGCGTGCTCCAGCCCGTCGGCCAGGTCGTCGAGGGTGAG
>NZ_JBSGHB010000033.1:0-10871 GCF_053604195.1 Actinokineospora sp. NPDC004072 | reverse complement strand
CGTGGCCTTCTTGGCCGCGCGCAGGAACTCGTTGTAGATCGCCTTGCGGACGTAGGCGACGGCGTTGTCCGCAGGCACCCGCCGCCACCGCTTCAGGCAGCGCAGCAGGGCCTCCTGGACGACCTCCTCGGCGTCCCACTGCCTGCCGGTGAGCATGACGGCGTAGCGCAGGAGCTGCGGATAGCGCTCCCGCACGAACTCGTCGAACTCCAGCCCCGGATACTTGTCGATCCCCACCTGCTGGCGTAGCAGGCTCATCAGCTGGGCCAAATCATGTTCGGTAAGGTCGAGCGCCTTCCCGATGGCGTCGACCAGCCCTTGGTTCGGTCGAGCTCGCCCGTTCTCGATTTGGAGAGGTACCCCTTGGAACGATGGGTGCGCCGGGCGAGGGTGTTAAGCTCATCCCGGACTGCTGACGCAGTTCGCGCAGGACGTTTCCCAGACGCCCTGGCATCTCGGCGGCGGGCCGAACGGGTACCTTGAACTGCACCACGTAGCTGAAGCGGTCGAGTTGAACAGTGAGGTCGCTGTTCCGCTCCTGCCCGCCCCGGCGGTCGCTACGGGCCACGGCTTCGGCGATGAGCCGGGGTTCGGTGGTGAGGCGGACCAGACTTGCCTCAAGGCTGGACAGAGAACTCGTGTCGAGCTTGGCCGGCAGATTCAGCAGCTCCTCGGATACGGGCGTCTCAGTGTTGGTGGTCATCGTTTCGGGGTGAAGGAGTTCGGCGCGGAGCCGGTCCAACCGTAGGAGGGCTTCTGCGCGGTCGGGAGTGGGGGCCTGTCGCTGTAGGGCCTCCACAGCCGCGTAGAGGGGCGACGAACAGCCTCAACTCCAACCCGTCGAACTCGTCGCGATCATTGTCTCCTGTCGAGTTGGTCATGGCTGTCCTCCTTCCCTGGCGGTGCGCACCTTCTTGCGGTGGCGGGAGATGGCCATCTTCAGCGCGGCCTCGGTCATGCCGACTTGCACGGCGATGTCGGAGTACTCGGCCCCGGTGCGTACCAGCCGGAGCAGGGCTTCGCGTAGGCGGGAGTCGGTGGCGGCGGCTAGGGCGTCCCCGAACTGGATGGCGGTGATGGCGAGCTCTGCCGGGTCCATGGCGGATACGGGGCCGACGTGCAGGAGAGCGCGGTTGTCCTCGACCGGCCAGCCGAGGGGAAGAAAGCTGTTGGCGCGGCTCATACTCTTTTGGCTAGCCAGGGGCATGCTCCCGGAAGGAACGTAGTGCCGCGGCCACGGTTTCCAACGCCAGTTCCTGGCGGTCGTCGTCACCGGCGGGGCTGGCCAGGTGGGCTCGTACGCCATCTGGGCTTCGGACAGGCCGACCGCGGTCGGCGACCAGTTTGAAGATCTGACCACGCCGGATTCACGCGCGCGTCACCGGCAACCCGTACCCCGTCAGCACCACGGTGAAGATCTCGTAGGCGGGTCCGCAGAAGCCGTCGCGACGCAATCGTTCAACAAGAGAGGCGTCGGCGAGCAGGTTGGCGATACGTTGGGCGGCCTGCTCGGCCTCGACGCGCTCATCCGTGGCGAACCCATCGGAGTACAGCTCGCGCAGCTCTACCCGATGCGCGAGGAACCCTGGATTTGTGGTTGTAGGTATGCGCCAAGCTGCGGCGACGACCCGCCGCGGGCATGCCCGCCCGCTGCCCTCACCCATCGCCTCCGGCCTTCCACCTCGTCCCTAGACGCCGCCTCCAAAGGCGAGGCGCCGCTCACGGCGCTTCACCCGCTCCGCAAGCTCCGCGCGTAACACGCCCCTCATAGGTCGAGCCGCACGCGCGAGGTAACACCGGGATCAAGATTTGAGGCCCTCGTCTCGCTCTCCCTGCCGTTACCTGACCTGCATGTCAGCACCTACTGCCTCTCCAAAGAACCTCAGCCCCGGGTCCGGGGCGCCGACCATCCCCCCGCGCACATCATCCTCACCGCAGCGGCCTTGTTTGGCAGCTACGATGAATCCTCGACTGGCTGGTCGGCTAGCCACGAGCCGCCCCCACCCACTGGTCCCGTCCAAGCCGGGCTACGCCGTAGCTGCCGCCCGCCGCACCGGCCGGACGCGGGTGAGAGGGGGGTGCCAAGAACTGGTCAAACACAAGACATCCAGCGATCGAGGAGAGCGCGCCACCAGTCGAGCCTTCTAGGCTGAACGGTGGACCGTGCTCACCCCGGGAGCTGATGTGGAACGCACTGTGTTTATCAACTATCGCGGTACGGACAGCCACAGCTACGGCGCCCTGCTCTACCACCATCTGGTAGGCCGCTTCGGCGAGGACCTGGTGTTCCTGGACTGCGAGTCCATTCCCGCCGGCGCCGACTTCGCCACCGAGTTGCTGGGTCGGGTGCGGTCGGCCCGCGTGCTGTTGACGGTGATCGGGCCCCACTGGCTCACCGCCACCGACCCCACGAATGGGCGGCGGCGGATCGACAACCCGGACGACTGGATCCGCCGAGAACTCCGTGAGGCGTTCGCCGCCGGTGTCACGGTGATCCCGGTGCTGACCGAGCAGATCGCCATCCCCGCGGAAGGTGATCTGCCGGGCGACATCGCCGTGTTGAGCCGCTGCCAGTACCGGCGTCTGCGTCACCACGACTCGACGGCCGACCTGGCCCGCATCGTCGCCGACCTGACCGGACTCGACCCGATCCTGGCCGACGCGCACGCAGCCAACACCGACAACGCCACCGAGCACGCGCAGGGGACCTCAGGGCCTCGCGGTGTCAGCATCAGCGGCGGGGTGCACGGCGCCGGGTCGGGCATCACGATCGGCGCCGCCACCGGCGACCACCTCACCCTCAACCCACCCCCAGCACCTCCAGCGGCGGCGGGTGGGCCGGACCACCCTCGGTAGCCGACCCGGTCCACGGGTTCACCGCGTCGGCGCCGCACCCCGCCCACCCCGACACCCCGTCCGACCCCGCGTCACCCATCAAGTCGGAGCCGGGCACCCGGATCCACGGCGGGCTCACCGCCGTCGACAACGGCACCGCCGTCGGCGCCGTCCACGGCGGCCTGCACCTACACCCCCCACCACCCCGACCACCCACCCCCACCCCGAGGCAACTCGGCCCGCGCCCGGCCGGGTTCGTCGGCCGCCTCGAGCAGCTGGCCGCACTCGACCGCGCCCTCACCCCCACCGACGACGGCGACGGCGGGGGGACGGCAGTGATCTCCGCGATCGGCGGCACCGGCGGCATCGGCAAGACCTGGCTCGCCCAAACCTGGGCCCACCGCAACCTCCACCGCTTCCCCGACGGCCACCTGGCCACCGACCTACGCGGCTACAGCCCCGGCCAACCCCGCCACCCCGTCGACGTGCTGGGCGACTTCCTCGCTGCCCTCGGCGTCGACCGCGACCGCCACCCCCCGGACCTCGACGCCCGGATCGGGCTCTACCGCACCCACACCACCGGCAAACGCCTGCTCGTCCTGCTCGACAACGCCCGCAGCGCCGAGCAGGTCCTGCCCCTGCTGCCCGGCGGCGACACCTGCACCGTCCTGATCACCAGCCGCGACCGGCTCCGCAGCCTCATCGCCCGCCACGACGCCCGCCCCATCCAGCTCGACCTCCTCACCACCGCCGAAGCCCGCACCCTGCTTACCACCGCCCTCACCGACACCCCCACCACCCCCGACACCGACCAGGCGATCACCGACCTGATCAGCCTGTGCGGGGGCTTCCCCCTCGCCCTGGGACTGATCACCGCCCGCATCCGCACCCACCCCCACCTCCTGCACGACATCGCCACCGAACTACGCGAGCTGGGCGTGGACGCCCTGGACGCCGAAGACCCCGCCGCCAGCCTGCCCACCGTCCTGTCCTGGTCCCTGCACCACCTCACCGACACCCAGCGCGAGATGTTCGCGCTGCTCGGCATCGCCCCCGGCCCCGACACCACCCTGCTCGCCGTCGCCGCCCTCACCGGCCTGTCGTCGGCCGACGCGCGCAGGGCCCTGGTGGCGCTGGACGACGCCTCCCTGATCGAACGACGCCCCGGCAACAGGTACGCCATGCACGACCTGGTACGCGCCTACGCCACCACCAGAGCCCACGACCTAGCCAAGCAGGTGTGGGAAGCAGCATTAGTGCGGGTGGGTGACTTTCACCTGCACACCGCCCACGCCGCCGAACGCCTCCTGGATCCCCACCGCCCACTCCTGCGCCCTGAGCCGCCCGCGCCCGGCGTCCACCCCCACCCGCTGCCCGACGCCACAGCCGCCATGGCCTGGCTGGAGGTTGAGCACCCCACCCTGCTGGCCACCCAACACACCGCCGCCACCCTGGGCCGCCACCACTTCGTCTGGCACCTCGCATGGGCCCTGGACAACTTCCATCTCCGGCGCGGACACGGCCACGACGCGCTGGCCGTGTGGCGGGCAGCCGCCAAGGCCGCCGCCCACCTGCCCGATCCCACCACCCGCAGCCGCGCCCACCGGCTACTCGGCGACGCCTGCGCCCGACTGGGCCTGCACGACCACGCCACCGCACACCTGAATCGGGCCCTCGCCCTGGCCGCGCGCCACCACGATTCCACCGAACAGGCCCACACCCACCACGCGCTCGCGGTCGCCTGGGGACGGCGGGGGGATGTCCGGAAGGCCTTGGAGCACGCCCGCCACGCCCTCGACCTCTTCCGCGCCCTCGACCTGCCGGTGTGGAAAGCCGTCGCGCTCAACGCGGTGGGTTGGCACGCCGCGCGCCTCGGGGAGTTCGACACTGCCCGCGAGCACTGCCAGGCCGCCCTCACCTTGCACCAACACCACCACAATACCGACGGCGAAGCGGCCGCCCTGGATAGTCTCGGCTACATCGCCCACCACACCGACAACCACCACCAGGCCCTCGACCACTACCACCACGCCCTCACTCTGCGCCGCGTCCTCGGCCACATCCACGCCACCGCGGACACCTTGGACAGCATGGGTCACCCGCACGCCGCCCTCGGCGAGCACGAGCAGGCTCGCGTGGTGTGGCGGGAGGCGCTGCAGCTGTACCGCGACCAAGGCCGCGACACCGACGCCGACCGCGTCCAACAACAACTCGACGCCCTCGACGGCACCTGACCCGCGGCCCTGTTCGACAGCCGCGACGGAAGACCCGTACGGTTGGACCACGTGGGGACGTGGTCGCGTTCTTCGCCCGCAGCCCTCGGGTCGGCCCCGTGCGCACGCGGCCGACCGGGCCGAACATGACCTGCTGGTTGAGGAACGCGACCACGCGCTGCGCCGCGCGATCGGCCACTCCTCACGGAATCCTGATGCCGGGTGCGGCCGTTTCCGCTGGCCGTCCAGCGCGCCAGGGTGAAAGTCGGCCGCAACCGGTTCGGAGGCGTTAAGGAGTCGTCAATAATGCCAGGTGGTGGTCGCGACGAATCTATTGTTCGGGCGGCAGGGCGCCGATGCGTTCCTGCGGCGCCCTGCTGGGCAGGCGTGGTCAACGTGAGGTAGCAGGTGAGGGTTGGTGTGGTGAGCCGCAGGGCGCTGCCTGGCGAGGTGTCGGGCAGGTGGGTTTGATCGGGGCTCGGTCGAAGGGCAGGCGACCGGTGTCTGTGGTGGTCGGCCACCCGGCGCGCTTGGTGGTGCTCGGGTTCGGCGTGGCCGTCCTGGTGGGGACCGGGTTGCTGATGCTGCCGGTCTCGACGCAGGAGCAGGCGGCGGCTGATGCGGTGACGGCTCTGTTCACCGCGACCTCGGCGGTCTGCGTGACCGGGCTGGTCGTCGTGGACACCGCGACGCACTGGTCGACGTTCGGGGAGGTGGTGATCCTCTGCCTCATCCAGGCAGGCGGGCTCGGGATCATGACCCTGGCCACCCTGTTGGGCCTGCTGGTCGCCGGACGGATCGGGTTGCGCATGCAGCTGACCGCCCAGGCCGAGACCAAGACCCTCGGGCTGGGCGCGGTGCGCGGCGTGGTGCTGCGGGTCCTGGCGGTCAGCACCGCGGTGGAGGCGCTGACCGCCGCCATCCTGGCCGGGCGGTTCGCCACCGGCTACGACATGAGCGTGGGACGCGCGCTCTACGAAGGCGTCTTCCACGCCATCTCGGCGTTCAACAACGCCGGGTTCGCCCTCTACGACACCAGCCTGACCCGGTATGCCACCGACCCCTGGGTGATCGTTGCCGTGTCGGCGGCGCTGATCACCGGTGGGCTCGGCTTCCCGGTGCTGTTCGAGATCGGCCGCAGGCTCCGGGGTGGACGGCGCCGCTGGTCCCTGCACGCCCGCATCACCCTCATCACCTACGCAGCGCTGGCCGTGGTCGGCATCGTGGGCATCACCGCGATCGAGTGGTCCAACCCGGACACCCTCGGTCCGCTGGGCCTGGCGGGCAAGCTGCTGGTCGGCGGCTTCCACGGCGTCAGCCCGCGCACCGCCGGGTTCAACAGCCTCGACGTCGGCCAGATGAACTCCGGCTCCCTGCTGCTCACCGACTTCCTGATGTTCATCGGCGGGGGCAGCGCAGGCACCGCGGGCGGCATCAAGGTCACCACCTTCGCCCTGCTGGCCTTCGTCATCATCGCCGAGGTCCGCGGCGAGCCCAGCGTCCACGTGGCGGGCCGCAGGCTCTCCTCGGAGATCCAGCGGCAGGCGCTGACCATCGTGCTGCTCGCCGTAGGCGCGGTGGCGGTGTCCACCCTGGCCCTGCTGCTGCTCACCGACTTCACCCTCGACGCGGTGCTCTTCGAGACCGTCTCCGCCTTCGCCACCGTCGGCCTGTCCACCGGCATCACGGCTTCCCTGCCCCCAGCAGGCCAGCTGCTGCTGGTGGGGCTGATGTTCCTGGGTCGGCTCGGTCCCATCACCCTCGCCGCCGCACTGGCCTTGCGCGAGCGGCCCCGCCGCTACGAACTACCCGAGGAGCGACCGATCGTTGGCTGAGAAGAAGAACGTCCCCCGCCCCACCCGCGTCGTCGTCATCGGCCTCGGCCGGTTCGGCAGCTCCCTGGCCCGCGAGCTCAGCGTCCACGGCAGCGAGGTCCTGGCCATCGATGCCCGCCCGGCCGTCGTCCAACGCTACGCCGACGACTTCACCCACACCGCGGTCGCCAACACCACCGACGAGACCGCCCTGCGCCAACTCGGCGTCCCCGACTTCCACCGCGCCGTCGTGGCTATCGGCACCGACCTGGAAGCCAGCATCCTCACCACCTCCCTGCTGGTCGATTTCGGCATCCCTAACATCTGGGCCAAGGCCACCAGCCGCCAGCACGGCCGCATCCTGGAGCGCGTCGGCGCCCACCGCGTCGTCCTGCCGGAACACGAGATGGGGGAGCGCGTGGCGCACCTGGTCACCGGCCGCATGCTGGACTACATCGAGTTCGAGGACGACTACGCGATGGTCAAGACCCTCGCCCCCACCGACACCCTCAACGTGCCGCTGGGTCGAAGCCACATCCGCGCCAGGCACGGCGTCACCGTCGTCGCCATCAAGCGGCCCGGTCAGGACTTCACCTACGCCACCGCAGACACCGTCGTCGAACGCGGCGACCTCCTCATCGTCGCCGGACGCACCCGCCAGGTGGAGACCTTCGCCGACCTGTCCTGAGAAGTCCACGTGCTGCACGGGCCGGTGCTTCACCGGCCCGGCCGAGGGCGGGTCAGCCGGACCACGACGCCGGGGATCGCGGCGGCGGCGCAGGTGAGGAGGACGACGGCGGTCGGTAGGGGTTCGGTGCCGAGGAAGGTGGTGAGGGGCGGCAGGGTGATCGCGGCGAGGTGCAGAGCCACGGCGCCCGCGATCGCGGCGTCGAGGAAGCGCGGGCGGCTGCCGGGGGCGCGGAGCGCGACGGCGACGCCGAGTTGGGCCAAGCCCAGGCAGAGGAACACCGCGGTCTGCCACGGCCGCCCGTCCGCCGCCGCCCAGACGCCGACGGCGAGCGTGACCGCGGCGATGAGCGCGCCGGTCCACGCGACCCGGCCCCACAGGCCCGCCAGGATGGCGGTGTCGGGGGCCAGCGGGGGGCGGCGCATCAGGCCGGGCGCCGCGGGCTCGGCGCCGATGGCGACGCCCGGGAGCCCGTGGGTGAGCATGTTGATCCAGAGGATCTGGGCGGGCAGCAGGGGGACCGCCAGGCCGATCAGCGGGCCCAGCAGCATCACCGCGATCTCGGCGGCCCCGCCGGAGAGGGCGTAGCGCAGGAAGGTGCGGACGTTGGCGTGGATGCGCCTGCCTTCCTCGATGGCGTGGGACACGGTGCTGAGGTTGTCGTCGGTGAGGACGAGGTCGGCGGCTTGGCGGGCGACCTCGGTGCCGTCGCCGCCCATGGCGATGCCGATGTCGGCGCGCCGCAGCGCGGGGGCGTCGTTGACGCCGTCGCCGGTCATGGCGACGATGTGGCCGCGGCGCTGCCAGTCGGCGACGATGTCGAGCTTCTGCTCGGGGCGCACGCGGGCGTGGACGGCGTCGGCGTCGGTGATGCCGACCCGGGCGGCGATGGCGCGTGCGGTGTCGGGGTGGTCCCCGGTGATCATGAGCAGGCGCACGCCCGCGTCCTGGAAGCGGGCGACGGTGCCGGCGGCGTCGGCGCGCGGGGGGTCGGTGATGGCCACCAGGCCGACCGCTTCGCCGCGTTCCGCCACGGCGAGCACGCGGTAGCCCTGGGCGGCCCAGCCGCGCACGACGGCCTGGGCGGGGTGGTCGGTGGCCAGCAGGACCTCGGGCGCGCCCTTGGTGATCTCCAGCAGTCCGTCGTCCGGGGTGGCGTGGGTGGTGGTCATGCGCTTGGTGGCGCTCTCGAACGGGACCTCGGCCACGCGCGGGTGGCGGGCCCGGACGCCGTCCACGTCGATCCCGGCCTTCGCGGCGGCGACGACGAGGGCGACCTCGGTCGGGTCGCCCGCCGGGCGCCAGCCGCCGTCGGCGTCAGGTGGGAGCAGGTCGGCGTCGTTGCAGAGCACGGCGTCGCGCAGCAGGTCCTCGTAACCGTTGCCGGTGATGGTGCCCGTGGGGTCGTAGCCCGTGCCGGTCAGCGTCGCCTCGCCGCCACCGGGGGTCCACATCCGCTCGACGAGCATGCGGTTCTGGGTGAGGGTGCCGGTCTTGTCGGCGGCCAGGACGGTGACCGAGCCCAGCGTCTCCACCGCGGGCAGCGCGCGCACCACGGCGGCGCGGCGGGCCATCCGGTGCGCGCCGAGGGCCAGGGCGAGGGTGACGACCGCGGGCAGCGACTCCGGCACGGCGGCGACGGCGAGGCTGATGCCGGTGAGCGCGACCTCCCCGATCGGGCGGCCCTGCACGAGGCCGATGGCGGCGACCACCGCCGAGAGGCCGAGGGCTGCCGCGGCCAGCAGCCTGCCCAGCGCGGCCAGCCGCCGCTGCAGCGGGGTCGGCCTGGTGCCCTGCCCGTCGAGCAGGGCGGCGATGCGGCCGAGCGCGCTGTCGGCCCCGGTGCGGGTGACCCGGAACGCGCCGCGGCCGCGGGTGACGACGGTGCCCGCGTGGACCTCGCCGCCGTCCTTGTCGACCGGGACGGACTCCCCGGTGAGGGCGGCCTCGTCGACCTGCAGGTTGTGGTGGGACAGCAGGTCGCCGTCGGCGGGGACGATGTCGCCCGCCTCCAGCAGCACCAGGTCGCCGGGAACGACGTCCTCGGCGGGGCGCTGCGCGGCCACCCCGTCCCGCACGATGCGCGCGGTCGGCGCGGACAGCTTGCGCAACGCGGTCAACGCCCGCTCGGCGCGTAGCTCCTGGATGATGCCGACCGCGGTGTTGAGCACGACGACGACGGCGATGACGACGGTGTCGGTCACGTCGCCCAGCGCGGTTGAGAGCGCCATCGCGGCCAGCAGCAGCATGATCATCGGATCGCGCAGCTGCGCTGCGGCCCTGGACGCCACGCCGGGGCGACGCGGTTCCGGGATGATGTTGCGCCCCTCGCGGTCCAGCGCCTCCGCGGCGTCCGCTTCGGACAGTCCGAAGGCGCTTTCCCCGGTCGTCTGCGTCATGGGTCAAGCCTGCGGCAGAGGAGCACGAGCGCGGCAGGAGCCAACGTCGGCCCTGCGGTGGCGCAGGTCCCGTGCGCGGGTGGGTCGAAGGTCCTGCCCGCTGCGCCGCTTGCGGCACGGCGGCCGGGACCGCCCGCTCGGCGAGGGTGGTCGCCATGAGCACGAGTCCCGGATCACGGCGGTCCCCGCCGACGCGCGGGTGACCGGGCTTTCGCTGCGGCGCTGGAACGGTGTCGTCACCGCGGCCGAGTTCGGCGGGTTCCTGCTGCTCGCGGTGGTGGGTGCGGCCGTTCCCGCGCTGGCGGCCGCGGGCGCTTCGGGCAGGCCGCGGTCCTGCGGGCCGTCGTGCCCGGCCTGTCGGCGCCGCGCTGGGTCGGGGCGACGGCAGCGGGCGCGCTGGTCGCCTGCCTGCTGGGACTCCTCCCATCCATCCTGCTGTCGCCATGGGCGCTGACCGGCCTGGCCGCGTTGCCGCTGACCATCGGGTTCGCCCAGTGGCTGGTGCTGCGCCGCCACGTCCCCCGCTCGGCGGGCTGGATCGCGGTGACCGCGATGGCCTGGGTGGCCGGGCTCGCCGCCTTCCTCGCCATCGCCACCCCGCTGTGGCACGGGGACAGGTCGTCGTCGGGATCGTGGCGGTCGGCGCGGTCACCGGGACGGCACCCCCGGGCAGGCGGTCGGGCTCGCGATGGGCGCCGCGATCAGGAGGTGGCCGGATCGGAGGCGGACGCGGTCGGGGTGACCTCGGCCGGCGCGCTGGTCGGCATCCTCACCAGCGCGGACCTCGTGCGGGTGCTCGCCGGTCAGCGGTCACCCTGGGTCGGGGTGCCCTTGCGGAGCTTGCTGGCGAGGACGGCGGCTTGGGTGCGGCGTTCCATGCTGAGCTTGGCGAGGACCTTGGAGACGTAGTTCTTCACCGTCT
>NZ_JBSGHB010000032.1:0-13261 GCF_053604195.1 Actinokineospora sp. NPDC004072 | reverse complement strand
CCGACGACCTCGAACCCGGGCACGTCCTCGAACAGGTCGGCGATGCCCCTGCGGACGATCTCGTGGTCGTCCACCAGGAAGATCCGGGTCATGGGTGTGCCTCCTCGCGCTCCCCGCCCAGCCTAGGACCGGGGGAGACCGGGGGCAGCCGACCGCCGACCCCGCCGATGGGGGACCAAAGTCCCTACGCGGCGACACCTGCCCTGACCACGAGGCGCGGGGCGAGCCCGGCGGCTGCCTGCACCTCGCTCGTGCGCGGTTGGGGCAGCGCGCAGGAGGACAGCCCGAGGACGGTGGCGGCGAGCAACACCGCGCTGGCCGCCACCCCGGTCCGCAGCCGGTCCGCCGCGGTGGCCCCCGGGCCGCTTGAGCACCAGCAGGGTTCCCGCGCCTGAGCCGTCGCGATAGCGGCCCCCGGGCGCCAGAGCCGCGCTGGCCGGGACGACGACGGCGGTCACCTCCAAGTCTTCGGCCGCGGTCGTGAGCGCGTCCGCCTGGTCGGGTCGCAGCGCCCAGCCGAGGTAGGGGCGGCGGTCGGCGCGGCATCGAACCAGCGCGGCGGCGCGGTCGATGTCGAGCGGCTCCGCGGCGCGCGGTGAGAAGGCGAGATCGGCGAGGTGGCCACGCGCCCGCGGCTCGCGCACCGCGGCGTGCCAGCCGAACGCCGCGAACGCGAGCACGGCGGCGTGCAGCGCAGCGCCCGCGGCGAGGAGCGCCGTGTCCCGATCGTGGACTGCACGCAGGCCCAAGGCCGGTTCGCCATGCTCCTTCGAACTCGTGCGGTGCCGAGCGACCCGCGGGTACTGGCCCGAGGGACGTCCGGGGACGAGAACGGGCTCGTCCACAGGGCCCGCGATGCGCAGGCCCACGCCGCCGGGGACCGGGTCCCAGCGCCAGCCCGCGGCGCCGAACGGGTTCTGCGCCCGCCCGCCGCGTCCATGGCGGCGCGGACGGTGCCGCTCTCCGGGAAGTCCTGCGCCATCTCGCTCCTTCCACGCCCGTCGTCGACCTCCAGTCCACATCGGCCTCCGGAGAGCGCGCCAGGGTCATCGCGCACCGGGTGCGCGGGGACCAAAGACCCAGCGCGTCGGTGATCTCCGCGGCTGTCCCGGGCGCCCGGGGTCGGGCCATCGTGGAGGGGAATCGAACGAGGAGGAGCTCATGTCGGTCAACAGCGCCCCGGTCGTCGTCGGGGTTGACGGTTCGCAGTCGAGCCTGGACGCGGTGGTGTGGGCGGCGCGGGAGGCCGCCGCGCGGGAGACCGGCTTGCGCGTGGTGCACGCCTTCATCTGGCCCAAGCTGGCCGTCCCGCTCGGCCCGGCCGAGTACGGCGACCCGACCGGCGGGCTGCGCAACGAGGCACGCCAGATCCTCGTCGACGCGGTGAACCGCGCCCGCGAGGCCGAGCCGGACATCGAGATCGACACAGCGATGCCCGAGACCGCGCCGGTCCCCGCGCTGCTGCGCGAGGCGGGCTCGGCCTGCGTGGTGGTGTTGGGCTCGCGCGGGCTGGGCGGATTCTCCGGGCTGCTGCTCGGGTCGACCGCCGTCCAGGTCGCTGCGCACGCCCCGGTGCCGGTCGTGGTCGTCCGCGAGGGCGACCCGGAAGCGCGGACGGTGGCCCGCGGGGACGTCGTCGTCGGCGTCGACGGCTCGCGGGACTCCGTCGACGCCATCGCCTTCGCCTTCGCCGAGGCCCAGCGCCTGGGCACCGGGGTGCTGGCGATCACCGTCAGCCCCGCGCGGATCGCGGACCCGGTGGACACCGGGGTCCTGCTGGCCGACGACGAGGACCCCGTGCCCGCCCTGGCCCTCGCCGAGTCCATGGCGGGATGGGCGGAGAAGCACCCGGACGTGCCGGTGCGCCGCGCGGTGACCCACGGCCACCCGGCCCGGACCCTCACCGGCATCGCCGCCGGGGCGGCGCTGCTCGTGGTCGGCTCCCGGGGCGCGGGTGGCTTCCGCGGCCTGCTGATGGGCTCGGTCAGCCAGGGCGTGCTCCACCACGCGACCTGCCCCGTCGCCATCGTCCGCTCGCAGCCGTAGACCGAGACCGAAGGGGCCGCCTCCCCCTGCGGAGGCGGCCCCTCCTGCGTCGGGCTGTCCAGTTCGAATCGGGTGATCAGGCGTGCGAGGTCCGGCGCGGTCCCGGCGGCTCGTCGGCAACTCGCGGTCCGGAGCCGAGGGCCGGTGGCACGGTGGCCGTGGCGGGTACTAGCCCTCGTCGGTCGTGCTCTGGCACCTTCTCGGGTGCAGGCGGGCGAGCAGTCCCGCCCGATTCGGGAGGGGCGTCGTCACATCGGGTTGGTGCGCACCTGCGCCACCGCGAGAATGGCGGCAGCGGCGAAGGGAAGCGCGAGATGCCCGACACGGGTGACACCACCGGCCTGGGCGGGCTGCGCCTCGACGAGTTGCTGGCCGAGCTGCAGGATCGGCTCAGCGAAATCGGTCGCACCCGCGACCGCATGCACGGCCTGCTGGAGGCCGTCATGGCCGTCGGCGCCGGATTGGAGCTGGACTCCACGCTGCAGCGGATCGTGCAGGCCGCGGTCGACCTCGTCGACGCCCGCTACGGCGCGCTGGGCGTCCTCGGCGGCCGGGCAGGTCTGCTCCAGGAGTTCGTCTACGTGGGCATCAGCCCCGAGGAGCGGTCGCGGATGGGGCACCTGCCCGAGGGGCGCGGCCTGCTCGGCCTGCTCATCAAGCACCCGAAGGTGATCCGCGTGCCCGAGTTGGGCGCGCACCCCGCGTCGGTGGGCTTCCCGCCGAACCACCCGCCGATGAGCAGCTTCCTCGGCGCGCCGGTGCGCGTCCGGGAGGAGGTCTTCGGCAACCTGTACCTCACGGAGAAGCGCGGCGCGAAGGAGTTCAGCGCCGAGGACGAGGTCGTCCTGCGGGCGCTGGCGGCCGCGGCGGGCGTGGCGATCGAGAACGCGCGGCTGTTCGAGCAGGGCCGAAGGCGGCATCGCTGGCTGGAGGCGTCCTCGGAGGTCCGCGCCGAGCTGCTCGCCGGAGCCAGCGCCGACGACGCGCTCGAGCTGGTCGTGCGCCGTGCGCTGGAGCTGACCGAGGCCGACTGCGTGCTCGTGCTGCTGGCCGATGGCACGGCGCTGCGGGTGCGCACGCGCAGCGGCGAGCTGGGCCGAGCCCTGGTCGGCGTGCCCATCCCGGCGGACGCCCCGGTCCTGCGCGGTGTCCTGGAGGCGGGCGCGGCCGAGCTGGTGCCGGACTTGGCGGCCGTGCTGGGCGAGAGCCCCGGGGCGGACGGGCTCGGCTTCGGCCCGGCGCTGGCCGTGCCGCTGCGCACCGACGACCGGGTCAGCGGCGTGCTGCTGGCCACCCGGGACAAGGGCGGCCACCGCTTCGACCCGGACCTGGTGCCCATGCTGGTCTCCTTCGCCGACCAGGCGGGCCTGGCCCTGCAGGCCGCCCAGGCCCAGCGCGACCGCCGCCTGCTCGATGTGCTCGCCGACCGCGACCGCATCGCCCGCGACCTGCACGACCACGTGATCCAGCGCCTCTACGCCTCCGGCATGACGCTGCAAGGCACCCTCAACCGGATCACCACCCCCGAGGTGCGCGAGCGCATCAGCCGCGTGGTGGAGCAGTTGGACGAGACCGTCCGCGAGATCCGCACCAGCATCTTCGACCTGCACACCGCGGGCCAGGACACCCCGGCGGGCGCGCGCAGGCGGTTCATGGACGCCATCACCGAGACCGCGGCCGACAGCGGGATCACGCCGGCGGTGCGGATGTCCGGCCCGGTGGACACCCTTGTCCCGCCCCATGTGACCGAGCACGCGGAGGCGGTCGTCCGCGAGGCGGTCAGCAACGCCGTCCGCCACGCCGCGCCCACGGCGATCACCGTGACCATCGAGGCCGACCAGGAGTTGGTGATCGACGTGGTGGACGACGGCGCCGGCCTGCCGGACCACTTCGCCCGCAGCGGCCTGGCCAACCTCGAACACCGCGCCACCGCCTGCGACGGCAGCCTCACCCTCGCCCCCGCCGTCCCGCAGGGCACCCGGCTGACCTGGCGCGTGCCCCTGCCGTAGCCGCGGACGGCCCCGCCGGGGCGGCAGCGGTCTGGGCCGTTCGTGGTCGGGCCGTTGTGTTCGGGTGCGGAGCCGGGACCCGGGCTGGAGGGGTCCAAGGTCACCGCCGGATGGGGACGGCAGGCGCTGCCAGCGGGTGGGCATCCGCGGCGACGATCGGCTCAGTCGCCACCCACCGGGAGCCCACTGATGACCGCAGGCACCGCGCAGTCCACGTCCACCGCCGACCCCGTCCCGCGGAACCGCCCTCCCGCGCGGTGGCGGTCGGCCACCCACCGGTCCACCGGGCAGCTCTCCCCGCTGGGCAACCGGCAGCGGTCCGAGCACGTGAGCGGCGGGGAGTGGAACCGGTGACCGCCACCGCCGTGCACTGGGCCCGCTGCCGCGACGGCGGCGCCGTCGAGATCCGGCGCCTGGGCGCCGCCGACGAGGACGCCTTGCGCCTGCTGCACGCCGCGCTTCCGCCCGAGGACCGCTACCTGAGGTTCTTCACCCTCGGCAGGTCCAACGCCGAACAGTACGTGCGCAGCCTGACCGACCCCGACCACGCCCGCCCCGCGGTCGGAGCCTTCCGCGACGGGGCCCTGCTCGGCGCCGCCAGCTATGCGCGCACCGGGCCCGGCGTCGCCGAGTTCGCGGTCTCGGTCGCCCATCACGACCAGGCGCACGGCATCGGGACCCTGCTGCTGCAGAACCTGGTCGAGCGCGCCCGCGCGGACGGGGTGACCACCCTCACCGCCGACGTGCTCACCGCCAACCACCGGATGCTGCGGGTGTTGGACGACCTCGGTCTGCCCGTGCGCACCGAACGCGACGACGACGTCATCCGGATCACCATGCCGCTCGACGAGGACAGCGCTTCTCTCGACGCCTACCTGACCGCCGTGGACCATCGAGCCCGCACGGCCGTTGTCGCGGGAATGGTCCCGTTGCTGCGTCCGGTGTCGGTCGCCGTGATCGGCGCGGGCAGGCGTGCGGATTCCGTGGGGCACGTCGTGCTGGTCAACATCCGCCGCGGCGGCTTCCCCGGCCAGCTCACGGCCGTGAACCCGCACGCCCGGTCGATCGCGGGCGTGCCGTGCGTGCCCAGCGTCGCCGACCTGGCCGAGCCGCCCGAACTGGCGGTGGTGTGCGTGCCCGCGCCCGCGGTTCCGCGCGTGGTGCGGGAGTGCGCCGCAGTCGGGGTGCGCGCCCTCGTGGTGGTCACCGCCGGGCTGTCAGCGGCCGATTCCGCCGCGGTGAGCGAGGTCGTGCGCGAGCACGGGATGCGGATGGTCGGGCCCAACTGCCTGGGCGTCGCGAACCCGCTCGCGCGGCTCGACGCGACCTTCATGGACCGGCCGCCGCTGCCCGGGCGGGTGGGGCTGGCCTGCCAGTCCGGCGGGATCGCGATCGGGCTGGTGCGCGAGCTGTCCCGGGTCGGCATCGGCGTGTCCACCCTGGTGTCCACAGGGGACAAGATCGACATCAGCGGCAATGACCTGCTGCACTGGTGGTCGGCCGACGACGGCACGGACGCCGCGGTGCTCTACCTGGAGTCCTTCGGCGACCCGCGCCGCTTCGCCCGGCTCGCCAGGGCGCTGGCCCGGCGCAAACCGCTGGTCGCCATCCGCGCCGGGGTCTCGGCCGAGGGCAGCCGGGCGGCCGGGTCGCACACCGCGGCGCTGGCCACCCCGGCGGCCACGGCCGACGCGCTGTACCGGCAGGCGGGGATCACTGCCGTCGACTCGACGGCCGAGGCCGTCGAGGTTCTGGCGCTGCTGCTCGACCAGCCGCTTCCCTTGGGGAGGCGCACCGCCGTCGTCACCAACGCGGGCGGCGCCGGTGTGCTCGCCGCCGACTCCTGCGCCGCCGCGGGCCTGCCGGTCGCCGCGCTCGGCGAATCGACGGTGCGCCGCCTCCGCGCCCGGCTGCCCGCCACGGCGGCGGTCGGGAATCCGGTCGACACGACCGCGGTCGTCACCGCCGACGCCTTCGCCGAGTGCGTCGCCGCCGTGCTCGCCGATCCCGGCGTGGACGCGGTCGTCGCGATCACCGTGCCCACCGCGCTCGGCGACCCGGGGACCGCCATCGACCGCGTCGCGAAGGCCGCGCTCGAACTCGGCAAGCCGCTCGTCGGAGTCCGCATCGGACAGGAGTCTCCGGTGGAAGCGGGCGTGCCGCCCCGCTACGCCGACCCGGCAGCGGCGGTGCGCGCCATCGCCGCCGCGGCTGACCGCCGGTCCTGGCTGGACCGGCGCGCCGTGCGCGTGGCCCAGCCCGCGGACTTCGACGGCGGCGCCGTCGCCGCCCTCGTCGCCGATCGGCTCGCCGAACACCCGGAAGGCGTCTGGCTGGACCCGGCGGACAGCCTCACGCTGCTCACCGCGGCGGGCATCCCGGTTGTCGCCGGGGAGACCGTGCCGGACGCCGACGCGGCGGTGGACTTCTGGCGCAGGGTGGGTGTCCCGGTCGTGGTCAAGGCCGTCACCGGCGGCCTGCTGCACAAGAGCAGGGCCGGGGGAGTCCTGCTCGACCTGCGCACGGAGGCGGACGTGCGGGCCGCCGTGGCGGCCCTGCGCGACCGCTTCGACGCCGGGCTGCGCTCGGTGTTCGTGCAGCCGATGGTGGGGCGCGGCCCCGAACTGCTCATCGGCGTCCGCAACGACCCGCGCTTCGGTCCGCTGGTGGCCTTCGGCGCGGGCGGCACCGACGCCGAAGCGCTGGACGACCAGGTGATGCGGCTGTGCCCGCTCACCGAGGGCGACATCGCCGAGATGAGCACCGCCCCGCGAATCGCCCGCGCACACCCAGACCCGGCCGCCGCGGACGTGCTGCGCCGGGTGGCCCGGCTGGCCGAGACCGTCCCCGAACTGGCTGAACTCGACATCAACCCGCTCACCGCCGGACGCGCGGTCGACGCCCGCGCCCGCATCCTCCCCACCCCGGACAGCTGAAGGGAACCGCCATGGCACGCACGCTCGTGGTCTTCGAGTCGATGTTCGGCAACACCAGGGAGATCGCCGCCGTCATCGCCGACGGCATGGCCGCCGCCGGGCCGGTCACGCTCGTCGAGGTCGGCGCCGCCCCGGACCGCCTGCCCGATGACGTGGGCCTGCTGCTGGTCGGCGGCCCCACCCACGCCTTCGGCATGAGCAGGCGGAGGACCCGGGAATCCGCGCGCCAGCAGGCGGGCGGCCCGCTCGTCTCGCCGGGCCGGGGCGTCCGCGAGTGGCTCGCCGAACTGCAGGGCAGGCCCGAGGTGGTCGCGCACGCCTTCGACACCCGCATGCGCGTGCGGGGTCTGCCCGGCTCGGCCGCACGCGGCATGCGCAGGGCACTGCGCCACGCGGGCTTCACCGTCGGCGAGGCCGAGACGTTCTGGGTCACCGGCACCCCCGGACCGCTGGTCGCGGGCGAGATCGACCGGGCCGCAGCATGGGCCGGGGGACTCGCCGCGCGCGTCCCGCGGGAGGCGCGGTGAGCGGCAGGACCCGGGGTCGGGCGAGGACCGCGCTCGGTTCGCCGATCACCAGCTGGGGCGGGTGCTGGCGCCGGGAAGGCGGTGGCACACCTCGGCGACCGGGCGCCTGGCGGTGGCGGGCAGCGGATCCGTCGATCCCGGCGCGCAGCCGACCCGGATGACCAGCTGCGGTTCGCCGCGACCGGCCAGGAGGCGATCGCGCAGGCGCGCCCGCACGCCGTCGACCTCGACGTTCTGGGACAGCACGCAGGTCGCCAGGCCCAGCGCGGTCGCGGTGAGCAGCACGGCGCTGGCCGCCTCCCCAGCGCGCAGCCGCGCCGCCCGGGCGTCTCCCGCGGTGGCGAGGACCAGCAGCATCCCGGCATCCGGCCCGCCCGGGTCGCCGGGCGGCTCGGTGAGCAGGCCCCCGGGGAAATACCGCATGGGCAGGCCACCGTGCCGGACCGCCCCGCTCGGCGAGTTGGCGGCGGCAACCCCCTCGGGCACACCGCGGGCGCGGCCGGTCCAGTGGACCAGCTCCCGCCGCACCTGGGTGTCGACCCGCTGTCGCGCCGCGCCCGCCAGCAGGCTCACCGCCACCTCCAGCCGCTCCTCCTCGCCGACGAGCGGGATCGCCGCCACGCCCAGTCGCGCCGCGGCCCGCACCAGCGCGGCGACGGCCCGGTCCGGGACGGGCCGCGCGCTGTAGCGGCGCCGGTCGGTGCGCCGCAGCGGGATCGCCGCGGCGAGATCGGCACCCGCGGGCGGGCAGGGGCGCAGGCCGAGGGCGGCGAGATGGTCGTCGTCCTCGGGGCCGACGGGCAGGTCCACAGCGGACCAACCGCGCGCGGCCAGCGCGACCCGCAGGTGGTGCAGCGCGGCGCCGCAGCTGATCACCAGGTCGCGGCCGTGCGGGTCGGTGGCGGGCAGCCATCGGGCGCGGTCGGCCATCAGGTGCAGCGACCGCGTCCCGACGAGCCACCGCCACGGCTGGGTGTTGTGCACCGACGGGGCCCGGTTGGCGAGGGCGATCACGGACATGAGCGGGTCGTGGCCCGGCCACGGCGACGAAACGGACACGGCTGCTCCTCGGTTCGGTTTCCCTGCCATTGCTCCGCCTGTCATTGCAGCCGACGGCGGAGCGCCTGCGCCGTCGTCGGACGTCCCGCGCCACGGGGACGTTCGACCCTCTTCGCCCGTGCGCGCAGGACGCGAGGCTGGGCATGCGACAACCGAGAGCGAGGGAGAGCGCCATGTCCAACCCGGAGGGGACCACCGCGACCGGCATCGGCCGCGCCGCGGCGGACCGGCCGGTCACCCAGCCCATCGCCGCCGGAGTCACCTGCCGCACCGGCTCGGAGTCCACCGTCGGCGGTGGGGCGGTCGGCGGGTCACCGCTGATCGCGTCGGTCCGATGACCGCCCACAGCCCGCGGTGGACCTGCGCGGAGGAGGCCGTCCTCGTCGCGGCGGTGGACCGCGCGCCGTCGGTGCACGGCACCCGGCCCTGGGCACTGGAGACCCGCGACCGCGACGCCCTGGTCATCGAGCGGGCCGCCCTGCGCCTGCCGCGGCAGGACCCGTTCGGCCGGGACCGGCTGATCTCCTGCGGCGCGGCCGTGGCCACCCTGCGGCTCGCCTGCCGCGGACTCGGCTGGACCGAGTCCTGGCGGCAGTTCCCGCTGCCCGAGCGCCGCGACGTCGTCGCCGTGGTGCGCGCGGGCGAGCGCAAGCCCTCCGACCGCGGCGAGCTGGCGCGGTACGCGGCCATCGGCGCCCGCCGCAGCCACCGCGCCCGATTCGCCGCCCCGCCCCCGGTCGCCGCCCGGGCCGCGCTGCTGAAGGCGACCGACGTGGCGGGCGCGGCCGTGGTCCTGCTCGCCGGGCCCGAGCGCGATGCCGCCGTGGGGCGCCTGCTCACCCACGCCGCCGACCACATCGGTAACGACCCCGCCTACCGCGCGGAGCTGGCCGCCTGGTGCGGGCCGGAGGCGGACCCGAGGCTGTGGTCCGGCCTGGGCGCCGAGGCGGACCAGCACCCCGGCGGACCGACCCTGGCCGACCGGCTCGCCGATGAGGCGCATCTGGTGGTTATCACCACCGGCGACGGCCGCAGCGACCACCTGCACGCCGGGATCGCGCTGCAGCAGACCTGGCTGGCCGCCACCGCCCTGGGCCTCGCGGCCTCCGCCGTCACCCTGCCCCTGCACCTGCACGAAGTCCGCGCCGGGCTCGTCGAGGCCGCCGAACTGCCCGGTTTCCCGCAGGCGATCCTGCGGGTCGGCGTCCCGGCGGTCGGCCCCGCGCCCAGGTCCCGCCGTCCCCCCGCCGCACTGCCGCGCACACCCGGAAAGGTCCGCTGATGCCCCTGATCATCGCCGCCGTCGACGGCTCGGCCGCCGCCCTCGACGCCGTCCGCTGGGCGGCCTGCGCGGCCGCGGCGCGCGGCCTGCCGCTGCGGCTGCTGCACGCCTACCCGCCGCCCCCGCCCCGGCTGCCCGCCGCCCTCGACCCGGACGACCGGTGGGCGGCGGCCATGACCGACCACGCCGAGCGCGTGCTCGCCGAGGCGTCCGCCGCGGCCCGCGCCGCCGCGCCCGGCGTCACGCCGATCCTCGACGCGCGGATGGGCACGCCCGCCCAGGTCGTCGTCGACGCCTCCCTCGACGCCCGCGCCGTCGTGCTGGGTAGTCGGGGGCTCGGTGGGTTCCGCGGCCTGCTCGCGGGCTCGCTTGCGCTGACGATGGCCACCCATGCCCACAGCCCGGTCGTCGTCGTCCGCGGCGCACCCGAGCAGGGGCCCGTCGTCGTGGGCGTTGACGGGTCCCCGGCAGGTGATGCGGCGCTGGCGTTCGCCTTCGACGAGGCCGCGCACCGCGGTGCCGGGCTGCGTGCCGTGCACACCTGGCTCGACACCGCCTACATCGCGGGCTGGTATCCGCTGCCGGTCCAGATGGACTGGGACGCGATCGCCGAGGGCGAGCGCGCGTTGCTGGCCGAGCGGCTGGCGGGCTGGGCCGAGAAGTACCCCGAGGTGGCGGTCGAGCGCGTCGTGGTCCGCGACCGCCCGGCCCGGGCCCTGCTCGACCACGCCGAGGATGCCCAGCTGCTGGTCGTCGGCAGCCGCGGGCACAGCCCGCTGGCCTGCGTCGTCCTCGGCGGCACCGCCCAAGCCGTCCTGCGCCACGCCGAGTGCCCGGTCGCCGTCGTCCCGCCGCGCTGACCCGCGCGCACCCGCACGGCCCCGGCCCTCCCCGGCCGGGGCCGTTCCCGTTACCCAGTCCGGGTTCAGGTCCGCACCGGGATCACGGCTCGTCGACGCGGACCCCGCTGACCATCGCGAAAGCCGTCCCCGGTCAACCCCAGCACGTGCTGCTCACCGAGGCAGGCCTCGGCGACGTCGGACCCGTCGCGACCCGGCCGCGCACGCGAAGCCCCGACCCGCGAACGGGTCGGGGCTTCTCCTCGGTGGGGTCACCGCAGCCAGCGGTTGCGGTCGACCAGGTCGAGCCGCGCCCAGCGCCTGCCCAGGCCCCACACGTCGCCTGCGCATGCGACGGCGAGCAGGACCAGCACCAGGGCGTAGACGATGTGGTAGTCGAGCACCGGGTTGGTCGAGCGGGTCAGCTCGCCGGCGTCGGTGTGGCGGGCCAGCGGCCATTCCGCGGCCCACATCAGCAGCAGCTGCAGCGAGCCCGCCGCGGCGGCCACGCGCAGGCCCACGCCCAGCAGCAGGGCGGCGCCGATGCCGAGCAGCCCGGCCATGAACAGCCAGTCCGCCCACGCCTGCCCGGCCCAGGAGCGGAACACGTCGCCGAGCGGGCCGCGGTCGATGCTGCCGAGGAAGCCCTTGGTCGGCGACCCGCCGTTGATCCAGGCGTTGGCGGCGGGGGTCGCGTAGCCGATGCCGAAGGTCTTGTCGAGGAACGCCCAGGTGAAGACCAGGCCCATCGCGATGCGGATCGCGGCGAGCAGCCGTGCGGTGGGCAGGGGCCGCTCGACGCCCGCGGTGGGGGCGGGGTGCGCGAGCTGGTTGGTGCGGCGGGGGGCGTGGTGCAGGGTCATCTCTTCCTCCGTCGGTCGGGGTGTTCAGAGTGCTTGGGGGCCGGTTCCGGGCAGGCGGGACAGGAGGTCCTCGACCGGGCGGCGCGGGGTGGCGGGCAGCGGGGCAGCGTCGGCGGGCGCCCAGCCGAGCCGCAGGATCAGCTGGGGGACCCCGGCCCCGTCGAGCGCCCCGACGCGGATCGCCGCGCGGGTCTCGGGCAGTTCGAGCGGTTGGGACAGCGGGCAGGTGGCCAGGCCGAGGCTGGTGGCCGCCAGCAGCACCGCGCTGGCCGCCTCGCCCGCCCGCAGCCGGGAGAGCGGGTCGTCGCCCGCGGTGGCGAGCACCAGCAGCGCGCCTGCGTCGACTTCCTGCTCCTGCCCGGTGGTGGTCAGGGAACCGGCGCTGAAGGCGCGCATGACCACCCCGTTGTGCGTCATCGGGGCGTTCGGCGCCGCTGTGCGGGGGACGCCGTCGCTGCCCGTGCGGGCGCGCCCTGACCACAGCCCCAGTTCGGTGCGGTAGCCGTCGAGGCATTCCTGCCGCGCGGCGGCCGACGTGAACGCCGTCGTCAGCCCTCGCCGCGCCCGGACGCCCGCGATCGGGACGGCGAGCGCGCCTTGCTCGGCCGCTGTGGCGGCGAAGAAGTCGAGGTGGCTCGCGGGGACCGGCCGGGACGAGAATCGGCGGCGGTCGGTGCGCCGCCTGCCGATCGCCGCGACGAGTGCGACCTGCTCGTCGGTCGCGGTCGCGGCGCGCGGTTCCACGGCGGCCAGGTGGGCCGGTTCCGCAGGGTTGGGCAGGCGGTGCACCCGGGCGGCGAAGCCCAGGCCCGCGAACGCGGTCCGCAGGTGGTGCAGTGCGGCTCCGCAGCTGACCAGCAGGTCCCGCCCGTCGGGGTCAGTGGCGCGCAGCCAGCGGTCCCAGTCGGCCATCAGGTGCACCGACTCCGCACCGGCGACCCAGCGCCACGGCTGGGTGTTGTGCACCGACGGCGCCCGTCCGGCCAAGGCGAGCACGGCGCGCACTGTGCCGCGGTCTGGTTGTGCTGCGGTCATGGCGCCTCCTTCCCTCTCGGTGTCAACTCTCGCGGCCACGACCTGATCAGGTGAGAGTCGAAGGTGGGCACCGATGCGGGACCTTGGCTCCCCGCGCCGTCCGGGACGGCGCGGCGAGTTCTCCGGCCGCACCACGTCAGAAGGAGGTCGAGATGCACAAGCACGCCAGGCCCTGCGCGCTGCTGCGCAGGCACGCCTTGCGCGGTGACGACGCGATCGCCGAGGACATCCGGCATGAACGGCGTGCCCACCGGCGAGGGGGGCCAAGGTCCCACCCGCCTGGGGACCGTCGTGCGTATCGGCGCCGCGGGCCTCGCGGCGACGATCAGCAGTACCGACGGGCGAAAGGAACCGACCGTGAGCACAGCACCGACCGGCGTGATCGCGGTGGGGGCCTGCGGCTCCGACCCTTCCGCCGTCGCCCTGGAGCGGGCCGTCGCCGAGGCCGAGCGGCTGCCGACCACTGCGTCCGCCACCCCCCGGTGCCCGTCGTGCTCACCCCGAGGCCCTCGCACCCGCCGAAGCGGCCGCGCTGACGCCCGGTCCGCTGTTCTGACCCCCAGGAGTCCACCATGCGCGCCCACCCCGGCGACTGGCTCGTCGTCGAACGAGCCGATGACCACCGCGAGGCCCGCCGCGGCCACATCGAGGAGGTCGCCCACCCC
>NZ_JBSGHB010000031.1:0-16265 GCF_053604195.1 Actinokineospora sp. NPDC004072 | reverse complement strand
GTGGTCAACGGACCCGGCGAAGCCCGCGAAGCCGACCTCGGCGTCGCCTCCGGCAACGGCAAAGGCCAGATCTTCGTCAAGGGCCAGGTCATCAAGACCGTCCCCGAACACCAGATCGTGGAGACCCTGATCGAGGAGGCCATGCGGCTGGCCGAAGCCGCGGACGGCGGCGGGGAGCCGGTCGTCATCGTGCCCTGATTCCCAGGAGGAGCATGACCCAGCAACCCGACCTGCCGACCAGCCCGTTCGACCGGCCCGACGTCCTCGCCCTCCCGCCCGCAGTGCTGGCGATGCAGGACCGCGGCCCGGTGTGCCGGTTCCGCACGATGGTCGGCGACGAGGCGTGGATGGTCACCCGGTTCGACGCGGCGCGGCAGCTGTTCCTCGACCCCCGGCTCACCCGGTCGCACCCGGACCCGGGCAACGCGCCCCGGGTAACCCACTCCGCGCTGCTCGACGGCTCGGACTGGGAGTACCAGGACTACGAGACCGAGCACGCCAGCGAAGCCGCCCTGCGCGCCCTGCTCACCAAGTCCTTCTCCGCCAGGCGGATGGCGGCGCTCACCCCCCGGGTCGAGGCGCTGGTGGACGAGCTGCTGACCGCGATGGACCAGCACGGCCCCCCGCTCGACCTGCTCGACGCCCTGGCCCGCCCGCTGCCCACGCTGGTCATCTGCGAGCTGCTGGGCGTGCCCCACGAGGAGCGCGAGCGCTTCCAGAAGTGGTCGGAGCAGGGCGCCGACCCGATGGACGCGGGCAGCTCCCGCGCGGCGATGGCGAGCCTGCTGGAGAGCATGGGCGAGCTGCTGGAGCGCAAGCGCGCCGAGCGGGCCGAGGACGTGCTGTCCGACCTGGCCGCCGCCTGCGAGGCCGGGGTGATCGACCCCGACGCGGCGGGCGTCATGGCGGCCGGGCTGCTGTTCGCGGGCAACGCGACCACCGTCGTCGTCATCGCGTGGGGCGCGCTGCACCTGCTGACCAACCCCGACCAGCTGGCCGCGCTGCGGCGCGACCCGGCGCTGCTCGACCCGGCGGTCGAGGAGGTCCTGCGGCGGCGGATGTCGGGCGGCGAGGCGCTGGCCCACTACGCCAGCGCCGACATCGAGATCGGCGGGGTGACGATCAAGGCGGGCGATGCGGTGGTGCTGAACCTGATCGGGGCCAACCACGACCCGCGCGCGTTCGCCGAGCCGCACCGCTTCGACATCACCCGCGACCCCAACCCGCACCTGGCCTTCGGCTACGGCAGGCACCTGTGCGTGGGCCGGAACCTGGCCCGGGTGGAGCTGCGGGCGGTCTTCGGCCGCTTGTTCGCGCGCTTCCCCGGCCTGCGCCTGGCGGTCCCACCGGACCAGCTGCGCCCCGACGGCGACCCCATCGTCGGCGGGCTGCGCGAGCTGCCCGTGACGTGGTGACCCGGACCCACTGCCCCTGACGAGAGGTGAGGACGATGGTGGCCCACAGCGAGACCGCCCGGCTGCTGGACATGGTGTTCGGCTTCATCCCGGCGCAGATCGTGCGCACGATCGCCACGCTGGACCTCGCCGACCAGCTCGCCGACGGGCCGCTCCCCCTCCCCGAGCTGGCGCGGCGCGCCGGGTGCCACGCGCCGTCGCTGCGCAGGCTGCTGCGCGGCGCGGTGCACCTGGGGCTCGTCGAGCTCGGCGACCAGGGCTACGCGCTGACCCCGACCGGGCAGCTCCTGCGCGCGGACGTGCCCGGCTCGGTGAAGGTCATGGCCACGCAGATGAGCGGCGAGCCGACGTGGAGCGCCGCCGGGCGCATCGCGCACACCGTGCGCACCGGCGAACCCGCGGTGGAGCACGTCTTCGGCGCGTCCAGCTACGAGTGGATGGCCGACAACCCCGACACCCAGGACGCCTTCCACCAGTGGATGGCGGCCATGGCCGAGAAGGACGTGCCCGACCTGGTCGCCACCCTGGACTTGGTCAACGTCCGCGAGCTGGTGGACGTGGGCGGCGGCAACGGCGTCCTGATGGCCGGGCTGCTGGCCGCCAACCCAGAGCTGGTGGGCACGATCTTCGACCAGGCCGCTGGCCTGGCCCGCACCCGGGCGGTGCTGGAGCGCGCAGGCGTGTCCGAGCGCTGCACGCTGGTGGCGGGCGACTTCCTCGCCGACCCGCTGCCTGCCGGGGCGGACCTCTACCTGGTCAAGAACACCATCAGCGACTGGTCCGACGACGACGCGGTGCGCATCCTGCGCGCCTGCCGCGCGGCGATGCGCGCCGGGAGCGCGCTGCTGGTGGTCGACATGGTCCTGCCCGACGGCGACCGGGCCGCCGACCCCCTCGCCCTGATGAGCGACCTGTGCACGCTCGCCTGCGGCGGGGCCATCCGCACCGCCGAGGAGTTCGGCGACCTGTTCGCCAAGGCAGGTCTGCGTCTCGTCGCAATCAGCGGAGACCAAGCCGCTACCGGCGTGAGCGTGCTGCGCGCGGTCCAGAACTGACCACCCGCCCCAGAGAGGAAGCACCCGTGTCCCTGACCGATGACCACGTGGCCGACGCGCGGTCCGTGCCGCTGACCTACCAGCGCGCGCCCGACTGCCCCTTCGACCCGGCGCCCGAGCTGGTCCGGCGGCGCGCCGAGGAGCCGGTGGCCCGCTTCCTGCTGCCCAGCGGGGGCACCGCATGGCTGGTCACCCGCCACGCCGACGTCCGCGCCGTGCTCAGCGACCCGCGGTTCAGCAGCGTCCCCCCACCGGACTCGCTGCTGCGCCCGCCCGACCCGGCCCGCTCCACCGAGGCGCCCCCGATCCCGCCCGGCATGTTCGTCGGCATGGACCCGCCCGGGCACACCCGGCTGCGCCGGATGGTGACCGGGGAGTTCACGGTCAAGCGCATGGCCCGGCTGCGCCCGCGCATCGAGCGCATCGTGGCCGAGCACCTCGACGGCATGGAGCGCGCGGGCGGGCCGGTCGACCTCATGCAGGTCTTCGCCCTGCCCATCCCCTCCCTGGTGATCTGCGAGCTGCTGGGCGTGCCCTACCGCGACCGCGACGACTTCCAGCGGCGCAGCCGGATGGCCGTCGAGGTGGACGTGCAGCACGAGGACGGCCTGGCCAACTTCATGGAGATGCACGAGTACATGGCGGGCCTGGTCGCCGCCCAGCGCGCCGAGCCCGGCGACGACCTGCTCGGCATGCTGGTGCGCGAGCACGGCGACGACATCACCGACGAGGAGCTCATCGGCCTGACCAACATGCTGCTCAGCGCGGGCCACGAGACCACCGCCAACGTGCTCGCCATCGGCACGCTCCTGCTCATCCGCAACCCCGAGCAGGCCGCGGTGATCCGGGACCAGCCCGAGCGGGTGGAGCACGCGGTCGAGGAGATGCTGCGCTACCTCTCCGTCGTGCCGAGCACGCTGGTCCGCACCGCGATGGCGGACGTGGCGATCGGCGGCACCACCATCCCGGCAGGCGACCACGTCATGGTCTCGCTTCAGGCGGCCAACCGCGACGGCGAGCGCTACCCGGACGCCGACCGCTTCGACCTCGCCCACGACCCGGAGCTGCACGTGGCGTTCGGCCACGGCATCCACCACTGCCTGGGCCGCCCGCTGGCCAGGATGGAGCTGCAGGTGGCCTTCCCGGCCCTGCTGCGGCGCTTCCCCGGGCTGCGGCTGGCGGTGCCGTTCGAGGACATCAGGTTCCGGCCCAACGCGGCCGCCTACAGCCTGGTGTCGCTGCCGGTGACGTGGTGACCGAGGCGAGGAGGCCCCCCATGCGCGTCAGCGTCGACCAGGAGCGGTGCTGCGGCACCGGCAACTGCGTGATGGTCGACCCCGAGGTGTTCGACCAGCGCGACAGCGACGGCGTCGTCGTCCTGCGGCAGCCGCACCCCGCGGCCGACCGCGCCGACCGGGTGCGGCGGGCCGCCGCCAACTGCCCGTGCGGGGCGATCGAGGTCGACGAGGGCTGAGCGGGCGCGGTGGAGCCGCTGGGGGTGCGCCCCCAGCGGCTCCGGCCTCGTGGTCAGCCGACCGGGTCGGCCGCGGTGAAGGTCGGGATGTACTCCCGCTGGCAGATGAAGATCCCCTGGCAGTACAGCGTCGCGGTGTGCATGCTCCACTGGTCGCTGAGCGGCTTCTTGCGCTTGGGGCCGTGGGAGATCAGCAACCGCTCCGGAGCAGGCCCGTCGTAGGCGGGCATGTCCAGCTGGGCCAGGAGACCGCCCAGCTCGGCGGGCAGGGTCAGCGTGCCGCGGTAGTCGTCGATCGGCTCGTAGGAGACGTGCTCGAACTCGTAGTCGGGCACGCGCACCGGCTCGTCGTAGACGTAGGGGCGGGCGATCAGGTCCAGCTCGAAGGCGGCGCGGGCCAACGGGTGCTGCGACCACCACGGCTGCCTGCGCACGAAGTCGGCCACCGTCGCGTCGAACTCGGCGCGGTGGGCGTGCAGCACCATGTGCGCGACCAGGCCGCTGTCGCGGATGTCGTAGTTCCCCAGGTTCTTCACCGACTCGGCGAAGTACTGGGCGACGTGGGTGTCCAGCCTGCCCTGGAAGTACTCCACGGCCTCGGCGAAGAAGTCCTCGAAGGGCGTGATCCCGCTGCGGTCGAGGTAGTTCGCCAGGTAGTACAGCGCGCGGACGTTGTAGAACGCATGGACGATGTAGGAGTACCAGACGCCCAGCTCGTACTCGGTCGAGTTCACCCAGCGGGTGCTGACGACGATCTCGGCCTCGGCGATCTCGCTGGGCACCCGCGCGGTCCGCACCCCGAACACGTCGCGCTGCTCGTAGATGGGCGTGTTGTGCAGCAGCAGCTGCGGGTAGGTGATGATGACCTCGGCGGTGAGCCGACACAGCTCGGCCACGCCCTTGCGGTAGGACTGCAAGGTCTCCCCCGGCAGCGGCCAGATCAGCTCGATGTTGGAGTTGATCCCCCGCTCCCGCAACGTCTTCTGCAGCGTGATGTAGGCGCTGAGCCGGATGTTGCTGCGCTGGATCTGGTTCAGCGTGCCCTGGTCCATCGACTGCAGCGAGATCGTCTGGCTGGTCACCATGCCGCCGTCGACGAACAGCTGGGTGATCTTGGCCGTGCGGTCCGGCCGGTTCTTCGCCGAGGCGACGTCCACCCGGTACGGCAGGCCGTTCTTCTCCTTGCACGCCACGATGAACTCGGTGAACTCCACGTCGCGCGGCCCGATGCCCCAGTTGGCGTCGGCGATGAAGATGGAGTGGAAGCCGTGCTCGGAGATCCAGGCGATGTCCTGCTTCACCCGGTCGTCGTCGAACTTGTACACCTTGTCGTTGGTGGCCGCGCCCCACGCGCAGAACCCGCAGTTGAACGGGCAGCCGCGGTTGGTCTCCAGGATGGCGAAGCTGTACTCGCGCTCCTTGAACACCCCGGTCAGGAACGGCGACGGCACCTCGGAGAGGTCCTTGATCCGCTCGGCCTTCGGGGTGGTGATCAGCTGGCCGTCCTCCCAGAAGCTCAGCCCCTCCACCGCGCGCAGGTCCATCGCGCCGCTGACCACCTGCTTGAGGTAGGCGTAGAAGGTGCGCTCGCCCTCGCCGTTGCAGACGACGATGTTCTCCCGCTCCGGCGGCACGTACTTGGCCAGGTGGTTCATCACCTGCGGGCCGCCGAGGATTATCTTCGCCTCCGGCAGCGCGCGGTAGAGCTGTTCGAGCAACCACTTGGTGGTGCCCATGTTCCACAGGTAGCAGCTCACCGCGTAGACGTCGCTGCCGCGGCGGATCAGCTCGTCGGCGATGGCGTCCCGATCGCCGTTGATGTTGCGGGAGACGATCTCGAACTCGCACTCGGCGGCGAGCTGCGGGTCCTGCGCGGCGTAGGCCTGCAGGTAGCCGGTCGCGAGCGGCAGAACACCCTCGTAGGTGGTCAGTTCGACGAACGTGACTTTCGTGCCCATTGGTCCGACCTTCGCTTCATCGAGCCGACAAGCGCAACGCGGGGCGAACCCGAACGGCGAACCCGCGATGCCCCCGGGCGCACCGGGTTCGGCGGAGTGCCCAACCGTAGGACGGCGCGCGGACCGCCGACAACCGAAGCCAACTCGAACGACCGGCGCGCCAGGTGGATCACACCGGGCCGGTCGGCCGTAACGGGCGCGGCGGGCGGCCCGACCCCACTGGCATGAAGTTCGCTCATGTTGTGGCGGGTGCGGTCGTCGGCGTCCTGGTGACCGGCTGCGGTCCCGCGGTCACCGGCCAGCCGGTCCCCTCGGGGTCGGGCAGCGCCACCCCCACGACGACACCGACGGCCCCTGCGACAACCCCGACGACGTCCAGGGCGTCGATCCCGTCGATCAGCATCAACATCAAGCCCCCCACGACGACCGCGGCTGCCGACGGGATGCCGCCGCTGACGGTGGACGAGAGCCTGCCCGCCCAGTACTGCGACGCGACCTTCAAGGGCGCCCTGGGCAAGCCGATGCACGCCGTGGTCGTGGAAACCCCTGGCGGCGTCCTCGGCTGCGAGGAGGCGGGCGCGATCCTGTTCGACTACTACGCCCAGCGCCCCGAGCCGGAGTTCGGGCTCGACCCGGTCCACATCGGTCCGCTGGCCTGCAACCAGGCCCGCGAAGGCCAGCTCGCGCAGGTGATCTGCGCCGACGCCGACAACCTCATCTACGCCATGTGGCCGCAGACCTGAGCGCGCCGTCCATCAGCCCGATCATCCCCGACACCAGCCGCATCTGGTCGACGGTGCGGATGTCGGCCTCCACGAGCCGGGGCGAGCAGACCAGCAGCGCGACGGCCTGGGCGCGGGACAGCGCGACGTTGACGCGGTTGCGCGAGAGCAGGAAGTCCAGCCCGCGCGGCAGGTCCAGCGCCGACGACGAGGTCATCGTGGCGATCACGACCGGGGCCTCCTGGCCCTGGAACCGGTCCACGGTCCCGACCCGGACGCCGGGGAAGCCCGCGTGCTCCAGCGCGCGGGCGACCACGCGGGTCTGCAGGTTGTAGGGCGCGACGACCAGGATGTCCTCATCGGTGAGCTGGCGGAGGGCGTCCTGGTCGCGCCACGGCCTGCCGTGCAGGTCGGCGACGATCGCGGCGATCGCGGCCGCTTCCTCCGGGGAGCTGGTCGTGTTGCCCTCGTGGTCGACCTCGACCAGGTGCAGGCCCGACGGGACGCCATCGATGCCGCGCCCGGCCGCGGTCGGGTGGGCGTGCAGGCGGCCCGCGTAGGACAGGCGGGAGACCGGCGCGCAGACGGCGGGGTGCATGCGCCGGGTCTGGTCGAGGAAGTAGCCCAGCTCGGCCGGGATGATGTCGGCGTCGCCGATGAGGTGGCCGAGCGCGGAGGCGTCCGCGCCCGGCGGGTGGGTGCCCTGCACGACCTGCGGGAGCTGCTGGGGGTCGCCGAGGAGCACCAGGTTGCGGGCGCAGGTGGACACCGCCAGCGCGTCGGCCAGGGAGAACTGGCCCGCCTCGTCGACGATCAGCACGTCGACCGGTTCGGCGCGCATCGCCGCGGAGGTGAACTGCCAGGCGGTGCCGCCGACCAGGTGACCGTCCGGGTGGTCGGCGCGCCAGCGGGCCAGCCCGGCGTTGTCCTTGGGCTGGTCCCAGCGCGCGTCCGGGTCGGGGGCGCTGCGCGGGCGCTTGGCGCAGGGGATGCCGGGCGCGGTGGCCAGGGCGGCGGCGAGGACGTTCTCGACGGCCTTGTGGCTGTTCGAGGTGACCCCGACCGTGCGGCCGGTGTCCACGAGGTGGGCGATGAGCTTGCCCGCGAGGTAGGTCTTGCCCGCCCCCGGCGGTCCCTGCACGGCCAGGGTCGAGCCGTCCAGGGCGTCGACGGCGCTGATCACCGTGGCCACGAGGTCAGGGCCCGGTTCGGGCAGGGCGGCCCCGTCGCGCAGGCGCGGCGGGAGGCGGCGCAGCAGGTCGATGCCGGGGTGCGCGGGCAGGCGCGGCAGGCAGGCGACGACCTGCTCGGCGAGGTCGGCGATCGCCTCGTCCTTCGGCGCAGGCCGCACCGGCTCGCCGGGCAGCACCGCCTGCGGCAGGTCATCGGCGATCTCGGCGGGCTTGGCGCTCTCCAGCAGCTCGATGTGCTCGGCGGAGGCGGCGGTCACCTGGGCCGCGCGGCTGGTCGGCCCGTACCGGAGGCGGACCTTCTCGCCGCGGGTGAACGGGTGCGGGCGGTCGGGGTCGCAGCGCAGGGTCACCCGCCGCTTGGCCAGGCCGTTCTTCCGCGTCGGCAGCTCCCAGCCCGCCGCGTCGACGTGGACGGGCACGGCGCAGGTGGTGTCGGCTTCGAGGTCGGCGAGGGGCGCGGCGAGCTGGCGGAAGAACTCCCACCACGCCGGGTTGGTCTCCCGCCGGTGGTAGCCGACCAGGGCGGCCAGCAGCGCGCGGGCCTCGTCGTCGGGGGTGCGGTCGGCCGGGTCGGCGGGCAGCCCCGCGCCGAGCGCGGCCACCAGCTCCACGACCCGCGCGGCCCGCTCGGTCTGCTGCTGCTGCTCGTCGGCGGGCTCCTCGACGACCACGCGCGTCTCGATGCCGTGGTCGGCGCGCACCTGGTGCAGGAACTCGAACAGCTTCTGCGTGGAGACGCAGTCGTACTCGTTGTAGTCGGCGATGCCGCGCAGGACGTCCTCGGCGCTGTCGGTCTCGCCGTCGACCATGTGCGCCAGGTACCGCTCGTACGCCTCGATGCTCGACGCGGCGGTCTTGACCTCGCCTTCGCGGGCGTCGGGCATGTAGAGCGGTTCGAGGGCCTTGATGGAGTACGAGCGCTGGGAGACCCGCAGCGCCTTGCGCACCACGGCGTAGAGGTCGACCAGGGCGTTGCGGCGCAGGAGGGCGTCGACCTCGGCTTCCCGGGTGCCGTGCAGCGCGGCCAGCCGCTTGATGGCCGAGGACTCGTAGGGCGCGTAGTGGTAGATGTGCGCGTCGGGGTGCGCGGCCAGCCGGGCCACGGCGAAGTCGATGAACTGCTCGAACGCCACCCGCTCCTCGGCGCGGCTGTGCGCCCAGAACGGGGTGAACGCGCCGTCGGCGACGACCCCGAAGAGGTACTCCAGCCCGTCGCCGCCCGCGACGTAGGGGTCGCCCTCCATGTCGAAGAACAGGTCGCCCGGGCTCGGCGGCGGCAGCTCGGCCAGCGCCTCGGGGTCGGCGATCTCGTAGTCGACGGCGCCGGTGGCGTCCTGGCGGACCTGGATGGCCGCCTGCGCGCGCAGGGCGGTGAACGAGCCAGCGGATAGCGTGCTGGGTCGGGTGGTCGCGGTGGCGAGGGCGTCGATGGTGGTGATGCCCGCGGCGACCAGCTTGCGCCGCTGGTCGGCGCGGATGCCCGCGACCAGCGCCAGGTCGCGGTCGGCCTCGCGGCCCGCGGCGCAGTGCTCGGCGAAGCGGCAGCCCGAGCACGCGGGCCGCTCGTCGCCCCACAGCCGCTCGGGCAGCCGGGCGGGCCGGGTGGTGAGCCGGTGGCGCAGGCGGTGCAGCAGCGGGAGGAAGTCGTCCACGCGCAGGGTGACCCGGCTGCCGTCGCCGAGCAGCAGGTGCATGTTCGGCCCCGCAGGCCAGCCCGCGCAGGCCAGGGCGTCGGCGTAGGCGGCGAGCTGGATCACCGCCGAGGGGCGGGCGTGCCGGGCGAGCTTGGTGTCGTAGACCTCGTAGCGGCCCTCGGCGTCGCGCATGAGGAAGTCGGCCCGGCCGCTGAAGCCCGCGTCGTGGAAGACCGCCTGGTAGACGACGGGCGCGTGGGCGCGCAGGGCCGCGGCGGTCTCGGCGGCCGCGGCCACCGGGTCGGGGTCGTCGATGCGCACGACCGTGCGCTGCCTGCCGACCCGGGCCAGGGTGGCCTGCTCGTGGGCGCGGCCGTGCTTGACCGTGAGCTGGTCCGGCCCGGCGCCCGGCCGCGGCGCCCCGGGTAGCCCGGCCGCGTGCGCCTGCGCCAGCACGCTGCGGTGCTCGCATTCCAGCAGGTCGGCCAGGTCGGACGGAGTGTGCATCGCCGGGCAGTCTCCCACCGCGGCGGCCCGGGACCGGGCCGACACGCGGTCAGCTGGCGATGCGGTCGGCGCCCGCGCGTTCGTGGAAGGCGCGGCGGTAGGCGCTCGGGGACATGCCGACGCTGCGGGCGAAGTGCGCGCGCAGGCTCGTGGGCGCGCCGAACCCGCAGGTGGCGGCGATCCAGCTGATCGGGCGGTCGCTGGTCTCCAGGAACTGCTGGGCCCGGCGCACCCGCTGCTGGAGCAGCCAGCGCAGCGGCGACATGCCCAGCACCTCGGCGAAGCGCCGCTCGACGGTCCGCGCGCTGACGTGGGCCCGGGCGGCCAGGTCGGCGGTGGTCAGCGGCAGGTGCAGGTGCTCGTCCGCCCAGTCGAGCAGGGCGGCCAGCCAGTCGCCGGTGGCCGCGGGCGCGGCGGGGCGGTGGTACTGGGCCTGGCCGCCGTCGCGGTGGGGCGGGGTGACCAGCCTGCGGGCCAGCTCGGCGGCGACCGCCGCGCCGTGGTCGATCCGCACCAGGTGCAGGCACGCATCGATGCCCGCGACCGTCCCGGCGGAGGTGATCACGTTGGCGTCCTCGACGTAGAGCACGGACGGGTCGACGCGGACGGCGGGGTAGCGGCGGTCCAGCTCCTCCGCGTGCAGCCAGTGGGTGGTGGCCCGGCGCCCGTCGAGCACGCCCGCGGCGGCGAGGATGAACGCGCCGGAGCAGATCGACAGGATGCGCGTCCCGCGGGCGTACGCCTCCCGGACGACCTCGACCAGCTCGGCGGGCGGGGCGTCGTGCACGTTGGTGCAGGCCGGGACGACGAGGGTGTCGATCGCGTCGAGGTCCCACCCGGCCGCGGCCGGGGCGACGGTGAAGCCCGGGCTGAGCCGGACCGGCGCGCCGCCGACGGGGACCACGGCGAACTCGTACCAGGGGTCGGCCAGGTGCGGCCGGTCGACGCCGAACACCTGGCACGGCACGGCCGCCTCGAAGATCGGCATGTCGTCGGTGACGGCCATGACGACGCGGTGGGGACGCATGTCGGGAACCTAGCGCAGGTTGTCGCCGCGGGCGGTCGCCGAGCGGGGCCGCGGGCAGCAGGATTCCGACCGGATTTCGCACGCTGCTGGAGGGATCATGACGACAGTCGCGGTGTTCGGCGCGTACGGGCACACCGCCCGGTTCGTGACCGCTGAGCTGCTGGCCCGCGGCCTGACGCCGGTGCTGTCCGGACGGGACGCGGCGCGGCTGGCCGCCGTCGCCGGGGACGTGGCGGCCCGGGTCGCCGCGGTCGAGCACCCGGAGTCGCTGGACCGCGCGCTCGCCGGGGCCGACGCGGTGATCAACTGCGCAGGCCCGTTCGGCGACACCGCGCCGGCGCTGGTGGAGGCCGCCCGACGGGCTGGAATCCCCTATCTGGACATCACCGGCGAAACCCTGGTCGCAATGGACACGTTCAACACCTACCGCGGGCTGACCGACATCGTCATCGCCCCCGCGATGGGCTTCTACGGCGCGTTGGGCGATCTGCTCGCCACCGCGGCGATGGGCGAGTGGCCCGACGCCGACGAGATCGCGGTCGCGGTGGCCCTCGATAGCTGGCGCCCCACCCGCGGCACCCTCCTCGCGGGCCAGCGGCGCGCAGGCCGCCGGGTCGTGTTCACCGACCACCGCCTGCAGGTCCTCGCGGGCGACGAGCCGCCCCCGCGCTCGACGTGGCCGTTCGCCGAGCCGTTCGGCGTCCAGGAGGTCGTGGGCCAGTTCTCGACGAACGACGTGGTGACCATCGCCCAGCACCTCACGACCGGGCGGATCGACGCCTACCTCAACACCACCCCGCTCCAAGACCTCGCCGACCCGACCACCACCGGCCCCCAGCCCGCCGACCCCAGCGGCCGGTCCGCCCAGACCTTCCTGGTCGAGGTCGCCGTCCGCCGCGGTCCCGACACCCGCCGCGCCGCCGCCCGCGGCCGCGACATCTACGCCATCACCGCCCCGATCGCCGTCGAGGCCACCCAGCGCATCCTGTCCGGCCGCACCCGCGCCACCGGCGCCATCACCGCGGGCCAAGCCTTCGACCCCGAGGACTTCCTGCGCGCCCTCCCCCTCGACGCCCTGTCGCTGCCGGGCGCGGAGCAGGGCTTGGTGGCAGCCTCACCGGTATGGGAGACCCGACCCGGATGACCGACGGCCCGGAGCGGCGGCTGCTCGACTACCTGCTCGACCACACCCGGGCCGAGCTGATCGGCACGGTGCGCGGACTGTCCGAAGCGGAGGCCCGCCGCAGGCTCGTCCCCTCCATGACCACCTCGATAGGGTTGCTCAAGCACGCCGCCTTCGCCGAGCGCAAGTGGTTCCAGAGCATCCTCGCCGGACTGCCGGACTCCGAATGCGACGGTCCGATGGCGGGTGAGGCCAGCTTCGAGGTCGGCCCGGACGAGACGGTCGCCGACGTGATCGCCGAGTTCGAGCGCGCCAGCGCCCGCGCCCGCGCGATCGCCGCCGACATCCCCCTCGACGCGGTGCGCCCTCACCCGACCTTCGGGGCGGTCAGCCTCCGGTGGATCTACCTGCTCATGATCCAGGAGTTCGCCCGTCACAGCGGCCACGGCGACATCCTGCGCGAGCAAACCGAGGCCGCCCGCGAGAGCTGATGGCCCCGGAAACGGTTGGACGGGGTGGCAGGCGGGCTTGTAGCGTGCGGTCGACCGTGGTGGCCGTGAGGAGGTGGGAGCCGTGAACGCTGGTGTCGTGTGGGTGCTCCCCTGCCGAACGCGGTCGGGCGGCTGACGGAGGTGTCGCCGGGAGCGCCTCAAGCGGGGTACTTCCGAAGGGCACGTCATGGATGTGGTGATCGCCGGCTGCGGGCCGGTTGGGGCGATGCTGGCCGCGGAGTTGCGGCTGCACGGTGTGCGGGTGCTCATTGTGGAGCGGGACACCGAGCCTGCGTCGTTCGTGCGCATTGTCGGGCTGCACATTCGCAGCATCGAGCTGATGGCGATGCGCGGGCTGCTGGACCGCCTGCTCGACCACGGGCGGAAGCGGCCGGTGGCGGGGTTCTTCGCAGCCATCCCCAAACCGGTGCCGGAGGGGCTGGATTCGGCCTACGACTTCCTGTTGGGCATTCCGCAGCCCGTCGTCGTCCGGCTGCTGGAGGAGCACGCGGCCAGCCTGGGCGCTCAGGTCAGGCGGGGTTGCGCGGTGGTCGGGTTCGAGCAGGACGACGACGGGGTGACGGTCGAGCTGACCGGTGGTAGGCGGGTGCGGGCGCGTTATCTCGTCGGGTGCGACGGGGCGCGCAGCACGGTGCGCAAGCTGCTCGGGGTCGGGTTCCCCGGCGAGCCCTCGCGGTCGGAGACGTTGATGGGCGAGATGGAGCTGGGGGCCTCGCGCGAGGAGGTCGCCGAGGTGGTGGCCGGGGTCCAGCAGACCAACTTCAGCCTGACGCCCTTCGGGGAACCGGTCTACCGGGTGGTCGTGCCCGCGATTGGCGTCGGTGAGGGCGCGGAGCCGACCATCGAGGACTTCCGGCGCGCTCTGCTGGCGGTCGCCGGGACCGACCTCGGGGTGCGCGCACCCCGCTGGCTGTCCCGGTTCGGCGACGCCACGCGGCTGGTCGACCGCTACCGGGTCGGCCGGGTGCTGCTGGCAGGCGACGCGGCGCACATCCACCCGCCCGCGGGCGGGCAGGGCCTCAACCTGGGCGTGCAGGACGCGGTCAACCTGGGCTGGAAGCTGGCCGCGCAGGTCCGCGGGTGGGCGCCCGCTCCCCTGCTGGACAGCTACGAGGCCGAGCGCCGCCCGGTGGCCGCGGCCGTGCTGGACAACACCCGCGCCCAGGTCGCGCTGTCGGCCGCCGAGCCGGGCGCGCAGGCCCTGCGGCGGCTGCTCAGCGAGCTGATGGACATCAACGAGGTCAACCGCCACCTGATGGCGAAGATCACCGGCATCGACCTCCGCTACGACTTCGGACCCGGCCCCGACCTCCTCGGCAGGCGCATGCCCGACACCGACCTCGCGCAGGGCCGCCTCTACGACCTGCTGCACCGCGGCCGCGGCCTGCTGCTGGACCGCACCGGGCGCCTAGCCGTCGGCGGGTGGGCGGATCGGGTCGACCACCTCGTGGACCCGGCGGGCACCCCGAGCGTCCTCCTGCGCCCGGACGGCCATGTCGCGTGGATCGGCGCCGACCAGCGCGATCTGGACGACCAGCTCACCCGCTGGTTCGGTCAGAGCCGCGGGGCGTAGGGGGCGATGCCGACGATCAGGATGCACCGCTGGCCCGGCCCGGGGCCGTCGCCGCGGCGCACGGGGCCGACGTAGTGGCTGACCCGGTGGTCGTGCACGACGTAGGTCTCCAGCGGCTCGGTGAGGGTGAACCGGGCGTGGACCTCGCCGGGGACCTCGTCCGGCTGCCTGCCCGCGCTGCGCGGGGTGGCGATGACGTTCTCCCCGCCGGCGATGTTGGTGCAGTCGACCAGGTGCGCGTAGGTGAAGGTCGCGGTGGACCCGCCGTCCTGGTGCAGGCAGTTCGGCGAGGACACCGCGACCTCGTCGGCGTCCCGGACGGCGAGCTTGATCATGTGGACGCCCGCCCAGATCGGCCACCGGGTCAGCTCGTCGAGCCACAGCAGCCGCTCGACGTCGGAGCGGACCAAGGCGCCCAGCAGCGGGTTGCGCCGCAGCTGGTCGGGCACGTCGGGGAAAGCGCGCACCATGCTCGGGTACTCGGGGTTGTGGTCGTCCTGGTAGTAGTCCGACATGCCGTCGTGCGCGGGGAGCCAGTGGAGTTCGCCGTTCCACGGCAGGTAGACGGCGTTGCAGTACCGGCGGAAGCGGTTGGTGCCGGGGGCGTAGGGGTCCGGGGGCAGGTCGGCGAACGCCGCGGTGATCTCCCGCAGGTCGGCCTCGTCCGCGGTGATGGGCAGCTCGGCGCGGGCGTAGCGGGCGAACCCGCGCTCCCGCACGGTGTCGGTCTTCATCGCCTGGTTCATGTCGTCCTCCCTGCATCGGCGGGCGTCAGCGGTTCACCGGAGGGGACCTCGGTCAGCGCGACCAGCTCATCGACCACCGCCGCAGGCCCACCCGCGACCGCGCGCTGCCGGTCGGCCCCGGTCCCGGTGATCGCCAAGCGCTCGAAGAGGCCCGCGACCACGGCGTCGTCGCCGTGCTCCACCAGCGCGTCCCGCACGTGCCCGACCAGCACCTCGGCCTGCGCCGCGGTGGGCACCACCCGCCCGCTGAGCGGGTCGAGCCCCGACCCCGCCCACCCGTCGCGCGCGGCCCGCCAGTAGGCGGCCCGCAGCAGCTCCTCGGCAGGCCGCGGGCCGCGGTCGCCGTTGCGAACCATCGCCAGCGAGGTCACCACCAGTGCCCGGACCAGCACCGCCACCGCGACGGTGTCCTCGACGTCGGCGGGCACGTCCATGCACCGCACCTCGATCGTCGGCAGCCGCGGATGGGGCCGGATGTCCCAGAAGGGCAGCCCGCGCACGGGCATCGCGCCGAGGTCGAACATGGCGTCGGCCACCTGGTCGTAGTGCTCCATCGACGTGACATAGGGCGGTGGCCCAAGGCAGGGGAACCGGCTGCGGACGACCGCCCGCCAACTCGCGTACCCGGTGTCGCGGCCGTCGTAGAACGCGGAATTGGCCGTCAACGCCACCAGGAGCGGCAACCACGGCCGCAGGTGGTTGAGGACCAGCACCGCCTCCCGCTTGTCCGGCACCTCGACGTGCACATGCATCGCGGACACGGCGAAGTCCGCCATCATCGACCGGTATTTGTCGACACTGGCCTGATAACGCGGATTCCCGCCGATATCGGCCATCCTCCCGCCCCCGACCACCGGCATCGCCACCGCGCACAACCGCACCCCCCGTTCCCGCGCCACCCCCGCCACCACCCGCCGCGCCCGCACCAAGTCCTCACGCAACCCCCGCCACCCACCATGCGGCGCCGTCCGCACCTCGATCTGGCAGTTGTTGAACTCCCCCGCCACCAGCCCACCCAGCACCCCCGCGGCCCCCACAACCACCGTCTCCCCCGCGCCGACGACCCCGCGGCTGACCGGATCAACCAGGAAGTGCTCCTCCTCCACCCCGACCAGGGGCGGTCGACCCTCCACCTCGCCCAACCCCTCCCATGATCCAACCCGCCCGTAACAGCCACCCCCGGTATAACCAATTCCACGCCTTTCACCCGCCTCGGGCCAGAATTTCACCCTAAGAGGGTGTCTCACGTGGGTTGATCTAGGTCTGCGATGATCTTGTTGTGGACAGGTTGTCGCTGCGGTTGGTGCCGGATGAGTTGTGGGCGCT
>NZ_JBSGHB010000030.1:20847-27862 GCF_053604195.1 Actinokineospora sp. NPDC004072 | reverse complement strand
GTGAAGGCGGGCGGAGCCCGTTCACGCCCTGGCCAGTTTAGCGGCGTTTCGCTCCCCGCGAATGCGAGTCCACCCCATCGGACACTTGGGCGGGGCGGTTGCTGTTTGGCGGGTAGCACGATTGGTGTTTAAGTGATGTCTAGGACTAGCTTGCCGGTGTTTTCGCCTCTGAAGAGCATGTTCAGGGTTGCCGGGAAGTCATCGACCGAGCCCTTGACCACATGTTCTTTTAGTACGATTTTGCCGTTGGCGATCCAGGATGCCATTTGTTTTGCTGCTTCTGGGTAGCGGGGGGTGTAGTCGAAGACGATGAAGCCTTCCATTCGGCCTCGGCGGATGAGGAGGTTCAAGTAGTTTGCTGGGCCGGGGGTGGGGGTGGTGGCGTTGTATTGGCTGATGGCTCCGCAGATGACCACGCGGCCGTGCATGGCTAGGTTGGCTAGGGCGGCGTCGAGGGTGGGGCCGCCTACGTTATCGAAGTAGATGTCGATGGAGTTGGGGGCTGCTTTGTGCAGTTCGGTCTTGATGTCGGTGGATTTGTAGTCGATGGCTACGTCGAAGCCCAGTTCGTCGGTGAGGAGGGCGGTCTTCTCCGGGCCGCCTGCTATGCCGATGACGTGGCAGCCCTTGAGTTTGGCGATTTGGCCTACGATGCTGCCCACGGCGCCTGCTGCTCCCGAGACCACCACGGTTTCGCCCTCCTTGAGGGCGCCCACCTCCAGGAGGCCGAAGTAGGCCGTCATGCCGGGCATGCCCAGGGCGCCCAGGTAGGTGGGGAGGGGGTTGTCGACCTTCAGGGCGCCTCGGCCGTCGCTGACGATGTGCTCCTGAACGCCGAAGGTGCCGACGACGAAGTCGCCCGGGGTGAAGTCGGGGTGGCGGGATTCGGTGACCTCGACCAGGGTGCCTGCCCGCATCACCTCGTCGATGCCGACCGGGGGCAGGTAGGAGGGGCGGTCGTCCAGCCAGCCGCGCATGGCGGGGTCGAGGGAGATCAGGCGGGTGCGGGCGGTGAACTGGCCGTCGGCGGGGGTCGGGGCCGGGACGGTCACGTGGGACCAGTCGTCGGGGGCGACCTCGCCGCGGGGGCGGGCGGCGAGGCGGATCTGCCGGTTGTCGGTCATCCACCCACCGTAACGCCGCGCGCTCGACCCGGGCGGGTGTCAGCGGTCCGGGGTCCTGGCCAGGCTGCTGCGCAACCCCAGCACGCCGACCAGTGCCCGCAGGGCCGCGCCGATGACGATGATCAGGAACATGTTCTGCAGCGCGCTCTCCAGCCCGCCCGCGACGATCGAGGCCAGCGGGATGCTGGAGAAGGCGATCATGCGGGTCGTGGCCACCACCCGGCCGAGCATGTCGCGGCGGACGATGCGCTGGCGCAGGGTGAACCAGGCCACCACGTTCATCGACCCGAGCGTGAACACCAGCGCCGACACCACGCAGATGCCCACGGGATCGCGGAAGACGGCCAGCAGCGCCGTGGTCAGGCCCGCGGCCACAGTGGACAGCGCGATCGTGCGGCCGTTGCCGAGGGCGCGGATCACCCGCGGGGCGATCAGCGAGCCGAGCAGCGCCCCCGCGCCCTGGGCGGCGAAGACCACGCCGACGACCGTCGACGACAGGTGCAGGTACGTCGTCAGGTAGTAGACGAGGTTGGCCTGGATCAGCCAGATGGCGAAGTTGGTGCCGGTGAACAGGAGGCTGCCCGCGAGCAGCGGCGGGTTCTCCCGCACGATGTAGCGCAGCGATTCCCTGATCCCGCTGACCATCCGCACCGGGGCCGCTGCCGGGGCCTGCGCCGACTTCGCCCGGATCAGCAGGATGATCAGCGCGCTGACGACGAACGAAGCCGCGTCGATGTAGATCGCCAGCTCGAAGCCGACGAAGGCGACCAGGCCGCCCGCGATCACCGGACCGGCCAGGCTGACCACGTTGTCGCTGGATTGCAGCAGGGCGTTGGCCCGGTCGAGGTTCGCCCGGTCCACCACGTCCGGCAGCCAGCCCTGGAAGGCGGGGTGGTAGATCGGCTCGACCGACGACAGCAGCAGCGCCACGACGTAGATCAGGGCGATGTGGGCCGCGCCGACCGACACCATGACGGCCAGGGCGAGCGCGAACGCACCGGCCACCAGGTCGCCGACGACGAGCAGGCGCTTGCGGTCGAAGCGGTCGGCGAGCACGCCGCCGGGCAGCGACAGCAGCAGGAACGGGCCGTACTCCAGGGCGTAGAGCGCCGCGGTCTGCAACGCCGAGCCGGTCAGGTCCAGCACCAGCAGGGGCAGGGTCAGGCGGTAGATCCACGTCCCGGTGTTGGAGATGACGTAGGCCGCCCACAGCAGGTGGAACCGCGAGCCGAGCGGGGTCGTCCGCTCGCCCGTGTCGGTGCTCATCCGCGCTCCCGTCGATGGGGTCACCGCCAATTGCGACCCCAGATTACGACCGCGGGCAATAGCGCAGACAACGCGAGCAATCGTCACCATTGCCGATTGTTCCCTGTTTCTCCCCCGTTCACCCCAGCGCGGTGCCCCCCGTTCGGCCGGTCCCGCGCCGCACCGGGGCAATTGTTGATCCGGCCACCCGAACAGAGCAGCACAAGTGCCTTGACCGGGGGTTTGGACCAAAGCTAGTCTCGCTGGTGCGGATTCCTTTCACGTCCATTGACGCTGAATGGGGGATTATTTGTCCACCCCCGCATTATCCACCCGTTCGGAAATCGTCTTCGCCGCCGTCGACGCGCGGGCCCTGCTGGCGGATCTGGACCCCGTCGGCGTCCGGGTCGCCGACTTCCGCAGGCGCTACCGCGGCACCCTCGCCGAGGCGGGCGGCGCGGTCGTCGCGGCGGCGGTCGCCGAGGCCGAGCGGGTCCTGGCGCCGCTGCTGGAGGCGACCGCGTACGCCGAGGGCAGGCTGGCCGCCGACGCCGAGGACGCGGCGGGCGCCCGGGTGCTGGTTCGCTGCGAGCGGCTGTGGGCCGAGGTGGCGACCGCGTGGGACTTCTTCGAGCCGGAGCTGGCCCGCCTGACGGCCGACGCCCCCGAACTGCGGCGCCACCGCAACTACCTCGCGCGCATCCGCGACTCGCTGGCGATGCAGCCCACCGGCGCGACGGCCGAGGCGCTGGCCCGGCTCGACCCGGTCCCGGCGCTGGAGGCCCTGGCCCGGCAGCTGCTCGCCCGGATCCGCCCCGCAGGCGGTTCGCTGGGCGCGGTGCTGCCCGCGCTGTACGCGCCGGGCCGCGAGCACCGGCGGGAGCGGGCGGACGCGGTCACCGCGGCGCTGCTGCCCGAGATCGACCTGCGGGCTTCGGTGCTGGGCAAGCTGGCCGAAGCGCGGGTGGCCCGCGCCGAGATCACCGGCGCGCGGGACTGGCTGCACGCCGAGCGGGTGGCCAACCAAATCCGCGACGACGAACTCGCCGCCCTGCTCGAAGCCGTCCGCGACCGGTGGGGCACCGTGCACCGGTACTACCGGTGGAAATCGGGTCGGCTGGGCCATCCGCTCACCGACTCCGACCGGTACGCCCCATTGCCGGGCCTGCCGGAGCGGTTCCCGTGGGAATTCGCGGCCGAAATCGCGGTCACGGCGTTCTCCCGGCTCGGGCTGGGCGAATTGGCGACCGAACTGCTGGCCGCCGTAGACGCCTTTCCGCGCCCCCGCAAACAACGCGGCGCGGTGACGATCGGCCTGCCGTCCGGGCGGGCCGGGGTGCTGCTCAACTTCACCGGCAGCCCCCGCGACGTGCTCACCCTGGCGCACGAGCTGGGGCACGCCGCGCACGTCCGGTTCGCCGCGGGGAGCGGGGCGTTCAACGCCACCTGCCCGGCGGTGCTCGGCGAGACCGTCGCGCTGTTCACCGAGTCGCTGGCCGCGGAGGTCTTCGCCGAGCGGGCCGGGGACGCCGTCGCCGCGCGGGCGCTGGAGGACCGGCTGGTCTCGGTGTTCCGCCAGGTCGCGCTGCACGACTTCGAGGACGGCCTGCACACCGGGGAGCAGGCGGGCGCCGAGGCGCTGGCGGCGGTGTGGCTGCGCGGCCAGCGCGACCTCTACGGCGACGCGGTCGAGCTGACCGAGGGCTACCGGCACTGGTGGAGCTACCTCGACGAGTTCTTCCTGCGCCCGGGCGGCCGCTTCGCCTACCCCTACGGGCAGGTCGCCGCGCTGTCGCTGCTGAACCGGTTCCACGACGCGCCCGCGGCGTTCCGGCCGCGCTTCCGCGCCCTGCTCTCGGCGGGCGCGTGCGCCCCGCCCGCCGAGTTGCTCGGCGCGCTGGGCGTGCGCCCGGGCGACCCGAACTCCTGGGCGGCCGGGCTGGACGCCCTCGCCGCGCAGGTCGACGCGCTGGGCGCGGCACCGACCACCGGGCAGGCCCCGGACCCGACGACCCCGACGAGGAGGTGAGACGACATGACCGTGACGATGAAGATCCGCAAGACCAGCACGGCTTCCGGCGCCGCCGAGGGCTGATCGCACCGAAGGCGCCCGCTGGTGGACCGCGTGACGGGCGGTCCACCAGCGGGCCAGCCCACCTTAGTCCTCGACGAACCGCCGTCCGGAGGGAAGCCAGATGAGCCGACCAGTCCTCCCCCAGCTTAAGCACATGACCCCCGCCTTCCCATCCGACGGCGTGCTCTACATCGGCGGGTACGGCCAGGTCGCGGAGATCCCCGACGAGAACGGCGCGATCCACCGGCTCTGCCGGCTGCTCGACGGCACCCGCACGATCGAGCAGGTGCACCGGGAGCTGGCCGAGGACTACCCGGAGATCACCGCGGCCGAGGTCGAGACCGCCGTCGCGCAGTTCGACGAAGCGGGCTTCCTGCTCAACGGCGCGGTGACCGCCGACGGCCTGCTGGACGACTACGAGCGCGAGCGCTGGGCGCGCAACATCAACTTCTTCGGCTCGTACTGCTCGCTGGCCGACAACCAGTTCCAGCACCAGCGCACCCTGCTCGACGCCAGGGTGACCCTGCTCGGCCTGGGCGGGCTGGGCACGCACATCCTGCAGGACCTCGCGGCGATGGGCATCGGCCACCTGCGCGTGGTGGAGTTCGACCGGGTGGAGCTGTCGAACCTCAACCGCCAGGTCCTCTACCGCGACACCGACATCGGCCAGCCCAAGATCGACCTGGCCGTCGAGCGGGTGCAGCAGTTCAACCCGCGCATGCACATCGAGAAGGTGCCGCGGCGCATCGAGTCCACATCGGACGTGCTCGCCGCCGTCGCCGACGCCGACGTGGTGATCTCGGTGGCCGACCGGCCGAAGATGGAGATCAACCACTGGGTCAACGAGGGCTGCGTGCGGGCGGGCGTCCCGCTGGTAACCGGCGGCCTGGACACCCAGCGGGCCATCTACTTCACCGTGGTCCCCGGGCAGACCGGCTGCGTGGAGTGCTGGCGGCTGGGCGTCTTCCGCACCGACCACGTCTCGGCCACGCTGCTGGCCGAGAAGCGCGAGCGGCGCATCGGCGGGGACAACGCCGCGTTCGTCCCGCTGGTGACGATGGTGACCGGGCTGCTGGTCGGCGAGGTCGTCCGCCTGCTCACCGGGATCGCGCCGCCGGTCGCCGCGGGCAAGCTGATCCAGCTGCGCTTCGACGACTACGAGATGACCGAGTACGAGCGCTGGGACCGGCTGCCGGACTGCCCGGTGTGCGGCGCGGCGCAGGCGGTCGGCGGCGACCCGGTTGTCGCGGACGCGGGGCGTGAACGATGATGGTCGGGTGCTGAAGCGACGGGTGTGGGGGGCGGTCGCGGTCGCGGTGGGCGCGGTGCTGCTCGCGGGCCTGGCGACCTACCTGGTGGTGATCGGCCTCGACGCCGCGGACAAGGTGGCCAGCGTGGTCGGCGCGTTCGCCGGGGTGCTCGCGCTCGTCGTCGGCATCCTGCAGCTGCGCCGGGGCGGCGGGGCCGAACCGGGCGGGTCGGTGCGCAACGAGATCAGCGGCAACGCGCGCGTCACCGGCCCGGTCATCCAGGCGCACACCGTCCACGAGCGGCGCGACCCCTAGCCAGCGGCGCGGATGCGGCCGGTGGCGACCAGCTCCACGGTGACCAGCACCGCGACGGCCTCCACCGCCAGGAGGGCGACCAGGACCAGCAGCTGGACCGCGCCCGCCTCGACCGCGCTCGCGCCGCCGAGCAGCATGCCGACGAACGCGCCGGGCAGCGTCACCAGGCCGACGGTCCTGGTCTGGTCCAGCGCGGGCACCAGCGCCTGACCTGCCGACGCCCGGCAGATCTCCAGGGCCGCCTCCCGCGGCAGCAGGCCGATGGCCAGCGCGGCCTCGTACTCGCCGTGCCGAGTGGTCAGCTCGTCGATGGCGCGCTTGCCCGCCAGCGTGGTCGCGGTCATCGCGCCGCCGATGAGGATGCCCGCAACCGGCAGCACCACCACCGGTTCGGCGGGCACCGCCCGGCCGAGCACCAGCAGGGCCAGCGCGGGCACGACCCCGCAGGCGATGGCGAGCCCGGCAGCCCCCGCCCTGCGCGGCGTGCTGATCCGCCGAGCCGAGGTCAGCGCCGCCACCAAGAACATCAGCAGCACGAACAGCGCGGTCAGCCAGCCCGACCGCAGGACGGCGGCGATCAGCAGCGACACCGCGGCGAGCTGCACCGCCGCGCGCACCACGGCCACAACCACCTCGCGGCCAAGCCCGATCCGCCCCAGCCGCACCACCACCGCCGCGCCCGCAGCCAAGGCAACCAGCACAACCGCGAGCACCGGCCCAAGCGAAATCGACCCCAGCGACACAGCCGATCACCTTACGCCCAAGGGAAGAGGCCCAAGGCTGACGACGAGAGGCCCGCGGCCGGTAGGAGAGCGCCAAGCTGGCGAGAGGCCCGAGGCCGGCGAGACAGCGCCAACGCTGGCAAGAGAAAGGGCCCGAGGCCGGCGGGACAGCGCCAACGCTGGCGAGAGAGAGGGCCCGAAGCCAGTGGGAGAGCACCAAGGCTGACGAGAGAGGCCCGAAGCCGATGGGAGAGGGCGGAGGCTGACAAGGAGGGGGCTCAGGGC
>NZ_JBSGHB010000030.1:0-20749 GCF_053604195.1 Actinokineospora sp. NPDC004072 | reverse complement strand
TCGAGGCGCGAGGCGCGAGGCGCGAGGCGCGAGGCGCGAGGCGCGAGGCGCGAGGCGCGAGGCGCGAGGCGCGAGGCGCGAGGCGCGAGGCGCGAGGCGCGAGGGAAGCAACGGACTGGGGTCACGCGCTTCGAGGCGCTTTTCCATCGGCCTCGGGCTCGGGCTCGTCTCCCTCACCCCTGCCACATCTCTTATTATCAGGATAGTGAATAGCGGAAAGAAATCAAATGACGATGGGAAGGAAACTGGGGCGGGAGGGAGGTGTCACCCGCACGGAAACGCGGTCGCGTCACCCGCGCGGGAACGTGACCGCAACCCGCTGTCAGCGCCGCACGCCCGGCGGCTCCTCGAAGGGATGGAGATCGCCGTGATGCCGGGTGATGATCGCGGTGGGCGCAGCCCGCGCGGGCGCTCGGCCGGCAGTCTTGCTTGCGCGGCAAGCGGAATCGGCGGACGGGGTTGGCCCATGCGGTCGAGAGTGCACAGGCATCTGGCGTCCATGCTCCCGGAGGTGTTCGAGCAGACGCCGCGCGACGTCCTGCTGGCGGCCGGGGACCTCGACGACGGCGGCAAGCGGCGCCCGGTGCTGCCGCCGGAGTTCGACTGGCGCGACTACACGGTCATGCTGCTGCACATCACCGCCGAGATCGAGCACTCGCTGATGGTGCAGTACCTCTTCAGCGCCTACTCCCTCGGCGGCCCGCAGGTGCCCGAGGGGCTGCGCCGGGACGTCCGGCGGTGGCAGGAGGTCATCCTCGGCATCGCCAAGGAGGAGATGGGCCACCTCGTCACGGTGCAGAACGCGCTCACCGCCCTCGGCGGGCCGGTCTGCCTCGACCGCGAGGACTACCCGTGGGGCTCGGACTTCTACCCGTTCCAGTTCACCCTGCGCCCGCTGTCGGCGCAGTCGCTGGCGACCTACGTCTGCGCCGAGAGCCCGGACGGCTGGAGCGGGGAGGAGGCCGACCGGATCAAGGAGCTGGCCGCGCAGAGCGCCGGTCAGCAGGTGAACCGGGTCGGCGCGCTGTTCGCGCGCATCGACGCGATCGTCGCCGACCGCGAGCGCATCCCGGACTCGGCGTTCCAGGCCAACACGCTGCCCTACCAGGCGACGTGGGACGAGTGGGGCCGCGGGTACACCCGCGGCGCGCGCGGCCGCAAGGCGGGTTCGGTGCCGACCGAGCAGTCCCCCGACCTGCTGATCTTCGGCGTCTTCTCCCGCGACTCGGTGCGCAAGGCGCTGCACGAGGTCGGCGAGCAGGGCGAGGCGCTGGACACGCCAGCGGGTGGGGAATCCTCGCACTTCCAGCGGTTCCTCGACGTCTTCCGCGAGGTGGCGCGGCTGCCCGAGGAGCAGCAGCGCCTCATCGCCCGCCCGGTCGCGGACAACCCGGTCACCGCGCACCGGCTCAACGAGTGGGCCGACCAAGCCGACGCGCCGCAGACCAACGTCATCACCCACCCGGAGGCGGCGCTCTGGGCCCACCTGTTCAACGTCCGCTACCGCATGCTGCTCACGAACGTCTCGCACGCCTTCCGCCTGGCCGGGCCTGCCGACCCCGCGGGCGCGCCCACCGACCGCGGCCTGCTCATCCACCGCGCCTTCGCCGAGATGTACAACCTGCGGGCGCTGGCGGGCAAGCTGGTCGCCCTGCCGCTGGCCGAGGGCTCCGACCGCAGGGCGGGCCCGCCGTTCGAGATGCCCTACAGCCTCGACCTGCCCGACCGCGACCACAACCGGTGGCTGCTGCAGCGCGACCTGCTGGGGGCCGCGCGGCTGCTGGTCGACGAGCTGCTGACCCGGCACCCCCACCGCGTCACCGACCCCTACCTCACCGCGTTGGCCGAGGCGGACGAGCAGGCGTTGTCGCAGGTCGACCGCATCCTCTCCCGAGCGGAGTGCCGCCGATGACCATCCTGGAACTGCGCATCCTGCCCCCGCTGGCCGTCGGCAGGCTGGGCGGCGCGGCCGAGCCGATGGACAACTACACCGCCGTGCCCGACCCCCGGCACCCGCTGGCCCCGCGCACCCTCGTCCCGGCGCCCACGCTGCGGGTCGACCCGGCGACCGGCGAGATCACCGGCGCCGAGCCGCCGAAGGAGCTGCGCTTCACCGACGGCGCGGGCCGGGTGCGGCCGGTCGCGCCGTTCCTGGAGGTCTGGGCGCTGACCGACGACAAGCTGCTGCACCCGCTGACCACCGACCTGCTGGCCACCGCCGGGCTCGGCCCGCAGGACGTGCGCTGGCAGGTGCGGGTGGGCAACCACAAGATCGAGCGCCGCACCTACGACCCCAACGACCGGATCGACGCCGACACCGGCCTGTTCAACGACCACGAGCCGCACGAGCTGGTTGGGCGCTGCGAGCACTTCCTGCCGGGCAAGACCCTGCCGCTGGGCAGCGTGCGCTACCTCAGCCCGACCGCGCAGTTCCCCGGCATCCGGCTGCGGTTCACCCCGGCAGCGGGCCGCGTCTACGGGTCGGCCGGGCCGGACCCGAACATCGCCGACGTGCTGTACGACCGGTCGCGCGGCACGTGGCTCGGGCATGTGGACAAGGCGGGCGACCCGCGGCTGACCAACCCAGCGGAGATCTACGCGGGCACGCAGGGCAAGGACGGCTCCTGGGTCAGCAAGGGGTACTTCGACGACGAGTGCGACGGCCTGGTGCACGTCCACATCGACATCGAAGGCAAGCCGCTGACCGCCTACGCCCGCATCGGCGCCGGACCGCCCGCCTACGCCCCGGACAGCTTCCCCGTCCGGACCGTGGCCGACGAGCTCGACCAGGCGATGTTCGGCCCCGCGGCGACCGCGGCCGACACCCGGGCCCGCAAGCGCGCGCTCGCCGAGGAGATCGTCCGCCGCGCCTTCGAGACCGTGCGGCTGATGAACACCGCGGTGATGAACGGCAACACCGTCGACGGGCGGGTGGACGCGGCCAGCACGATGGTCCGCCAGGACACCGCCGACACCGGCCGGGCCTACGAACCCATCATGGCACCGTCCCTTGTGGACAGCGTGGCGCTGCTGGCCCTGCACCAGAACGTGCTCACCGCGCTGCGCGGCGGGACGGCGCCGTGGTTCGCCGACGTGCTGCGCAGGCACACCGAGGTCGGCGACCTCTCGGCCAAGGGGCGGCGCAAGATGCCCGCGCTGATGCGCGGGGCGGACGGGCGCTCGCTGGCGCTGACCCGCCGCCAGGTCGACATCGTCACCCAGGCCGCCCAGGACGACATCTTCGGCGAGGAGCAGACGTGAGCGACGACGCGATCGACCCGGTGAACCTCGCCGCGCAGCTGCACTACGCGGGCCTGGGCAACCCGCCCAGCGCGCTGCCGGACACGGCGATCTCCAACGCCTTCCCCGGCCTGGAGTTCGACTTCCGCAACATCTGGCGCAGGCTGCTCGTCGGGATCGAGCTGCACGAGTCGGACAACTACGTCGTCGACGCCGACGAGCAGCACGCCCGGCTCAAGGGCAGGCGGCTGCTGGCCCTGCAGGACGGCACGGCCATCTACGACGTGGTGGGCGACCTGATCGGCCCGACCCGGCCGGGCGGGGCGACCGTCCCGCTGACCTCGGCGGCCAACCCCGACGGCGTGACGATGCTGGAGTGGTCGAACTCGCTGGCCGACGTGCTGGCCAAGCACGCGGGCTCGACGGTGACCTGCTGGTTCACCAGCGGTCCCGCGCCCAACCCCGTCCGGCGCCCGGAGAAGCTGCCCGACCCGCGCGTGGAGCAGGTCGAGCTGAAGGTCCAGCAGCTGTTCGGGTGGAGCGACGCGGCGGGCGCGCGGCTGGCCGTGATCGCCGAGGGCATGGCGGGCCCGGGCGACCTGACGCGCGGGCTGTGCTCGCCGTGGCAGAACGACTACCGCGAATGCGCCTGCTACTACTGGGCGGCCAGCAGGCCGGACTACGTCAACGTCGAGGAGACCCCGGAGGGCGCCAGCACCGGCAACCACTGGTTCGCCATCGACCGGGAGCCCAAGGAGTACGTCCTCGACGACCGCACCGACTCCCGGCTGGTCAGCTACGAGGACCTCTTCCGCGACTGGCAGGGCGCGCTGCGGTTCATCGTGGGCGGCAACGACGCCCCCGAGCACGACGCCTCCGAGCACAGCGCCCCCGAGCGCGGTGCCCCGGAGCACGGCGGCGGGGCGGTGACGTGACCGCCGCTCCCCCGCGGTCGGACGCGCTGTTCGCGGCGTCCGCCCCGGTCCACCCGGACATCCACCTGCTGCCGACCGCCGCGGGCCCGCGGGCGCTGCTGGTCAACGGCAGCCGGGTGTTCGGCGTCGGCGAGCACCTGTACGGGGAGCTGGACCGCGCCCGCAGGGATGCCGACCCGGCCGCGCTCACCGCCTTGCTGGCCCGCGTGGGGCTGGACGCGCCCGCGGCCGTCGACGACAGCCCACCGGACGATCCGCCGGTGCGGGCGCTGTCGCTGGCCGTCGCGCAGAAGTGCAACCTCGGCTGCACCTACTGCTACGCCCAGCAGGGCGACTTCGGCGGCCCGGCCAAGAACATGCCGCTGGCGACCGCGCTGGCCGCGGTCGACCGGCTCTTCGACGGCGCGGACGGCCGGGTGAACCTCGCCTTCCTCGGCGGCGAGCCGCTGATCAACCGGCCGGTCGTGCGCGCGGCGACCGAGCACGCGGCGCGGCGGTCGGCCTCGGCGGGCATCCCGGCCACCTTCTCGATCACCACCAACGGCACCCTGCTGACCGCCGAGGACGCGGACTTCTTCGAGGCGCACGGGTTCGCGGTGACGGTGAGCCTCGACGGCGTGGGCCCGCGCCACGACCTGCTGCGCCCGCACCGCGACGGCCGCGGCAGCTACGACCGGATCATGGCGCGGGTGACCCCGCTGCTGGCCGCCCAGCGGCGGATGCAGGTCTCGGCCCGGGTGACGGTGACGCCGCTGAACCTCGACCTGAAAGCGACGCTGGACGAGTTCGTCGCCGCGGGCTTCCACAGCGTCGGCTTCTCCCCCATGCTCTCCGCGCCGGGCGGGCACGGGGAGATGGCGCGGCCGGAGCTGGCGGTGATGCTGGAGCAGCTAACCGCATGCGGCGAGGAGTTCGTCAGCCGGGTGCTCGCGGGCAGGCGCTACCCCTTCGCCAACCTGGTCACCGCGCTGCGCGAGATCCACCGCGGCACCCACCGCCCCTACCCCTGCGGCGCGGGCGCGGGCTACCTCGGCGTGTCGGCGGACGGCGACCTGGCCGCCTGCCACCGCTTCGTCGGCGACGACGACGGCGCGCTCGGCGACCTGGCCACCGGCCTCGACGCGCAGCGCCGCGCGCGGTGGCTGGCCGAGCGGCACGTGCACCGGCAGGAGCCGTGCCGCGGCTGCTGGGCCAGGTACCTGTGCGGCGGCGGGTGCCACCACGAGGTGATCCGGCGCGGCCGCCCGGCCTGCGACTACATCCGCGGCTGGCTGCACTACTGCATCGACGTCCACAGCAGGCTGCTCGCCCGGCGACCCGACTACTTCGCCGCGTGATCGACGTCTGCGTCATCGGCGGCGGGCCTGCGGGCTCGACCTGCGCGCGCAGGCTCGCCCAGCTCGGCCACGCCGTGGTGCTCGTGGAGCGCCGCGCGTTCCCCCGCCCGCGGATCGGGGAGGCGCTGACGCCCGGCGTCCGGCCGCTGCTGGACGTGCTCGGCGTCGCCACCCCGGTGATGCCGTCGGCGGGCGCGCTGGTCCGGTGGGCGGACGCGACGACCCGGCTGGTGCCCGCGCGGCCAGCGCACCCACCCGTGGTGGTCGACCGGGGGCGGTTCGACCTGGACCTGCTGGCGGCGGCGCGGGTCGCGGGGGTCGACGTCCGGCAGCCGGAGCGGGCCTACCAGCCGCGGCGTGCGGATGGCGGCTGGGAGGTCCCGCTGCGGCAGGGGCGGGTGCGGGCCCGGTTCGTGGTCGACGCGAGCGGTCGCGGGCGGGTGCTGGGCGGCCAGGTCCAGCGGACCGGGGCCAAGACGTGGGCGCTGCACGCGGCGTTCCCAGGCGGCGGGCTGCCCCGGGTCGAGGCGCTGCCGCAGGGCTGGTGCTGGAGCGCCCCGCTGCCCGGTGGGCTCGTCCGGGCGATGGCGCTCACCGATCCGGGGCCGCTGCGGGAGGTCGGGGTCGACCGGCTGTTCCGCGACCTGCTCGACGCCGCCCGGATGCCCGTCGACCCCGCCGCGCGCGTCGAGGTCTGCGACGCCACCGCCTACGCCGCCGTCGAGCCGGTCACCGCCGACAGCATCCGGATCGGCGAGGCGGCCTTCGCGCTCGACCCGCTGTCCTCGTCGGGGGTCGACAAGGCGATGCAGAGCGCGCTGGCCGCGGCGGTCACCGTGCACACGCTGCTGACCGAGGGCGCGGACCACGCGGCGGCGGTGGCGTACTACCGCGACAGCCACCGGCGCACGGTCGACCAGCACGCGAGGTGGACCGCCGACTTCTACAGCCAGCACCGCGCCTACGCCGACCAGCCGTTCTGGCGGGCCCGCTCGGCGCCGTCGCCGCAGGTGGAGCAGGTCCGGCCGGTGCCGGCTGACCTGATGGAGCGGCGGATCAGCCTCGCCCCGGCCGCCGCGCTGGTGCCCACGCCGTGCCCGGACGGCGACCTGGTCACCGTGCGGCGGGCGCTGACCCATCCGGCGCTGCCCGCGCCCATCGCCTACGTCGACGGCGTGGAGCTGGCGCCGCTGCTGGACCGCCTGCCGAGCGGGGCGCAGCTGGCCGAGGTGGTGCGGGCGTGGTCGGGCAGGCTGGCCCCGGACCGGGCGGTGGCCGTGGCGCGGTGGCTGTATCGGCGGGGGCTGGTCGAGGCACACTGGGCTGGTGGACGCGCAGAGGGAGAACCCGGTGGCCGATGACGAGGGCGGCGACCCGGTGTGCTGGATGTCGCGGGTGTGCCCGGAGTGCGGGCTGTTCGCCGAGGGCGACCCGACGACGTGCGAGCGCTGCGGCGCGGACCTGTCGGACCTCTGACGCGCGCGGTTGCTGCCCTGCCAGGACTCGAACCTGGGACCTCCCCGTTCGTAGCGGGGCGCTCTGTCCGCCTGAGCTACAGGGCACCGCGCCACGGGGCACCCCTAATGCCCGTGGCGCTCGCACCCTTGCGGGGTGCGGGTGGTGGAGGGTGGAGTCGAACCACCTCTGCGCCTAAGCGCGCCCGGGTTACAGCCGGGTTGGGCTCCGCAGCCCGTCTCCACCTTTGCGGAAATGAGAAAGCCGCCCACCGCGCTGCGGCGATGGGCGGCTCCCCGGTGATGACCCCGGTCAGGTCACGGCGGGCCGCCCAGCCTGCGGCGCGTAGTCGCGCACGTATCGCTCCACCGTGTCCTCCCGATTCGCTCGTGATCAAGTCTGCCTTGGCGCTTCCGGCGTGGGCAATCCATTAATCACGCGCGGGCGGTCTGGGCGTCGAACAGCGCGCGGGCGCGTTCGACGTCGCCGACCATCTCGGCCAGGTCGTGCGGCTCGGTGCCGTCGCGCTCGACGACGGAGGCCCGCAGCGGGGCGGTCGCGGCCACCTCGGCGAAGACGTCCCACACCGGCGCGGCGACCGGCTCGGCGTGCAGCTCCACCAGGCCCGCGCGCGGGTCGCCGGTGGTCAGGTGCACCTCGACCACGCGGTCCAGGGGCAGCCGGTGCAGGAAGTCGAACGGGTCGTCGGCCTGGCACAGCACGGCGAGGTTCAGCACGAGCCCGCAGTCGCAGCGCGCCAGCACCGCGGTGACGTGCTCGGGCACGGTGCAGCCGGTCACCTCCAGCAGGAACGGCACGCCGAGGCGGTCCTGGATCCGCTGGGCCCGCGCGCCCAGCTCGCGCGCGGGCAGGGCCTCGGGGTAGAGGTGGCCGCTGAACCACGGCGCGGCCAGGTCGGCCACCAGGTCGGCGGCGGCCGCGACCGCATCGGGGTCGTCGTCGCCGGGCACGTCGAAGGCCGATTCCACGCCGTGCGGCACGACGGGGACGATGCCCGCCAGCTCCCGCATCCGCTCGCGGTCGCGCTCGGGCAGGTCCGCGCACCCCTCGACGATCACCTCCACCCACTCCGCCGCCGCGGTCCCGCACCGCAGCCACGTGTCCCAGGTCTCCCGGTAGCCCACCCCGGAGCCGAGGCGGGGGAGTTCGGTCAGCGCCATCGCACCTCCCAGAGGGTGATCCAGCGGTGGTACCCGGCAGCCACTCGGCCGATGGTCCCCCATTCGGGTGATGTATTGCTGTTCGGCCCACAATCGGGCACCCCGCACCCCACCTACGACACCACGGGCGGGCAGCGTGACCAACCAGCTCCACGACGAGGCGTACGACGTCTCCGCCGAGTTCTACGACCTCCTGCAGGGCGAGCGCGACCGCGCCCGGGCCCGCGCCCGCTTCGCCCCGACCGCCCGCCGCGCCCGGCAGGCGGTGCTCGACATCGGCGCGGGCACCGGCATCGTGACCGACGTCCTGGTCCGCGCGGCCACCGTCCCCATCCACGCCGTCGAACCCTCCCGCGCGATGCGGGCCGGTTTGCTCGCGCGGGTCGCCCGACTGTCCCCTGAGGACCGATCTCGGGTTGCCGTGCATCCGTGCACGGTGCAGGCATCGGGGCTGCGCCAGGTGGCCGACCTCGCGGTGGCCGCCAACATGGTCCCCTGCCTGCCCCCGGCCGAGCGCCGCGCGATGTGGCGGTCCCTCGCCACCGCCCTCACCCCCGGCGCCCTCCTGCTGTTCGACCCCCCACCGCAACACCCGACCCGCGACCAGGTCCACTGGCGCCTCTCCCCCACCCGCCTCGGCCCGGACCGGTACCACGCCGAAGTCACCTCAACACCCCGCGGCGACACGCAGGTGCTCACCTTCACCTACCGAATCCACCGCAAGGGCCGGTTGATCCGCGAGGAGGACGAGCAATTCACCCTCTGGCCCACCCCGTCAGCGGTGCTCGACCGCGAACTGCGGGAGGCGGGCTTCACCCCGACCCACCCACCCCACCCAGCCCTGTTCGCAGCCACTCTGCGCCCAGACGAGTAGAGCCCAGCAGCTGTTCGTGCCCGATGTCGGTGAAGTCGGCCGGGCAGAAGCGTGGTGACAGCCGGGCCTGGTGGGGGCGAGCTAGGCGGCCGGCAGAGGTCAGGCGGTGGGCTCGGCGAGGAAGTGGTTGGTCAGTTGCGGTAGGCGGCGTCGTAGGCGGCTTGGGCGGCGGCGTCGGCTTCGGCGTTCCTGGACTTGCGGATGTCGGCTGCGGTTCCGTACGGGTAGCCGTGGCGGGCGGCGCGCATCTCGGCGCTTTCGTGGAGGTAGGAGAACGAGAAGTAGTAGCCGATGATCACCGCCAGGCCGACCATGCCCAGCCGGATCGCCAGCGGGCCGGGGACGAGCAGGCAGGCCACGACGATGGGGGCGATGAGCACGGTGGCCCGCGCCGCGTGGCGGAGGACCCACGTGCGGCTGGTGACGTCGTGCAGCACCCACTCGCGCAGGCGGTCCGGCAGCCTGCCGCCCACGGAGTACCAGAGCCACTGAAGCGGGTTGGGTCGCATAGTTAGTATGCTAACAGTTATGACGCGCATCAATCTCGGCGACGACCCCCTGGCCCTGGACCGGCAGGTCTGCTTCGCCCTGTCCGTCGCGTCGCGCGCGGTCATCGGGATCTACCGGCCGCTGCTGGAGCCCTTCGGCCTCACCCACCCGCAGTACCTGGTGATGCTGGCCCTGTGGGACCGCTCGCCCCGGTCAGTCCGCGACCTGTGCCGGACCCTGCACGCCGAGCCCGCGACCCTCTCGCCGATGCTCAAGCGCCTGGAGGCCGCCGGCTACCTCACCCGCGCCCGCAACCGCTCCGACGAGCGCGAGCTGTCGGTCGACCTGACCCAGGCGGGCCGAGACCTGCGCAGCGAAGCGGAGAAGATCCCGTACCGGGTGGTCGAGCGCCTGGGGATGGAGGTCGAGGAGTTGCAGTCCTTGCACGCCGCCCTCTCCCGCGTCATCGCCGCGGCGACGGCTGACTGAGCCCCCGGGCCCCGGGGTACTCCGCCGTCCCAGGAGAGGAGAACCCCATGACCAGCCCCGACCCCACCCCGGACGACGCCGACCCCACCGGCCCGGACGACCCCACTGATCCAGACGACCCCACTGACCCGGACGACTACGCCGACCAGGTGGGTGTCGACCCCACCCCCGAGCAGGTCGACCACTACGTCGAGCTGGCCGAGGAGCGCAGCCCCGACCACCCCGCATGACGCACCGCGGCCCCAGCTCATCGAGCCGGGGCCGCGGGGGTGTCGTCCTGCCTAGCCGCCTTGGATGTCCGTCGTCGCGGTGAGGGTGGCGGCGCGCCGTTCGAGGTCGTCGTCGCTCGGGTTAGGGGTGCTGAGCAGGTCTGCGCGGGTGATGATCTCCATGCCCGCGCGGTCGGCGCCCGCCGCCACCTCGACCCGCCCCTCCCGCAGCACCAGCACGGCGTCGGGCAGGGGCGAGTCCAGCAAGGCGCGCAGGTCGTCGGCGCTCACCGTCGCCACGGGCGGATCACCCGCCCGCGCGCTCGTTGGGCACGCAGTGGGTCATCTGCAGGCCGGTGACGTCCCGGCTGCCGTTCTGGCCCAGGTGCTCCAGCCGCTTGAGGTCGTCGTCGGTGAGGTCCTGGCTGGCCAGCGGCTCCAGGTGGGCGACGTCGCGCGGCGCGATGCCCAGCTCGTCGCCGACGCGCAGGCCCAGGTCGTCCTCGACGAGGAGGAAGTGCCAGACCATGCGCTCCTGGATGGGGCGGTCGCACTGCTTGAGCTGGTTGGCGAGGTTGCGCACGAGGTCGTCGCGCTCCCACTGCTCCATCAGCAGGTAGCGCTGGCCTGCCTGCAGGTAGTCGTTCGTGCGCGGGATGCGCTGGCGGGTCAGCCTGCCCTCGATCACCGGGCCCTGCTCGTCGTGCGTGGGGTACTGCGCCTCGCGCAGGCCGCCGGTGATCGACGGCTCGTAGTTCACGTGCGGGTTCTCCCCCGCCCGGTCGACGTGGTAGGTCATCTGGCCGTCGCGCTGGTTGGTGCGCACCTCGGCGTTCTTGGCCTGGTTCACCGGCAGTTGCAGGTAGTTCGGCCCGACGCGGTAGCGCTGCGTGTCGCTGTAGGAGAACGTGCGGCCCACCAGCATCTTGTCGTCGGAGAAGTCGAGGCCGTCGACCAGCACGCCGGTGCCGAAGGCGATCTGCTCGGCCTCGGCGAAGAAGTCCGACACCGTGCGGTCGAGCACCATCCGGCCGACCGGGCGGGCCGGGAACTGGTCCTCCGGCCACACCTTGGTGTCGTCCAGCGGGTCGAAGTCCAGCTCCGGGTGCTCGTCGTCGGACATCAGCTGCACCAGCAGCTCCCACTCCGGGTGGTCGCCGCGCTCGATGGCGTCGTAGAGGTCCTTGGTCGCGTGCCCGAGGTCGCCCGCCTGCACCGCGGCGGCGTCCTCCTCGGTCATGCTGCGCACGCCCGCCTTGGGCATCCAGTGGTACTTCACCAGGTGGGTGCCGCCATCGGCGTTGACCCACTTGTAGGTGTTGACCCCGAAGCCCTGCATGTGCCGGTAGTCCGCGGGGATGCCGCGCGGGCTGAACAGGTTCACCAGCATGTGCATGCACTCCGGCGTCTGCGACATGAAGTCGAAGATCCGGTTGGGCTCCTGCCGGAAGGTCACCGGGTCCGGCTTGAGCGCGTGGATCACGTCGGGGAACTTGATGGCGTCGCGGATGAAGAACACCGCGAGGTTGTTGCCGACGAGGTCCCAGTTGCCGTCCTCGGTGTAGAACTTCACCGCGAACCCGCGCGGGTCGCGGGCGGCCTCGGAGGAGTCGCGCCCGCCGATGACCGTGGAGAACCGCACGGCCACATCGGTCCGCTTGCCCCGACCCTGGAACAGCTTGGCCCGGGTGTAGCGGTCGATGGGCTCGTCGCCCCACGACCCGTAGCTCTCGAAGTACCCGTAGGCCACCGCCCCGCGCGCGTGCACCACGCGCTCGGGGATGCGCTCCCGGTCGAAGTGGCTGATCTTCTCCAGGAATTGGTAGTTCTCCAGCGTCGCCGGGCCCCGGGGGCCGACGGTGCGCTGGTTCTGGTTGTCGAAGACCGGGTGCCCCTGCCGGTTGGTCAGCACCGGCCTGCGGTCGTCGGGGCCCGATCCCTTGCTCGCCACATCCACCATGCGCACAGGGCTACCCAGCCCGTCCGGGATTTGAACCTCCCCGGTCGGGTGGGCAAGGGCACACCGACCCGTGCGGGTGATCCGCCCGCCCCGGTCGGCTGCCGACTGCTCACCGAGGCGGGTGCTGACCGGGCGGCGTTGCCATCCGGATGGGCAGGTGTTACGGAAGGAGGGAAGCCGATCCCCGGAGGGCAGCGATGACAGCGGTCGACCGGTTCCCGACCAAGCACCTGCCCCCGCCGGTGGTCCGGCCGCTGCCCGACCCGCCCGCGTCGACCTGGCGCATCATCGGGCCGGGGGTGATCGCCGCCGGGGTCGGCATGGCCTCCGGGGAGTTCATCCTCTACCCCTACATCGCCTCGCAGGTGGGGCTGGTGTTCGTCTGGGCGGCGCTGGTCGGCCTGGTCACCCAGTTCTTCCTGAACATGGAGATCGAGCGCTACACCCTGGCCACCGGCGAGACGGCGCTGACCGGTTTCAGCCGGTTCTGGCGGCATTGGGGCCTGGTCTTCGCGGTCCTGACCTACTTCGCCAACCTGTGGCCCGGCTGGGCGACCAGCTCGGCGACGCTGATCACCTACCTGTGGGGCGGCGACGCCCGCTGGATCGCCATCGGCATGCTGGTGGCGATCGGCCTCATCCTGACCCTCGCCCCGGTCGTCTACACCGCGCTGGAACGGGCCGAGATGCTCAAGGTCGCCGCGGTGCTCGTCCTGGTGGCCGTCGGCGCGGTCGCCGCGATCTCCGCCGACGCCTGGGCCGACCTGCCCACCATCATCACCGAGGCGGGCATCCCGGCCCAGCAGCTCGGGTTCGCGCTGCTGCTGGGCGCGCTGGCCTTCGCCGGGGGCGGCGGCGGGCAGAACCTGGTGCAGAGCAACTGGATCAGGGACAAGCGCTTCGGCATGGGCGCCTACGTGCCGCGCATCGAGAGCCCGCTCACCGGCAAGCCCGCGGCCGCGCCGGGAACCGGGTTCATCTTCGAGCCGACGCCGGACAACCTGTCCCGCTGGCGCGCCTGGTGGCGCTTCGCCAACCGCGAGCAGCTATCCACGTTCGTGCTGATCTCGTTCATCTCGATCGTGTTCACCTCGCTGCTGGCCTACGCCACCGTGTTCGGCCGCGGCGACCTGCCCAACGACATCGAGTTCCTGCGGCTGGAGGGCGAGCAGCTCGCCGCGGCGGTCGGGTCGTGGTTCGGCGTGCTGTTCTGGGTGGTCGGCGCGTTCTCGCTCTTCGCGGCCGCGCTGGGCATCGTGGACTACACCAGCAGGCTGGCCGCCGACGTGCTCAAGACCAGCTACCTGCGCGGCAGCAAGGAGAGCACCATCTACTTCGCGCTGGTGTGGGGCCTGGTCGGGATCGGCTGCCTCGTCCTGCTCGCCGGGCTCAGCCAACCGCTGGTGCTGATCGTGATCTCGGCCTGCACCGGCGGGCTGATGATGTTCCTCTACTCCGGGCTGCTCATCCTCATCAACCGCAGGCTCCTGCCCGCGGAGATCCGGGTCTCCGCGGGCAGGGTCGCCGTGCTGGGCTGGTCGATCGCGCTGTTCGGCACGCTGGCCGCGCTCACCATCGTCGACCAGGTGGGCAAGCTGCTCTGAGCTACACCGCCGCTCCGACCCGCTCGGCGGCGGGGCGCTCGGTGAGCGCGGTCCCCTCCACGTCCAGGGTCGGCAGCCAGCGCAGCCACCTGGGCAGCCACCACGCGCGCTCGCCGAGCAGCGCCAGGGCCGCGGGGACGAGCACCATCCGCACCACGAAGGCGTCGGCGAGGATGCCGACGGCCAGGGCGAAGGCGATGGACTTGATCGCGGGCTCGCCCGCGGGGACGAAGCCCGCGAACACCGCGAACATGATCAGCGCCGCGGCGACCACGACCGGCGCGGCCTGCCGGAACCCGATGCCGATGGCGTCGCGGGCCGCCGCGCCGCGGTGGTGGGCCTCGTGCATGCGCGACACCAGGAAGATCTGGTAGTCCATCGCCAGCCCGAACAGGATGCCGATCACCAGGATCGGGGTGAGGCTGATCAGCGGGCCGGTGCTGTCGAGGTTCACCGCGTCGGCCAGCCAGCCCCACTGGAACACCGCGACGGTGGCGCCCAGCGACGCACCGACGGTCAGCAGGAAGCCGAGCACGCCGACCAGCGGCACCAGCAGCGACCGGAACACGAGCACGAGCAGCACCAGCGCCAGGCCGACGACCAGCACGAGGTAGACCGGCAGGGCGTCGTCGAGGGAGGTGGCGACGTCCACGCTGACCGCGGTGGCCCCGGTGACCGAGGCGTCCACCCCGTCGAGGTGGTCGCGCAGGTCGGCGACGAGCCGCTCGGTCGCCTCGCTGGTCGGCCCGGACTCGGGCAGGACGGTGACCATCGCCTTGGTCCCGTCCCGGTTGGGGATGCCGGGGGTGACCACGGCGGTGTCGTCGATGGCGTCGATCCCCGCGACGGCCGCGTTGGCGGTCTGCACGGCGTCATCGCCCTCGAACAGGATGACCAGCGGCCCGTTGACCCCCGGCCCGAAGCCCTCGGCGAGCAGCGCCTCGGCCCGGGCCTGGGTGCTGTCGGCGGGCGGGGCCGGGACCAGCGTGGTCCGCATGGCCGTCACCGGCACGGCGACCACGCCCAAGCCGATGATCGCCAGCAGCAGCGCCGCGACCCGCCGGCGGGTGACCCCGCCGACCCAGCCCGCGTGGAACCCGCGGACGGGGCGCTCCTTGCGCGGCAGCGCCTTGCGCCCGAGGAACCCGAGCACCGCGGGCACCAGCGTGACCGCGACGAGCACGGCCACGACGATGGTCGCCGCGGCGGCCAGGCCCATCTGGCTGAGGAACGGGATGCCCACCACGACCAGCCCGACCAGGGCGATGATCACCGTGATGCCCGCGGTGACCACGGCGGAGCCCGCCGTCCCGACCGCGACGCCGATGGCGGTCGGCACGTCCGCGCCCTGCCGCAGCTCCTGCCGGTACCGGTTGATGATGAACAGCGCGTAGTCGATGCCGACGGCCAGGCCGAGCATGCCCGCGAGCGCGGTGGTCGTGGATTGCAGGTCCATGAACCCGGTGGCGATCGTGATGCCCAGCACCCCGATCCCCACCCCGACGCCCGCGGTCAGCAGGTTCATCCCGGCGGCGACCAGCGACCCGTAGGTCAGCGCGAGGATCACCAGCGCCACGACGACGCCGACGGCCTCGGTGACCCCACCGATGTGCGGGGCGACCTGCATCGCCTCCCCGGTCACCTCGACGGTGAGCCCACCGGCCCGCGCGCGGTCCACGACCTCCATCAGCGCGGCCCGCTGCTCCTCGGTCACCTCCCCGACCCCGGCGGAGAAGGCCACGGTGCTGTAGGCGGTGTCCTGCTGGGCGTTCACCGCGGGCGCGGCCGGGTCGAAGGGGTTGCTGGCCCCCACGACCCCGGGCACCCGGCCCAGCTCCGCCACCAGCCCGGCGACGGCCCGCGGGTCCTCGGTGAGCGTCCGCCCCTCGGCGGCTCGCACCACCACCCGCGCCTTGGCCCCACCGGAGTCGAACTCCGCCTTGATCGTCTCCAGCGCCGCGGTCGACTCCTGCCCCGGGATGGCGAAGGAGTTCGACATCGTCCCGGCCAGCGTCAGCGCACCGACCCCCGACCCGACCAGGACGACCAGCCACAGCAGGACGACGGCTAACTTCCGCCGCTGCGCGGCAATCCCCAGCCGGTACAACAGACGTGCCACAGATCAGCCCTTCACCCGGTCGTCACGGGACCCCAACGCATCGAGGCAAGTCCCGATTATCAACGGCCGCCACGCGGTCTTCTCCCCCCGCTCATTGGCGGCCAAACTCAACACGGCAAGCGCACTCAGCGCCCCGATCACCCGAACAACCCGCTCGGTATCCCCCGGCTCCACCCCGAACACCTCCGACACGAACAAATCGTGCCGCCCGACTTCCTCCCCAGCCCCCACCACCGACCGGAACGCCAGAGCAACCAACCCCGGCCGCTCCAACGCAATATCCGTCAACAACTCCACCGCCCGCCGATCCCGAACACCCCCCACCGGCAACCCGGCCACCTGCTCAACAACCCACTCCCCTTGCGCATCCCCCACCCGAAGCGCCGCATTGTAGAGCGCTTCCTTAGTGGGAAAATGATGCAACAACCCCGCCTTCGACAACCCCACCGCATCAGCAACAACCTTCACCGAAGTCTGCTCAAACCCATGCCGAGCAAACAACCCCGCCGCCCGATCAAGAATCGAATCCTCAACCAGCCGCCGAAGCCCACCACCACTGCCACTATCACGCGCCACCCCACCACCCTACCAACCGATCCGGTAGGCATCCCAACCGATCCGGTTGGGAGGGGGGTGAGGGGATGGTGGAGGGGGGTGGGGGCTGGGGGTGGGTGGTGAGGGGGATGGGGGCCAAGGGGTGCCGGTGGAGCGATGGGAGCAGAGAGGCGGTGGCGCAGGAGATGGGAGCCAGGGGGGTGGTGGAGGGATGGGAGCTGGGGGTGGTGGTCAGGGGGATGGGGGCCAAGGGGTGCCGGTGGAGGAATGGGAGCCAAGAGGCGGTGGCGAAGGGGATGAGGTGCCGAGGGGAGGCGGTGGAGGCATGGCACCAAGAGATGGTGGCGAAGGGCGGAGCCGTGGCGGACGAAGGGGGCGGGAGCCAGGGGGTGCCGGTGGAGGGGATGGGGTCGAGGGTGGCGGCGAGGGAGATGAGGCGAGGGGTGACGGCGAAGGAGGTGGGAGCCGTGGCGGCCAAGGGGACGGGAACCAGGGGATGACGGTGGAGGGGTGGCGGCCGAGAGGCCGCGGCGAAGGAGATAGGAGCCGAGAGGTGACGGTGGGAGGGATGGCGGCCAAGTGGTCGCGGCCAAGTGGTGGCGATGGTCTCGCTGACACGCACGTCACCCCACCGGCAACCCCCCAAAGCAGGGCTTGCCTGCCATCCCGTCGACCTGGCGCAGCCTTACCACGGCCAGGGCGGGGGTGCGGCCCTCAACGAATCAGAAACTTGCAGGTTGAGGTCCCCCAGGGACCTCAACCGCGATCAACAAAGCTCCGCACCCCCGCCCTGGGTGTGGTAACCCTCCGGGAGGTCGACGGGATGGCAGGCAAGTCCGGCCACCATCCCGGAGACCTGCCCGCCCGGCGAGGGCGCTCTTACTCCGGCGCAACGCCGCGCAGCGGCGAGCCGACCCCCACCCCTAAGCGAGCCGACCCAGCTCAATACCCCACAGCCACCCCAGCAAACCTCTCCCCCACTTCCCCACCCCCACCAGCAGGATAAGAAACCTTCCCCACCACCCCATCAGACGTATAAACCGTCCCCTTCACCTTGTCCAACCACACAGCAGACCCGAACTCAGCCTCCTCCCCACCCCTCCCCTGCGACCGAATCCGCGGAATCCCCAACGGATCAAACGACGCCGAGAACGGCGATGGCGCCGGATTCGCCCCCACCAACAACGCCCCCACATACCGGTAAGACACCCCATCCGCCGCCCCCCGCAACGCCAACTCCTTCCGATCCGGATGGATCCCGAACGGCAGGGAGATCGTTTCAGCGGTCGCCCCGGCAGCTCGAATAGCAGCATCCCCCCGAGCGATGTCCCGCTGCGCCGCCTCAGCCGACGCCGACCCCAGGTTCAGATGCGTCAGCGTGTGGTTCCCGACCTCCATCCCGTGCGAGGCCAGCCACGGCAGCGTCCGCTTCCCGCCCGGGTCCTCGAACGGGTCGCCGTTCACGTAGAAGCTTGCGACCCCGCGGAACTCCGGGTACTCGGCGGCGACTTCCCGCAGGATCGCCACCGCGGTTCCCGGGACCGGCTCCCCCGCGGCCGTCAACGCGAACTGCGACGGATGGCCGTCGTCGAAGGTCAGCACGACCGGGTGCGTTCCGGCCGGAATATCAATTTCGGCCTTCACCAGCTGGGCGGTTGTGATCGTCACATACTTCTCCCGCGCCAACCGCACCAGCTCCGCCCGGAAATCCGCGGGTGTGCGGTCGTACACGGTCGTCGCTTTGTCGATGATCCGGTGGTACATCAACACCGGAACATCGCCCAGCTCATTCGCCTTCACGGCCGCGGGATCCGGTGCGGCCGAGGTGGTCGGCGAGGTGGCGGCAGCCGGTTGAGCTGCCGGTTCGGCCGCGGGCGGCGCGGTTCCGCCGCTGCACCCGCCTGCCAGGACAAAGATCGCGGTCAGCGCTCCCACACGCATACCAGTCACCGCTCCACGGTCAGCCGCGCCATACCGCTCGCGCAACGGGGCGACACGAAGGTGTGGGATTTGGTTAATCGACTCGGTGGCGGATACGTCCCAGCGGTATGACATGGTCGGGAGGGACGCTTATGCGATCTCAAAAGAATAGCCGCCGGACCGCCGTGGTCGTGGGTGCGGTCGTCGTGGTGGCGCTGGCCGTCATCACCCCGCTGACCGTCCGCGCGCTCTCGGCCGACCCGGTCGTGATGGGCATGGAGGACGGCGCGGTGATGACCACCGGCGCCGCGCGCCAGCTCGCCGTGACCGTGCCCGAGGGCACCAACCCGGGCGAGGTGCAGCTGTTCCTCGACGGCAGGCCGGTCCAGGCCAAGGCGGACGGCAACCGCCTGGTGCTGGCCGGGTCGGAGCTGCCCGAGGGCGAGCACACGCTGGTGGCCAAGGCCCCCGGTTCGGTGCCGCTGCTGCCCGACGACGAGGTGAGCAGGCGGTTCACCGTCGACGGGACGCCGCCGAAGCTGTCGGTCAGCGCCGACGCGGTGACCGACCTGCGCCAGCCGGTCGAGGTCCGGGGCACGGCCGAGGGCGCGTCGGCGCTGTCGATGGACGGCAAGCCGGTGGAGCTGGGCCCCGACGGCCACTTCGCCGTGACCCTGCCGACTGCGGCGACGGTCCGGTTCGAGGCCCAGGACGCGGCGGGCAACCGCACCGAGCAGAAGTTCAGCGTCGAGACCCGCCACCCGGGCATGCGCGCGGTGCACATGTCCGCGGCGGGCTGGGCGTCCAAGCCGCTGCGCGACCCGGTGCTGCAGATGGCCAGGGAAGGCCGCATCGACACCGTGCAGCTGGACATCAAGGACGAGAGCGGCGAGATCGGCTACCAGTCCCAAGTCCCGCTGGCCAAGGAGATCGGCTCGACCCGCGACTACTACGACGCCCGGGCCGCCACCGACGAGCTGCACAAGATGGGCGTGCGCGTGGTCGGCCGCCTGGTCGCCTTCCGCGACCCGATCCTGGCCCGCGCGTCCTGGGAGTCGGGCAAGCGCGACCGGGTGATCCAGACCGCAGGCGGCACCCCGTGGGCCAGCTCGTACGGGCAGTACTCGTTCACCAACTTCGCCCACCCCGACGTCATCGCCTACAACGTCCAGCTGGCCGAGGAAGCGGCAGGCCTGGGCTTCGACGACATCCTCTACGACTACATCCGCAGGCCCGAGGGCGCGTTCGAGCGGATGAAGCTGCCCGGCCTCAAGGGCTCCCCCGAGGACGCGATCGTCGACTTCGTCGCCAAGAGCCGCGACGCGGTCCGCAAGCACGGCGCCTTCCTCGGCGTCTCCGTCTTCGGCATCGCCGCCACCCGCCCCGGCCCGGTCGCCCAGAACATCCCCGGGATGGCCGAGTACGCCGACTACATCTCGCCGATGGTCTACCCGTCGCACTGGGGCCCCGGCGAGTACGGCGTCGCCCGCCCGGAGAGCCAGCCCTACGACATCACCGCCCGCTCGGTGGGCGACTTCGTGCAGAAGGTCAAGGGCACCGGCAGCGAGATCATCCCCTGGCTCCAGGCGTTCAGCCTCGCGGTGAACTACGGCCCGAAGGAGATCCGCGCCCAGATCGACGCCGCGAAGTCGGTGGGCGCCCCGTCCTTCCTCCTCTGGGACCCCGCCTGCCGCTACGACCCGGCCGACCTGGACCCCAAGCCGTGACCCCGGCTCAGGCCGCGCTCTCCCGGTCTTCGAGCCCCACGGCCTTCCGCAGCTCGTCGAGGTCCCGCTTGAGCCCGGGCTCGTCCTTGGCCAGGTGCGCCATCACATCGGAGAGGCCGTCGGCGATGGCGTTCAGCTTGTGCTGAATCGCGTCGTCGGACCGCTTCTGGGTGTTCTGCAGGAGCGCGACCAGCAGGAACGTCACGATGGTCGTCACGGTGTTGATGATCAGCTGCCAGGTGTCGATGGTGTCGAGCACCAGGATCGAAGGAGCCCAGACGAGAACCAGCAACACGCAGAAGACGAAGAACCAGGCGCGTGAGACGAGGTTGCCGACTACGGTTGCGAAGCGGTCGAATACGGACAAATCGCCGGAGATGTCCGAGGGCATCGTTCCGTGTTCGTCTTTGTTCACGCCTGCCTCCTTGGGTGCGCAGGTGGAGTACCCACTCCAGACAGGGTTGAATCGGGGGGTGCACTCCCGTCGCCGTTCAGTCCTTGTCCGGAGTGGTGCTTCCTGCACCGGCCCATTGGGTTGGCGCGGAGCCATAGGGGCGGCGCGCGGCTTGGTGGGTGGGTCCGATGGGGTGAACTCGCATTCGCGGGGACCCCTAAGCGAAACGCCGCTTGGGCGTGAAGGCGGTGAAGGCGGGCG
>NZ_JBSGHB010000029.1:0-55675 GCF_053604195.1 Actinokineospora sp. NPDC004072 | reverse complement strand
GCCGCTAAACTGGCCAGGGCGTGAACGGGCTTCGCCCGCATCGCCGCTCTTCACGCCCAGCGGCGTTTCGCTTAGGGGTCCCCGCGAATGCGAGTTCACCCCATCGGACCCACCCACCAAGCCGCGCAACCGGAAGGGGGATCGGGCGATGGGTGTGCTGGAGTTCGTCGGCCGCCTGGTGGACCACCCACCAAGCCGCGCAACCACAATACCACCCACGCAACCCGCCTTCTTTGCGAAGCGCAACAGCCCTCAGACCGCTACCGCAGCCGCACAGTTGCGAAGGATCACCGAAGCCACCGCCTCAGGATCATCCCCCATCGGCACATGCCCGCACCCCGGCAACGACACATGCCGAGCCGACGGCAACACCTCAGCACACCGCCGAGCCTGCCGCGGCCACAGAATCCGATCCCGACTCCCCCACGCCACCGTCACCGGCACCGCAGGCTCCGGCCCCAGGTAGAAGTAGTCCCGCCCCCCAGACGCGATCACCGCGTCGAACCCAGGCGCAGCAGCCATCGCCGCCATATCAGCCAGCATCACCTCAGCCGTCAACCACGACGGCCGCCCGAACAGCAGACTCCCACCCACCGCCCGCGCAAAGCGATTCCCGAAGACCACCTTCTGCACCGAGGGCTTCAGCCGCGCTGTCAACCGGATCCCGCTGAGCACCCGGATGGCCCACGCCCGGTCCCGCGCGGTCCAGAAGCCCGCGGGCGACAGCGCCGTCGCCGAGCGCACGAGGTCGCGGGCAGCCAGTTCGATGGCGAGCATCCCGCCCAGGGAGTTCCCCGCGACGTGCGGCCGGTCGATCCCCAGCCTGCCGAACACCTCGACCAGCGCATCGATCGCCCCCGGCACCGTGTACGGCCCGGTCAGCATCGGGGAGGCGCCGAACCCGAACAGGTCCAGCGCGATCACGTCGTGGTGGGCGGCGAGCCGGTCGATGACCGGTTCCCACGCCTGCCAGCGGTGGCCGATGCCGTGCAGCAGCACCAGCGGTTCCCCGGAACCCCGGCGCTCGTAGCTGACCTCGATCTCCACGATGGCTCCCTCTTTTCCGTCACGGGCCGAACACGCGGGCGCGGGCGAACCGGCGCAGCAGGCCGGGGGCGAAGCGGGCGGCCAGCCGGGCCGCGCGGGCCTCCGGGGTCACCGGCAGCACGGGGATGCGCTCGCGCACCGCGCGCACGATCTCCGCGGCGACCTTCTCCGGGCCGTAGCCGCGGCGCGCGTAGGCCGCGGTGGCCTTGCGGCGCATGCGGTCCTGGTCGGCCACGCCCACGAACGTCGTGGTGTTGGTGATGTCCGTGGCGACGATCCCCGGGCACACGGCCGTCACGGCGACGCCCCGGTCGGCCAGCTCCGCCCGCAGGCAGTCCGACAGCATCAGCACCGCGGCCTTGCTCGACGCATACGCCGACAGCGCGCGGCTCGGGGTGTACGCGGCGGCGGAGGCGATGTTGACGATGTGCCCGCCCTCGCCGGACTCGGCCATCAGCGCGCCGAAGGCCCGGCAGCCGTGCACGACGCCCATCAGGTTCACGTCGAGCACCCGCCGCCAGTCGTCCGGGGTGGTGTCGAGGAAGCTGCCCGCCATCCCGATGCCCGCGTTGTTGACCACCACGTCGGGCACGCCGTGCTCGGCGGTCACCTCCTCGGCGAGGCGGGCCATGGCCGCGGCGTCGGCGACGTCGACCGCGTGCGGGTAGGCCGCAGGCCCGATCTCGGCCGCGGTCCGCTGCGCCGCCGCGGCGTCGACATCGGCCACGACGACCTCGGCCCCCAGCGCGGCAAACGCTTGCGCGGTGGCCCTGCCGATCCCGCTGCCCGCCCCGGTGACCACGACGAGCTGCCCGGTGAACCCGGTGACGCCCGCCCTGGCCCGCTGCAACCCCCGCGTCGACGGCTGCCCGCCCACGTGGTCGGCGAACTCGGCGACCATCCTGGCCACCACGCCCGGATGCGACACCGGCGCCCAGTGCCCGGCCTCGATCCGCCGCCGCCACAGCCGCCCGACCCAGCGTTCGAGGTCCTCGGCCAGCGCCGGGGAGACGAACCGGTCCCGGGTGGGGATGAGCACCTGCACCGGGACCTCCGCGGGGCGCGGGCGGGGCCTGCGCATGCGGGTCAGCATGTTCGCCCGGTACAACCGCACCCCGCGGGCGCCGTCGGCGGCGATGGTCGGGGCCGGGTGGCCGGGGGTGGGCGGCACGCCCTCGGTCGCGGCCAGCAGCGCGCCCCACCGCCGCCCGATCACCGTGCGCCAGGCCAGCGCAGGCAGCACGGGCACGTGGAAGAGGTAGATGTACCAGGAGTTGGTGAGCTGGTTGAACACCGCGCGCAGGTTGGCGGGGGTCGGGCGGGCCAGCCTGCGGCGCATCCAGTGCGCGGCGTGGTCGAGGCACGGGCCGGAGATGGAGGTGTAGGAGGCGATCAGGCCGGGGGCGGCGGGGTCGGTCACGGCCTCCCACGCCTGGATGGAGCCCCAGTCGTGCGCCACGACGTGGGCGGGGCCGCCCGCCACGGCGTCGAGGACGGCGAAGAGGTCCTCGGCCAGCCGCTCGGTCCGGTACGCCGCGCGCCCGCGGGGGGCGTCGGACTCGCCCGCGCCGCGCACGTCGTAGCGCACCACGTGGAAGTCGTCGGCCAGCCGCTCGGCGACGCCGTCCCACATCCGGTGCGTGTCGGGGTAGCCGTGGACCAGCAGCACGGTCGGGGCGTCGGGGTCACCCTGCTCGAAGACCGCGAGGTCGACGTCGCCGGAGCGCACGACGCGCCTGCGGACCACGAGGTTGCGCTGGGGGAACGGCAGCGGATCGGTGGCCATCGGCGGCTCCTCGGCGTCGGGTCACCGCCCAGGGGTGATGTCGGCGTTCCCGGCGAACGTTACAACGGCCATTGTCATCATTCAACCCGGCCCGCGTCCCGCTTGGCCTTGGCCACCATCGCGATCAGCCGGTCGCCCATGATCTGCGGGATCACCCGCTGCGCGGAGCGGTCGACCGCGGCCGAGAGGGCGGACATGACCAGCGGGTGCAGCCGGGAGATGACGTCGGCGTAGTGCGGCAGCTCGTCGCCGCTGGGCAGCCAGTCCGGGCCCTTCGGGTCCAGCACGTACTGGCGGACCATGCCGACCAGCAGCGCGGTGATCCGGTCGGTCTCGCTCTGCAACTCGGCGGCCAGCCGCAGCGCCTCGGCCAGCGGGACGCCGAGGTTGACCAGCTCGCGGCCCGCCTCCAGCAGCTTGGGGCTGGGGGCGACGAAGTGCGCGCCGTGGCGCTCCAGCACGTGCAGCTCGACGGCGCGGCGGACGGTGGCCGGGGTGATCTGGCCGCCGAACATGCGCACCAGGTCGGCCATGCGCACGACGGCGGGCTGCTCGTGCGACCACGCCGCGCCGGTCGCCTCCTCCAGGCCGAGCACGTCGGCCAGCGAGTGGCCCGCCTGCCAGGCGTCGAGCATCTCCTTGATCTGGGCGAAGGCGTAGCCGCGCTCCAGCATGGCCAGGATCAGCCGCAGCCGGGACAGGTGCGCGTCGCCGTAGATCGCGGCGCGGCCGCGGCGCGCGGGCGGCGGCAGCAGCTCCCGGTCCTGGTACACGCGCACGTTGCGCACCGAGGTGCCCGCCGCGCGGGCCAGGTCGTCGATCCGGTATTCCGCCACCCCGGCAGCTTAGAGTGCCGGTCCGGTTGCCGGTTGCGCATCCACTGAGGACAGTGGTGGGTTGCCGCCGAGCCGATCCCCCGGTTCCGAAAAGGACCAACAGGTCGGTTTGCGCCGTTGCGCCGATCGGCCCCCGGCGAGCGGCCGTCAGGCCGTTGACCGCGGCAGATCAGCGGTGGTAGGCGCATCCACTCCGGACAGGCGATCCGGTGGCGGAAACCGTTGCGTAGCCACCGGATCACTGCCTGTCATGGTGCCCCCGACCGGATTCGAACCGGCACTCCACCCCTTTTAAGGGGGCTGCCTCTGCCTGTTGGGCTACGGGGGCAGCCGCAGCCTAAGGCGCGAAGGCGCAGCTCGGGATAGGTTTCCGCGGTTTCCCTCCGGCTGGCCCAGTCGCTTTGAGCCGTTTGCCGTCAGCCCTTGGACACCCGAGCGAACTCCGCCTTGGGGTCGTTGATCTGCCCCATCGAGATCACCTCGCGCCGGAAAAGGCCGCCAGCTAACCAGTCCAGCGTGATCCTGGCCTTGCGGTTGAACGTCGGCATGGCCTTCACATGGTACGCGCGGTGCATCGACCAGGCGATGAACCCCTTGGCCTTGATGTTCATGACGTCGCCGACGCCCTTGTGCAGCCCGAGGCTGGCGACCGAGCCGAGGTTCTTGTGGTAGTAGTCCCGCGGCTCGCCGCCGCGCATCGCCTTGACGATGTTCTTGGCCAGCAGGCGGGCCTGCCGCACGGCGTTCTGGGCGTTGGGCGCGCAGATGGCCGTCGGGTCGTCGGGGGTGCGCGAGAGGTCCGGCACCGCGGCGCAGTCGCCCGCGGTCCAGGCGTCGGTCAGGCCCTCGACCCGCATCGACGCGCTGGCGCGCAGCCTGCCCTGCTTGGTCAGCGGGAGGTCGGAGCTGGCCAGCACCGGGTTGGACTTGACGCCCGCCGTCCACACGATGGTGTCGCTGTCGAACTCGGTGCCGTCGGAGAGCACCACGTGCCCGTTCTCGAACGACTTGGCGAGTGTGGACAGGTACACCTCGATGCCGCGCTTCTCCAGCTGCATCACGGTGTAGACGCCCAGGCTCTCGCGCACCTCGGGCAGCACGCGCCCGGCCGCCTCGACGAGCACGAAGCGCAGGTCCTCGGGCGAGATGTTCTTGTAGTACTGGGTGGCGAAGCGGGCCATGTCCTCCAGCTCGCCCAGGGCCTCGATGCCCGCGAACCCGCCGCCGACGAAGGTGAAGGTCAGCAGCTTGCGGCGCAGGTCGGGGTCGAGCGTGCTGTCGGCCTGATCCAGTTTGGTCAGCACGTGGTTGCGCAGGTAGATCGCCTCGCCGATGGTCTTGAAGGCGACGCCGCACTCGGCCAGGCCGGGGATGGGCAGCAGCCGGGCCACCGAGCCCAGGGCGACGACGAGGATGTCGTAGCCCAGCTCCTCGAGGTGGCCGTCGGGGGCCTCGATGGTGACGACCTTGCGGGCGTGCTCGATCTTGTTGGCGCGGGCGGTGATCACGTGGCAGCGCTTGAGCGTGCGGCGCAGCGGGACCACGACGTGCCGCGGCTCGATGGCGCCTGCGGCGGCCTCGGGCAGGAACGGCTGGTAGGTCATGTGCGGCTGCGGGTCGACCACGGTCACCGACGCCTCGCCGGAGCGCAGCTTGCGCTGGAGCCCCAGCGCCGTGTAAAGCCCGACATAACCGCCACCGAGGATCAGGATTCGGGTCGGCTCCGACTTAGTTCGCGCCATACCTGCAATGGTGGCACTGGTTAAGGCGCCCCGCGAGGCGCCCCCACGTTGGTGTGACGGGGGTCGCGCGCGGTGTTTCCGCAGGTGTGACGGGGATCGCCGTCACCTGCGGGATCGTTCAAGAAGAATCACCGCCAGGGCCATCCCGGCAGTGGAGAGCAATGCGGCGAATTCCACAGCGGGCGGTGTCGGGCCGGTCGGGAGAAAAGTCGCGGCTATCACAATGAGACCCGCACCGCATTGGATCGCCGCCGCCCTGCGCAGCGGCGCGACCAGCGCCGCGCCGTGCACCCGGGCGCCCCGGGGCAGCACGGCGGCCAGGCCGGAGGCCAGGTGCAGGGCGTGGGTCAGCGGGATCAGCGCCAGCAGCGCGGGCGACAGCGGCGCGGGCGCGCTGAACGCCACCGCGCACGCGGCCAGCGCGATCAGCACCAGCGCCACCGGCGATGCGGGCAGCAGCACGCACAGCACCGCCAGCACCGCGCCCAGCCAGCGGGTGAAGCCGGGCGTGCCCGCGATGACCAGGTCGGCGACGATGCCGGCCGCGGCGACGCCGATCGCGGCGCGCAGCCACAGCGCGGAGAAGCGCCTGCCGACGTCGAGGGCGTCGCTCATCTGCGCCTCCTGATCCGGCGCAGCGCCTCGGCCGGGTTGTCGGTGACCGGGACGCCCTGGGCGGCCAGCGCGGTCCGGCGGGCCTGGTGCTCGACCTCGATGATCCGGCGCACGACCTCGCCCCACTCGGTGCCCGGGTCGGCGACCAGCGGCCGGGGGAGGACGTCGACGCAGATGACCGCGGTGCCGTGCCGGGCGGCCCGGACCACGCAGTCGACGATGGCGTCGTCCAGCAGCGGGGTCAGCACGACGACGACCGCCCCGGCGGGGACCCCGCGCAGGACCGGGCGCGGCGCCCAGCCCGCGGACCGGGCGCAGGCGACGAGCTGGTGGCGGATGCGCAGCAGCTGCCGGTGGCCGACGCCCGGGGGCAGGCCGAGCTGCGGGCGGCCGAGGTCGACCAGCCCCACGCGGTCGCCTTGGCGCAGGTAGCCGGTGGCCAGGCCGACGACGGTGCGCACGGCGGTGTCGAGGCTGCCGCCCGGGCGCACGCCCGCCGGGCCGGTCGACCAGTCGACGACCTCGGCCCCGACGTCGACCCGGGAGTCGATGGCGAAGAGCAGGTCGGCGTCGGCCTCGGCGTGCCGCTCGCGCACGTGCAGGGCGCCCATCGGCAGCCCGGTCGCCGCGCCCGCCCGCAGCGTGACCCGCCAGTCGATGCGGCGCACCCGGTCCCCGGGCTGGAAGGGGCGCACGGCGCGCAGCTCGGTCCCGTCGCCCGGGCGCGGGGCGCGGTGCACCCCGACCAGCCCGGCGACCCGCGGCGGCAGCGGCCCCGGCGGCTGCGGCTCGGCGGTCGGCAGCACGGTCCGCCGCCCCTCCGGCCCGGTCACCGGCCCGGAGATCAGCAGCGCGTCCCGCCCGGCGGCGAGGTGGTCCGGCCGCAGGTCGACGCCCTCGCCCCAGGCGTCCCAGCGCAGCCGGGAGGCGTAGTGCGGCGCGCGCGGCAGCAGGTGCACCGGACCCGGCCCGGTGTCCTGCGGACCGGGCAGCCGCACGGCGATGAACTCGACGCCGGGGTCGCAGTCCGCGGTGACGGCGAGATCCCCGGTTCCCCCGGAGTCGACCGTGCGCGGCACCCGCCCGGCCCGCACCTCCGGCACCCGCCCGACCGGCACCACGAGCGCCAGCACGGTCCCGATCAGCAGCGGAGCCCCCACCAGCACGAGGTCGACCCGGTGCGCGACGACGCCCGCCGCCACCAGCCCGACCCCGCCCACGGCCCCGCGGAACAGGGCGTCGGTCCCGCGCCACCCGCTGCCCCGGACCGCCTGCCGGGCCCGCACCCACTCCAGGACCCGGTTGCTCACAGCCCGCCCCCGGCCGGTGTCGCGGTTCGCCCGCCGCTGGTGGTCACCGGGGCCTCAGCGGGTGGTGGCCGGGCCGGGGACCGAGGCGAGCAGGTCGGTGACCACCTGGACGGCGGTCGTGCCGGTGCTCCACGTCTCGGCGCGCAGGGTCAGCCGGTGGGCGAGGGCGGGGACGGCGCACTCCTTGACGTCCTCGGGGAGCACGTAGCCGCGGCCGTCGAGGACGGCGAGGGCGCGGGCGACCAGCACGAGGGCCTGCGAGCCGCGCGGCGACGCGCCGACCTCCACCGCCGGATGCTGGCGGGTCGCGCGGGTCAGGTCGACGCAGTAGCGCAGGACGTCGTCGTCGACCGGGACCTGCTCGACGCCCTTCTGCAGGTCCAGCAGGGCCTCGGTGTCGATGACGCGGGCGACGGCGGCGTCCTCGGTCTGGCGGGCCAGCCTGCGGCGCAGCACCTCGACCTCCTCGTCGGCGGGCGGGTAGCCGATGTCCAGGCGCAGGAGGAAGCGGTCGAGCTGGGCCTCGGGCAGCGGGTAGGTGCCCTCGTACTCCACCGGGTTGGCCGTGGCCAGCACGTGGAACGGGCGCGGCAGCGGGAAGGTGCGGCCCTCGACGGTGACCTGCCGCTCCTGCATGGCCTCCAGCAGCGCCGACTGCGTCTTCGGCGGGGTGCGGTTGATCTCGTCGGCGAGCAGCAGGCCGGTGAACACCGGGCCGGCGCGGAAGGTGAACTCCCGCTCCACCGGGTCGAACAGGAACGAGCCGGTGAGGTCGGCGGGCTGCTGGTCGGGCGTGCACTGCACGCGCGCGAAGTCCAGGCCGAGCGCGGCGGCGATGCCGCGGGCCAGCAGCGTCTTGCCCAGGCCGGGCACGTCCTCCAGCAGCACGTGCCCGCCCGCGAGCACGGCGGCCAGCGCCAGGCGCACGGTGCGCTCCCGGCCGACCACGACCGCGCCCACCGCGGCGCGCACCCGCGCCCCGGTCTCGGCGATGCGCAGGATGTCCACGCTGGACGGGGTCACGCTTCCTCCAGTCGATCGAGCAGCGCCGCCAGCCGGTGCGGCGTGGGCGGCGTGTCGGCCACGAGCAGGTCGTGCTCGGGGCCCAGCAGGGACCTGACCCGCGGATCGTCCACATCGGACAGATCGGGCCACCGCGCGCGCAGGCTGGCCAGCACCAGCCCGCGCAGCCGCGGCTGCACGCGGGAGCGGAACCGGTCGGGGTCGGCGGCGGCCTCGGCGAGCCTGCCGGTCAGCGTGGCCGCCTGGAGTTCCGCCGCGGCGGTCGGCACGTCCGGCACCGGTGTCCACAGTGGCTCCAGCGGCCCGGACAGCCGCGCGCCCAGGGCGGCCAGCGCCGCGGCCGGGACGGCCAGCGCGACCGCCCAGAACACCGGCACCCGGCCGGGCCAGGCGGCGAACACCCCGACGGCGACCCCGGCCAGGACCGCGACGACCACCACGCGCACCGGGCTCATACCAGCGTTTCCTCGATGCGCGCCAAGGCCGTGCGCGCGGCGGCCACGTCGGCGCCGCTCACCTCGCCTGCGAAGCGGGCGCGGTGGTAGCGCGTGCGCAGGTCCGCCAGCGCGGCCGGGTCGACGGCGTGGTCGGCCAGCACGCGCGCGGTGAACTCCGAGGGCGTCTCGGCCGGGTCGCGGCGGGTGCCGCAGGACGCGGCCGCCCGCTCCAGGGCCACCCAGGCCGCGATCACCGCGTCCCCGGGCGGCCCCGCGGCGCGCTCGGCCACCTCGGCCATCCCCGCGCGCACCGCCGTCCGGATGGCCTGGGCGGCATCCTCGCCCGCCGCCTCGACCGCGCGCACGGGCGTGGACGCGCGGCGGCGACGGCGGCGCCCGCGCAGGCCGAAGGAGACCAGCACACCCGCCGCCCCGATCAGGGCGAGAACGCCGACCGCGGCGAGCAGCAGGCCGACGCCCACGCCGCCGATCAGGTCGAGCACCGACCCGTCCCCCGGCGCCGCGCCCGCCTCCCCCGCCTGCGGCGGGCGGTCGGGGCGCTCGGCGAACCAGGGCGCGTCCGGCTCGACCGGGATCGCCGACCCGCCGCGCGCGGCGGCCAGGGCGACCACCAGCAGCGCGGCGACGGCGAGCGCGACTCGGGCGCGGGGCGACCACGCCAGGGTGCGCTGGGATGCCGGCATGGCAGGCAGCATGCCACGCCGACGGCGGTGCGCGGGTCGCGCTCAGGACTCGGCTGCCGCCTTGACGAAGGCGACGAAGCAGGCGCCGACGTCCGGGGAAATGTCCAGAATTTGGCCGGGATTCTTCGAGTCGCGTATGCGGACCCGGCCCGCGGCGGCGCGCAGCTCGACGCAGTCGTTATTCACGCTGCGCCTGCTCCGTCGCCATTCGCTTCTGACAGCGGACACCGCTCCCCCTATCTTGGTGAGATAGCCATAACGCGACGATTATTCCGGGTGCGACTTAAAGGCAGAATCCGCTGCCCGGGTGCGGATGATCCGCCGGATGTCCCATGCGAACAGTGGCTACGCAGCGTCAACTTCGGCCACGAGGCGCACCGCCCGATCGGGAACGCCACCCGCCGACCCGACTACCAGGTGAAATCCCGGCACGCAGCGTGCTAGGTTGCGATCTGCCGTGTTGCGAACGGCCACATGGCCACCCGCCGTCAATCATTCAGCCGCACGGATGATCACCAGTTAGGCTGAGATCCGCTCCCCACTCAGCGGAGGTAGCTATGGCCCGTGGAAGGCAGCCCGACCCCAAGGTCCAGCGCAGGCGCCTCGGCGACACGCTCCGTGTCGAACGCGAGCGCGTCGGCCTCACCCAGGCGGAGGCCGCGCGCGCGGTCGACTGGTCGCTGTCGAAGCTGCTGCGCATCGAGAACGCCGCCGTCGGCATCTCCACCTCGGACACCAGGGCCCTGCTCGCCGTCTACGGCACCGCCGACGACGTGTCCGAGCAGCTGCTGGTCATGGCCAGGGAGTCGCGCAGGCCGTCCTGGTACGCCAAATACCGCAAGGTGCTCAGCCCGGAATACCAGACCCTGCTGTCCTATGAGGATTCCGCGACCGCCATCCGGCACGTGCACCCGTACCTGGTGCCCGGCCTGCTCCAGACCCCCGGCTACGCCCGCGCCCTGCTCGGCGCCGCGCACGAGGGCGAGAAGCTCGACGCGCTGATCGCCGCCCGCATCGACCGGCAGGCCATCCTGCACGAGGACCCCGGCCCCGAGCTGTCCTTCCTGATCGACGAGGGCGCGCTGCACCGCATGGTCGGCGGCCCGCAGGTCATGCGCGAGCAGCTGCGCCACCTGCGGCACCTGGCGGACAAGCGCAACATCGACATCCGGGTCATCCCCTACGACGCGGGCGTGCACCTGGGGCTGTGGGGGCCGTTCGTGGTCATGCTGCTCGACGGCGGCTCGGTGATCGTCTACGTGGAGAACGCGGGCGCGGACTACATCGTCCGCGACGGCTCGCCGCGCATCGACGAGTTCAGCGCGCGGCTGACGGCCACCGCCGAGGTCGCGCTCAGCGCGAGCCAGACCAAGGATTTCCTCGAAGACCGGATCGCGCACCTGGTCGCCAAGCCGACCGGCCCGCGCTGGACGCGGGCGCGCTGATCAGGGCCGGGAGCGCGGCATGGCCCGCGGCGCGCGGGCCGCGGGCCGGGTCCGCCGGGGCGCGGCCCGCCGCCGCACGCACGCGGCCCTGGGCACGCGGATGGCCACCAGCGGCTCGGCCGCGGCGCCGACGGCCATCGCCGCGCCCAGGCCGACCAGCACGGAGGGCAGCCAGCCGAAGCCGCCGAGCCGGTGCACGGCCAGTGCGGACAGAACTGCGGCAATTGCGCTCCAGACGCCGACCACGGCCAGGCCCAATGCCATTCCGGCCCGCACGCGCATCACATTGGCGATGGTGCCACAAGCGCGGCGGAGCGGTCCAGTGCTCACCATTCCCACAACCGGTCGAACTGTTTCGGCGCTGAATTGACTGATTCTCAGATACCGGCGGCGTCGCGGGCCAGCGCCAGCACCTCCTCGACCATCGCGGGGGTCAGCTTTCCGGTGAAGGTGTTCTGCTGGCTGACGTGGTAGCAGCCGAACAGCGCCAGCGGCGGGCCGTCGTCGCGCGCGGGCAGGGTGTAGCGCGCGGCGTGGCCGAACTTCGGCCGCGGCACGGGCACCGCCCAGGCGACGCCGAGCAGCGGCAGCAGCGCCTGCCAGCCGAACGCGCCGAGCACGACGACCGCGCGCAGCGTCGGGCGCAGCAGCGCCAGCTCCCTGGTCAGCCACGTCCCGCAGGTGTCGCGCTCCTGCGGGGTCGGCTTGTTGGCGGGCGGGGCGCACTTGACCGGCGCGGTGATGCGGGTGCCGATGAGGGTCAGGCCGTCGCCGATGTGCGTCGCGGTGGGCTGGGAGGCCAGGCCGACGGCGTGCATCGCGGCGTAGAGCACGTCGCCGGAGCGGTCCCCGGTGAACATGCGGCCGGTGCGGTTCGCGCCGTGCGCGGCCGGGGCCAGGCCGACGATGGCCAGCTTGGCGTCGGCCGGGCCGAAGCCGGGCACCGGGCGGCCCCAGTAGGTCTGGTCCCGGAAGGCGGCCCGCTTGACCCGCGCGACCTCCTCGCGCCAGGCGACCAGCCGCGGGCAGGCCCGGCACCCGGTGACCTGCCGGTCGAGTTCGGCCATCGACATATCCCGAAGCTACCCCCGGGGCGAGCACGTAATCTCGGCGGCATGCCATCAACCGACGCCCCCGACGACACCGCCGCGGCGACGCCCGCGGACGCCGCCCGCCCCGAGCCGACCGACGACCTGGTGACCACCCACCACGTGCTGTCGGCGGGCAGGCGGAAGCTGAGGTACACGGCCACGGCAGGCCGGATCGTGCTGCGCCAGGAGGTGACCACCGACGGCAAGTTCACCGGGCACGTGCCCAAGGCGTCGGTGTTCCTCACCGCCTACACCCTCGACGACGCCGACCCCGGCTCGCGCCCGGTGACCTTCGCGTTCAACGGCGGGCCCGGCTCGTCGAGCACCTGGCTGCACCTGGGCGTGCTCGGCCCGCGCCGGGTCGTCAGCGGCGACGCGGGCGCCCCGGTGGGCCCGCCCTACGGGCTGGTCGACAACGCCGAGTCCCTGCTGGCGCACAGCGACCTGGTGTTCATCGACCCGATGTCCACCGGCTACAGCAGGCCGGTCGACGGCGAGGGCGCGCAGGACCACCTGGGCTTCACCGGCGACCTGGAGAGCGTCGGCGAGGTCATCCGGCTGTGGACGACCCGCAACGGCCGCTGGCTGTCGCCGAAGTTCCTCGCCGGGGAGTCCTACGGCACCACCCGCGCGGGCGGGCTGGCGCTGCACCTGCAGCAGCGGCACGGGATGTACCTCAACGGGCTCATCCTGATCTCGTCGGTGCTGGACTTCAGCACGCTGAACTTCCAGGAGGGCAACGACCTGCCCTACGCGCTGTTCCTGCCGACCTACGCGGCCATCGCCCACTACCACGGCCTGCACGGCAAGCGCCCGCTGCAGGAGGTGCTGGCCGAGGCCGAGGAGTTCGCCGCCAAGGACTACCCGTGGGCGCTGGCGCAGGGCGCCAGGCTCAGCGCGCAGGAGCGGGCAGCCGCGGTGACCCGGGTGGCGAAGCTGACCGGGCTGACCGAGGACTACATCGACCGGGTCGACCTGCGCATCGAGCACATGCGGTTCTTCGCCGAGCTGCTGCGGCCCTCGCGCCGCACGGTCGGCAGGCTCGACGGGCGCTTCACCGGCTGGGAGTCCGACTACGGCCGGGAGCTGAGCGTGGACGACCCGTCGGCGACGGCGATCACCGGCGCCTACACCGCGGGCATCAACCACTACGTGCGCGCGGAACTGGGCTACACCAACGACCTGCCCTACGAGGTGCTCAGCGTCGACGCGCACAAGGCGTGGTCGTACAAGGACTTCGAGAACGCCTCGGTCACGGTGACCGACCGGCTGTCGAAGGCCATGCGCGGCAACCCGCACCTGAAGGTCCACGTCGCCTCCGGCTACACCGACGGCGCCACACCGTACTTCGCCACCGAGCACACCCTCGCGCATCTGTCCATCCCGGACGAGCTGCGGGGCAACATCGAGGTGAAGTACTACCCCGCGGGGCACATGATGTACGTGCACGAGCCGTCTCGGGTGCAGCAGTGCAAGGACCTGGCCGCCTTCGTGAAGTCGGCGTCCTAGAGCAGCGAGAGGGCGATCCCGTCGAGGATGTCGTGCTCGGAGACCACGATGTCCTCGACGGGGCTCTCGGCGAACACCCGCGCCGCCAGCGCCCGCAGCACGACCGCGCCGCCGCCGATCACGTCGACCCGGCCGGGGTGGATGACCGGGTTGGCGGCGCGTTCGTCGTGGGTGGAGGCCAGCAGGGTGTCGGCCAGCTCGGCGAGCTGGGCCGCGGAGAGCCGGGACAGGTGCACCGCGTCGGAGTCGTACTCCGACAGCTTCAGCGCCAGCGCGCCCAGCGTGGTGACAGTGCCCGCGACGCCGACCCAGGTGCGGGCGGCGGCGACCGGGACCGCGGCGAAGGCCGGGGCCAGGACCTCGGCGGCCAGCGCGTCGGCCGCGGCGACCTCGGCCGCGGTCGGCGGGTCCGAGCGCAGGGCGCGCTCGGTGATGCGCACGCAGCCGATGTCGACCGAGCGGGCGGCCTCGACCTGCGCGCGCGCCCCGTCCCACGTGCCCAGGACCAGCTCGGTCGAGCCGCCGCCGATGTCGACGACCAGGAACGGGCCGTCCTCGGGGTCGAGGTCGCCGACCGCGCCGGTGAAGGACAGCCGGGCCTCCTCGTCGCCGCTGATGACCTCGGCGGGCGCGCCCAGCAGCTCGGCGGTCATGGTGAAGAAGTCGTCGCGGTTGGCGGCGTCGCGCGTGGCCGACGTGGCGACCATCCGCACGGCTTCGGCGCCCTTGCGGCGCAGGATGGCGGTGTAGTCGGCCAGCGCGGCCCGGGTGCGCGCCAGCGCCTCCGGGGCCAGCACGCCGGTGGCGTCGACGCCCTGGCCGAGCCGGACGATGCGCATCTCCCGGTGCACGTCGCGCAGCCAGTGCGTCCCGTCGTCGCGGGTGGTGACGTCGGCTACCAGCAGCCGGATGGAGTTCGTTCCGCAGTCGATCGCCGCCACACGGGTCATGGCCGCAGCTTAGGGGAACCGGCTCCCCGCGCGCCGGGAGCCGGTTCCCGCCCCGATCAGGTCGGGGTGGCGCTGGTGAGCGAGGTCGGCGTCGGCGAGGTGGGCGTCGTGGTCGACGCCTCGGTCGCCTGCTCCCCGCACGGGTCCTCGACCGGCGTGGTCGTCGTGGTGGGCGCAGTAGTGGGCGCCGTCGGCTCGGTGGTGCTGGTCGGCGTCTCGCACGGCGGCGTCGTCGTGGGTTCCGTGGTGGTCGTCGTCGTGGTGGTCGTGGTCGTCGGGTGCGTGGACCGCGTGGGCCGGACCGGCGGCGGGACGGTGCCCGGTCGGGTGGGCGTGAGCGACGGGACGGGCCGCGTGGTCGTCGGCGACGTGGTCGGCGCGGGCGTCGGCGTGCCGCTCGACGGCGGGGGCACCTGGCCGCTGCCGGAGTTCGACGGCGGCGGGGGCTGGGCGATGTCGGTGACCGGCGTGGACGGCAGCGGCCGCACGCCCCTGGCGTAGGAGTCGGCCCACACGATGACCGTGCGCACGTAGCTGTCGGAGTTGTTGTAGCGGAAGATGGCCGTCGCGAGCTGGCGCGGGTCGGACAGGTCCATCCCGCCTGAGCACAGGTACTTGCCCGCGCCGACGGTGGCGTCGTAGATGTTGTTCGGGTTGGTCTCGCCGTCGCCGTTGCCGTCGGCGGCGTAGCCCGCCCAGGTCGACGGGATGAACTGCATCGGCCCGACCGCGTGGTCCCACACGGTGTTGCCGTCGTAGCGCCCGCCGTCGGTGTCGCGGATCGCGGCGACCGGGCCCGCGCCGTTGAGCTCGGGGCCGAGGATGCGGCCGATGGTGTCGCCCTTGGCGTCGGCGCGCCCGCCTCGGGCGTGGCCGGACTCGATGCGGCCGATGCTGGCCAGCAGGGGCCACTTGAGGTTGCAGTTCGGCGTGGTGGCCGAGAGCGTCTGCGCGGCGCGCATGTACGCGGTGAGCATGTTGCCCGGGATGCCCAGCGGGCCGGTCGGGTAGCCGGCCGTCGGCCCGCCGGTCAGCGCCAGCAGGTCGGGCTTGTCGGCCAGGTCGAGGATCCGCGGGCCGAGCTTGTCGTTGGCGGGCTTGGAGCCGTCGGCCCCCAGCGTGCTCGGGTCGTCGAGCTGGCCGAGCCCGCCGCCCGCGTTGCCCGCGAGCGCCACGCCGTCGGCGGCAGGCGCCAGCCACGGCGCGGGCTCGCCCGCGACCGCGACGGGGACCAGCAGCATCGCGCCAGCCGCGGCGACGGCGCTGCGCCGCCTGGCCCGGTCGCGCCCTCTGCGGTGCCGTGCCTGCTTCGCACTCACGATGGTTGACCCGCCCCTCGTGTCGAACGCCACCCGTGACCCGATCGGCGAACGGGCGACCCAACGTGTCCGGCCACCTACCATGCCTCATCCGTGGCCCTGAGTCACCGGATCTTGGGAAAATCTCAGGGAGGACGCCCGAAGGTCTGCTCCCCGTTGCCCTTCCGGACGTTCGGTTGTCACCTGATGCGCGAAAGTGCCCGTTTAGTCGGTACCCGCGGTAGCCGCCGCGCAGTCGCCAGCGGGCCACTCCCCGGCCAGGCGCGCCAGCGCCTCGTCCCCGAACGGGTTCACCCCGGGCCCCTTGGCCAGGGCGTGGGCGACGTGCACGTGCAGGCACTTGACCCGGGTGGGCATGCCGCCCGCGGTCACCTCGGTGCCCAGCGGCTCGATCGCGTCGCGCTCGGCCAGGTAGGACTCGTGCGCGGCCCGGTAGGCGGCGGCCAGCGCGTCGTCGGCGGCCAGCCGCTCGGTCATCTCCCGCATGAGCCCGGTCGTCTCCAGCGTGCTGACCAAGGAGTTCAGCCGGGGGCAGGTGAGGTAGTAGAGCGTGGGGAACGGCGTGCCGTCGGGCAGCCGCGGGCTGGTCTGGATGACGTTGGGGTGCCCGCTCGGGCAGCGCGCGGCGACCGCCCGCACCCCGCGCGGGGCGCGGCCGAGCTGCGCGGCCACGACGGCGACATCGGCTTCGGCGATCATCCCGCCATCGACTCCCACAACTCCTGGTACCACGCCTGCTCGGCCAGCGGGCCGGTCTGCTGCTGCGGCTGCGCGCCGCCGGGCAGCTCCACCATGAACGGGGTCTCCCCCGGCAGCACGAACCGCAGCCGGGCGCGAGCCTCGGCGCGGATCTGCTCGGGGTCGGCCAGCTCGGCGCGGCGGCGCTCCAGCTGGTCGACCTGCGCGCGCAGCTCGGCCTGGCGCTGCTCCTGGGTCGCCACCTCCGAGCGCTGCGACAGGTAGGTGCGCAGCGGCACGGCGACGCTGAGCGCCAGCGCGCAGACCACGGTCGCCAGGATCGCCGCCCGCCGGGTCGTGGTGACCCCGAACGGCAGGCTCAGCCGGGCGATGCGCGCGGACAGGCCGCGGACCGGCCCGCGGGCGGCGGGCCGCCGCCCGCGCGACCGGTCCGGGCCCGCCATCAGGACTCCGCGGCGAACCGGGGGAAGGCGAGGTCGCCCGCGTACCGGGCGGCGTCGCCGAGGGTCTCCTCGATGCGCAGCAGCTGGTTGTACTTGGCCACCCGCTCGCTGCGCGCCGGGGCGCCGGTCTTGATCTGGCCGACGCCGGTCGCCACCGCCAGGTCGGCGATGGTGGTGTCCTCGGTCTCCCCGGAGCGGTGGCTCATCATGCTGCGGTAGCCGTAGGAAGTGGCCAGGGTGACCGCGTCCAGCGTCTCCGACAGCGTGCCGATCTGGTTGACCTTGACCAGCAGGGCGTTGGCCGCACGGCGGGCGATGCCCTCCTCCAGCCGGTCGGGGTTGGTGACGAACAGGTCGTCGCCGACGAGCTGCACGCGCTCGCCGAGGTCGGCGGTCAGCCGCACCCAGCCGTCCCAGTCGTCCTCGGCCAGCGGGTCCTCGATGGAGACCAGCGGGTAGGAGTCGACCAGGCCCGCGTAGTAGGCCGACATCTCCTCGGCGGACTTGCGTGCGCCCTCGAAGGTGTAGGCGCCGTCGGAGAAGAACTCGGTGGCGGCCACGTCCAGGGCCAGCGCGATGTCGCGGCCCACGGTGTAGCCCGCCTTCTCGATGGCGGTGACGATCAGGTCCAGCGCCTCGCGGTTGGTGCCCAGGTTGGGGGCGAAGCCGCCCTCGTCGCCGAGGCCGGTGGCCAGGCCCTTGCTCTTCAGCACGGCCTTGAGCGAGTGGTAGACCTCCGCGCCCCAGCGCAGCGCCTCGCGGAAGGAGTCCGCGCCGATCGGCGCGATCATGAACTCCTGGATGTCGACGTTGGTGTCGGCGTGGGAGCCGCCGTTGAGGATGTTCAGCATCGGCACCGGCAGCACGTGCGCGTTGGGCCCGCCGAGGTAGCGGAACAGCTCCAGGCCGCTGGACTCCGCGGCGGCCTTGGCCACGGCCAGCGAGACGCCGAGGATGGCGTTGGCGCCCAGGCGCGACTTGTCCGGCGTGCCGTCGAGGTCGACCAGCTTCTGGTCGACGATGCGCTGGTCGACCGCGTCGATGCCGGTCAGCTCCGGCCCGATCTGGTCGAGCACGGCGTTGACCGCCTTCTCCACGCCCTTGCCCAGGTAGCGACCGGGGTCGCCGTCGCGCAGCTCGACCGCCTCGTGCTCGCCGGTCGACGCCCCGGAGGGCACCGCAGCGCGGGCCAGCGTGCCGTCGTCCAGCGCCACCTCCACCTCGACGGTGGGGTTGCCGCGGGAATCCAGGATCTCGCGTGCGCCGACCTGCTCGATGACCGCCACGTCTGCTCCTCACAAAGCGTCCTTCGTGTCGGCTCCGAGCCTAGCGGGACGCCTGTCCGGTCAACGCCCTGGCACGCGGTGTCGCCGCTATCGAAAACGCGCTGCGTGCGCGTACTGTGGAGTGGACCATGACCCAGGACCACGAGCACACGTTCGCGGCGTTCCGCCAGGCGGAGCAGCTGGTCGCCCAGCGCCGCCCGCTCGACGCGCTGGCCGCGCTCGGCCCGGTCCTGGAGGCCGAGCCCAACGCCCCGTCGGTGCACCTGCTCGCGGGCCGGGCCTACCTGGGGTCGGCCCAGCTGCGCCGGGCCGAGGCGGCCTTCCTGCGCGTGCTGGAGCTGGACCCCACCGACCACTACGCCCGCTTCGCCCTCGGTCGGACCCTGCAGCGGCAGAGCCGCCTGGAGGAGGCGCAGACCCAGCTGCGCATGGCCGTGGCGATGAACCCCGCGCCGGAGTACCAGGAGGCCTACGGCGAGGTCTCGGCCCGGCTGGCGGTCGAGCGGGACCGCTAGCGGCCCTCGCCGATCTCGGCGGCCTTGCGCGCGTAGGCGTCCGCGCCGGAGTAGACGTCGCGGGCGTAGCGCTCGGAGGCGTTGTAGGTCAGCACGGCCTTCCACCAGCCCGCGCCGGTGGCCAGGTCGCCGCCGCTGGCGCACAGGTAGCGCGCGGCGGTGAGCGAGGCGTCGTCGACGTTCTGCGGGTCGGCGGGCGCGCCGTCGTCGGTCGCGCGCAGCGCCCAGCGGGCCCAGGTCTCCGGCAGGAACTGCATCGGCCCGACCGCGCGGTCCCAGCGCAGGTCGCCGTCGAGGACGCCGCGGTCGGTGTCGACCACGGCCAGCACGCCGGGCGAGCCGTCCAGCGGGATGCCGATGATCGGCTTGGACAGCCGCCCGTCGGGGTTGACCCGGGTCCCGTTGTACTGCCCGTGGTGGGACTCCACCCGGCCGATGCCCGCCAGCGTCGTCCAGGTCAGGTTGCAGCCGGGCATCGTGCCGCGGATGCGCGACTCGGCGTTGACGTAGGCCACGATCGTCCGCGCGGGCATGTCGGTCTCCGCCGCCAGCCGCGCCGCCCACCCCGACAGGTCCGGCTCGACCGGCGCGGGCCTGCCCTGCGGCGCGGCCGCCCCGGGGTCCACGTCCAGCGGGGTCACCACGAACCCGCTGGCCCGCGGCCGGTCGGCCCACTCCACCACGAAGATCCCCGCCCCGGCGACCACCAGCAGCACGACGGCCAGCGCGAGCCTGCGCAGCGGTCGGCGGACCCGGGGCGGGCGGGGCGGATCAGCGGTCAACATGTCGGCCACGTGACCCAGGCTACGTGCCCGCGATCGCCGTTCGGCGCACCCCGGCGCTTCAGCCCTTCACCGCGCGCAGGGCGTACAGCAGCGGGATGCGGGGCGCGTCGTCGGGCAGGCGGTGCCACGGGCCCCGGGTGTTGATCATCCGCGACCAGCGCTTCCAGGGGATTTCCGGGGTTTCGCGCAGCAGGTCGATGCGCAGGCCCGCGGCCAGCAGGGCGGTGGCGACCTCGGCGATGCTGTGCCGCCACTCGTAGAAGTCGGTGGCCTCGGTGAGCTGGGGGCCGTCGGTGTAGGTGTAGGTGCCGTCGACCTTGATGGGGCCGCGGCCGGGCAGGTAGTCGTCGATGACCACCAGGTCGTCGGACTCGGACGGGATCAGGCCGAGGGTGTAGAGGAACGGGTGGAACTCCACCAGGTAGAGGAAGCCGCCCGGGCGGAGCAGCGCCGCGACCTCGCGGGCCCAGCGGTCCAGGTCGGGGACGAAGACGAGCGCGCCCTTGCCGGTGTAGACGACGTCGAAGCGCGAGCGGCCCAGCGCCTCCGCGGCGTCGAGCACGTCGGCGTGGACGTACTCGATCTCTGGCGACGCGGCGCGGGCGACCTCCAGCGACGCGCTGGAGATGTCCAGGCCGGTGACGCGGGCGCCGCGGGCGGCCAGGGCGCGGGTCTCGCTGCCGATGTGGCACTGGAGGTGGACGACGTCGCGTCCGGCCAGCTCGCCCAGGTCGGTCCACTCGTGCGGGGCGAACCAGGCGTCCGGCTCCTCGGCGTAGAAGCGGCTGGCGGCGTGGATGGGGGTGCGGGCGTCCCAGTTGGCCTCGTTGGCCCGGATCATCGCGGCGTGGTCCATGCCGCCGATCTTGCCGTGGGAGGCCAGGCGGCCTCCCACGGCAATCGGGTGATCAGCGTTGGGTGATCAGCGTTGGGTGATCAGCGTTGGGTGATCAGCGCAGCGGCGGGATGTCCGGCGGGGTCAGCGCCGGGCGCTCGGCCAGGGTCTCCAGCGCGATGCGCACCGCGGTGTCCAGCTGCGGGTCGCGGCCCGCGGCGTGGTCCTGCGGGGTGACCGGCACCTCGACGTCGGGGTCGACGCCGTGGTTCTCGACCCCCCACTCGTAGCCCTGCATCCAGGTGGCGTACCGGGGCTGGGTGACGAGCGTGCCGTCCACCAGCCGGTACCGCATGTCGATGCCGATCACGCCGCCCCAGGTGCGGGTGCCCACGATCGGGCCGATGCCCAGCGCCTTGATCGCGGCGTTGACGATGTCGCCGTCGGAGCCGGAGAACTCGTCGGCCACCGCGACCACCGGCCCGCGCGGGGCGTCGGACGGGTAGGTCTCCAGGTAGTAGTCGTCGCGGGCGCGGCCCCAGCCGACGATGCGCCGGGACAGCTTCTCGATGATCAGCTGCGACAGGTGCCCGCCGCGGTTCTCCCGCAGGTCGACCACGATGCCCTCGCGGCGCATCTCCATCCGCAGGTCGCGGTGGAACTGCGCCCACCCGCTGGCGATCATGTCCGGCACGTGCAGGTAGCCGATCCGCCCGTCGGAGGCGGCGTGCACGTGCGCCCGCCGGTCGGCCACCCACGCCTGGTAGCGCAGCGGCTCGTCGTCCAGCAGCGGCTCGACCACCACGCGCCGGGCCGCGCCGCCGTCCTTGGGGACCACGGTCAGCTCGACGGGCTTGCCCGCCGTGCCCACCAGCAGCGGGAAGGGGCCGCGGTCCGGGTCGACCGGGCGCCCGTCCACCGCGGTGATCGCGTCGCCCGCGCGCACGGCGACGCCGGGGGCGCGCAGCGGCGAGCGGGCCCGCGGGTCGGAGCTCTCGCCGGGCACGATGCGGGTGATCCGCCAGGTGCCGTCGTCGTCGCGGGCGAGGTCGGCGCCGAGCAGGCCGAGCCTGCGCTTGTCGTCGGCGCCCGCCCCGGGCGGGGTGACGTAGGCGTGCGAGGTGTCCAGCTCGCCCTGGACCTCCCACAGCAGGTCGACGAGGTCGTCGTGGGAGCCGACGGTGTCCACCAGCGGGCGGTACCGGTCGAGCACGCCCGCCCAGTCGACGCCGCCGAGGTCGGCGCGCCAGAAGTGGTCGCGCATGAGGCGGCCGTTCTCGTCGAACATCTGCCGCCACTCCGCGGCCGGGTCCACCCGCACCCGGATGCGGCTGAGGTCGACGCCGATGTTGTCCTCGGAGCGGTCGTCGGAGTCGGCCTTGCGGTCGGCGGGCACGACCCGCAGCGCGGCGCCGTCCTTGACGACCAGCCGCTGCCCGTCGCCGCTGGGCCACACCCGGTCGAAGCCGTCGACCAGCGTGTCGATCTTCAGCTTGGCCAGGTCGAAGCGCTCCAGCACCGAGCGCGGCTCGGCCTCGCCGAGCACGTCGAGGTCGTCGCCGAGGGAGCCGGTGAGCGGGTCGCGGCGCCACAGCACGCCGCCCTTGACCGCCCACAGCTCGGAGAAGCGGGCCGCGGGCACCGGGAAGGCGACCACCCGGTCCTCGATGCCCTCGACGTCGACGCTGGTGCGCGGGGTCTTGTCGTCGTCCCGGTCGCCCCGGTCGCCCTTGTCCCCGCCCTTGTCGTCCTTGTCGTCGCCGAAGGGCCTGCCGTCGCGCAGCGGGGCGAACGGCGACGGCGTGGTCGCCGCCAGCGGGACCAGGTAGGGCCGGGTGCCGTTGGCGAAGGAGAGGTCGAAGACGTGGACGTCGTAGATCGGGTCGAAGCTGCGCGTGGACAGGAACGCGATGTGCTTGCCGTCGGTGGTGAACGCGGGCTCCCAGTCGACGAACCGCAGCGGGGTCACGTCCACGATGGACAGATCGCCGGTGTTGACCATGCGGATGTGGCGCAGCGGGTCCGGGCCCGGGTGCGACCAGGCCAGCCAGGTCGAGTCCGGGGAGAACACCAGCCCGGTCGGGTCGGATTCGGTCGCCCGCACGACCTCGCGGATGTCGCCGTCGTCGGTGTCGACCAGCAGCAGCCGCCCGTCGTGGGTGGTCAGGCCGACCCGCTTGCCGTCGGGGGCGGCCACCAGCTCCAGCACCCGGCCCAGCTGCCCGGCGCCGACCCGGCGCGGGCGCTCGCCCGGCTCGCGGCCCGCGACCGGGGCGAACTCCAGCGCGTCCTCGCCCTCGGCGTCGGTCACCCAGACGACCTGGCCGGTGTCGCCGAGCACCCGGGGCAGCCGCCCGCGCACGCCGTCGGCCACGCCGAGGGCGCGGACCGGGCCGTCGCGGTGGGTCAGCCAGTGCACGGTGCCGCGCACCTCGACCACGCTGGCGCGCCCGGTCTTGTCCGGGCCGAGGTCGCCCAGGTGCGGCGCGGGCGAGATCGGCCGGGGCTGGCGGGAGACCCGCGGGCCGCCCAGCCGGATGTCCACCGGGCGGGGCTCGGCGTCGAGGTCCTCGTGCAGCCAGATCCGCCCGGCGCGGTGGTAGACGACGCGCTGGCCGTCGGTGGTGGCGTTGCGGGCGTAGAACTGCTCGTGGTGGGAGTGCTTGCGCAGGTCGGAGCCGTCGGGCAGGCAGGAGTAGAGGTTGGCCGTGCCCTCGTGGTCGGACAGGAAGGCCACCCGGCCGACGACCCACATCGGGGACTGCAGGTTCCCATCCACTTCGGACAGGATGCGGGTGAACCCGCCGCTGCCGTCGGCGTCGACCCAGATCTTGCCCGCGGTGCCGCCGCGGTAGCGCTTCCAGTGCGCGGGCTCGCGGAAGTAGACGCTGCTGATCACCACGCCGCCGCCGTCGGCGACGTCGACGTCGGCGACGTGGCCGTAGGGCAGCCGGGTGGCGGGCGAGCCGTCGGTCGGCACGGCGTAGGCCCACGACCGCGACCGCGACGCCTGGCCCACCGACGAGGTGGCCAGCACGCGCCCGTCGGGCGTCCAGCCGCGCACCGAGGTCCGCAGGTCGCCCCAGTAGGTCAGGCGGGTGCTCGGGCCCCCGTCGACGGGGGCCAGGTGCACCTCGGGCTCCACGTCGCGCTGGCTGCGCCAGGCGATGGCCGTGCCGTCGCGGGACAGCCGGGGGTTGGCCACCGGCACCTGGTCGGCGGACACCCGCCAGGCACGGCCGCCCGCGACGGGCGCCAGCCACACGTCGTCCTCCGCGACGAACGTGATCAGGTCGTGGCGCACATGGGGGAATCTCAGGTAGGCGTCGGTCACCCTGCCACGTTAGTCACCCGCGGCGGGATGCGACGACGGTTTGCCGGGGGCGGGGTCAGAGGATGCTCTTGAGCCCGGCCCAGACGTCGATGACGGTGACGGCGGAGTCGGCCGACGTGGTGTGCGGCGGGGGCAGCACCTGGGCGGAGGCGTGCGCGCCGCCGATGGCGGTGAGCGCAGCGCAGCAGGCAATGACGAACAAACGACGCACGGGTATCTCCTATGGACGAGCGGTACGTCCTATGGTGCGCTGGCGATTCCGGAAAAGAATCTGCCAAACGGCCCAGTTCAGCGCCCGAACTTGTATCGCTGAGCGAACACCGGCCCGCGTACCCCGTCAGCGCGATTTCAAACAGCGCTATCGTGCGACGTTGATCACAGGTGTCGTCGAGATATCCCGCCCGCCGGGTCCACCCTGGCCCAGATGGGGATTGCTGGACAATCGGCAATCGGGTGGAAACAGCGCGTGAGCAATTACCGCGGCCAGTGCTCGCGCCAATCATCGGCGCTCAGGGTCTGGATACCGGCCGCCCGCGCGGAAACCTCCGCGGCGCGCACGTCCTCGGCAAAGGCGCGGGCGACGGCCCGCAGTTCGCCTTCGGGGTCCTGGCCCGCCAGCTTCGCCAGGGCGGCGATGTCGAACAGCCGCGCGCCCGGGGTGCCGCCGGAGGGCAGCAGGTCGGCGGGTAGGCCCGCGCGGGCGGTGCGGCTGACGAGCTTGGCGGCCAGGGCCAGCGCGGGCTGGCCGGTCGCCACTCCGTCCACACTGGACTGGCGCTGCTTCTCCCGCTGCTTGAGCTCCTCCCAGCGGTGCTCCTGGGTGCGGGCGTCGCGCACGGCCGGGTCGCCGTCGCCAAAGACGTGCGGGTGGCGGCCGACGAGCTTGGCGACGAGGTCGGCGGCCACGTCGTCGGCGCTGAACGGGTCGGTCGGGTGCTCCTCGGCCACGCGGGCGTGGAAGAGGACCTGGAGCAGGACGTCGCCGAGCTCCTCGCGCAGCGCGGCGCGGTCGCCGTCGTCGATGGCCTCCAGGAGCTCGTAGCACTCCTCGACCAGGTACTGGCGCAGCGACTCGTGGGTCTGCTCGGCGTCCCACGGGCAGCCGCCCGGGGACCGCAGCCGGTCCATGACCTGGACGGCGGCGACCAGGCCAGCGCCGGGGGCGGCGTGCAGCGGGACGCCCTCGGCCAGCAGGGCGGCCGCGGCCGGGTGGGCCAAGTCGTCGGTGAGCAGCACGACTGAACCGTCGGCCGGGCCGGGGGCGGCCAGGGCGGGGTCGACCCCGCCTGCGACCTCGACCCGGGCGGCGGCGCGCAGCAGCGGCACCGCCGACTCCGGGACGGTCCGGCCGCGCACCAGCACGACCGCGGAGTCGGTCACGGCTTCGCCGCGCCGACCGGCAGCACGAACCCGGCGCTCTCGGCCTCGCTGGGGGCCACGCCCATCGCCGCGGTGTCCCACACCCCGTACCGGGGGCTGATCTTGACGCCCACCTCGTCGACCATCGGCTGCAGCAGGCGCGGGCCGAGCGCGCTGGCCAGGCGCGGGTCCTGCGGGGTCGACTCGTCGGGCGCGGCGTCGGTCTTGCGCTCGCGGATGACCGCGACGACCCACGCCGGGTTCTCCGGGCTGGGCTGGAAGCCCACGACGTTGCCCGGCTCGGTGCCGAAGAGGACCGAGCCCGCCAGCTCGCCGACCCCGCCCGGGGTGAACACCTCGCCCAGGTTGGCCTGGCCGCCCGCGGCGGCCTCGGCGCGGATGATCCGCTCGGCGGCGTCGGGCCCGGCGGCCAGCGAGCGCGCCAGCGTCTCGGCCTTGCCGCGCAGCGACCCGGTGGGCTCGTCCGGGCCGCCCGGGCTGACCAGGACGTAGTCGAAGGTGACCGCCAGCGTCGGCGCGGCCTGCTGGCCGATCTTGAGCCGGATCAGGTAGTCGCGGGCCAGCTCGGCCGGGTCGAACACCCGGTTGACGGCCTGGTCGACGATGACCTCGGGGCTCGCGGTGCCGTCGGTCGGCAGCGGCTCCAGCGACTGGCTCAGCTGCGTGGCCAGCTGGTTGACCTGGCCGGGGTCGACGGCGACCGAGTGCTTGCGCGCGTAGGCGTCGGTCAGCTCGTGCAGGACCATCTGGCGCAGGATCGCCCGCGACAGCAGGTCCAGCTTGCGCTGGTCGGCCAGCACCTGCGCGGCGGGCTCGGCCTTGACGGCCGCGTCCACCAGCTCCTGCACCCGGTCGACGGTGATCGTCTTCCCACCCACGATGGCCGCGGCGTTGACCTGGCTCGGCCCGGACGAGCACGCGCTCACCACCAGCCCAACCACGACGGAGAGCAGCACGAGCCCGCGACGACGGCGAATGACAGTGGTCACAGTGCTGAAGCCTCTCACAACGCCTCCTCGCCGCGACGAGCACCCGTTCGGGCGAGTTCCCCAGGTTGGCGGCCCAGGACGGCGCCCGCCCGGGGTCAGTCCCGGGTCCGCGCCTGCGCCCGCGCCGTCAGCCCCCGGGTCCACGCGGCGGCGACGACCGCGCAGGCCAGGGCGGCGGCCGGGACGAGCACCGGCAGCGGGGCCTCGTGGGGGCGCGAGAGCGGCAGCCACCGCGCGATCGCGGGCAGGGTGTTCTGCACGACGCAGCAGGCGAGGAACAGCAGCGCGGTCAGGACCGGGGCCGCGACCGCGCCCGCGAGCAGCCGGGCGAGGGCCGCCACCGCGGCGAACACCGCGGCGTTGGCCGGGAGGTACTCCCAGGGGGCCTCCGCGGGCAGGGCGAGGACGCCCGCGAACACCACCAGCAGGGTCAGCGCGGCCACGGCGAGCACGACCAGCGCCGAGCGCACCGCCACCCGCGGGCCGCCCAGCTTCTCCCACTCGACCATCCGCGGCGCGGTCAGCCCCGCGGCGACCCCGGCGAAGACCACCGCCAGCAGCTCGATCAGCGGCACCTCGCGCGGGGGCAGGAACACCGCGAGGTCCACCGGGAAGGCGATGCGTGCTGCGACCGCGGCCAGGGCAGCGGCGACCGCGCAGGAGGCGGCGACGGCCCGCGCGTTGTGCGCCGAGGCGTAGAGCATCAGGGCGCCGCCGCCCCGAGCGCGCACCCGGCCACCCGGTCGTCGTTGGCCGCCAGCCAGGCGCGGACCCGATCCGGCGGCTGGGCGAAGAAGCCCTCGGACGGGGACGACCCCTCGCCGGGCAGGGCGATGCCCGCCTGGCCGCGCAGCCAGCGGGCCAGCTCGCTCACCCGGCCCATGCCCGCCGCGTAGCCGGCGTGGTCGCCGGTCTGCTGCAGGCGCCGACACCCGAGGCGGCCCGCCATCGCAGCGGCGACCTCCTCGGCCGCGGTGTCGCGGGTCGTCTGGTCGAGGATCAGGCCGAGCACCACGTAGTCCTCCGGCACCCCGCCCGCGGGGACCGCGGCCGCGTCGTAGACGCCCGCGACGGCGGCGGGCGCGGTCCCGTACGCCTGGACGAGCAGCGCCACGGTGTCGACCAGCTCGGGCAGGTCGGCCGCGTGCGCGGCGTGCACGCACACCTCGATGCCGCTGGTCGTCCGGCACTCGCGCGGCGGGTCGGCCGCGGCAGCCACCCGCTCGGGCGGGCTGACCACCGCCGCGGCCAGGAACGCGGCGAACACCACCACCGCGCCCACCACGGGCGCCGCGGCCCGGATGGGCTGGTCGAGGTTCCGCCGCGGCCGCGTGGCCGCGACCATCGCGGCTCCCGCGGCCACCAGGGCCAGCCCGCGGAACAGCAGGCCGGTTTCGCGCTCGTTGGCCGCCGGGGTGCTCCACTGCACGGGCAGCGCGGCGGCGAGGTCGTCGTTGACCACCTGCGGCAGTTGGAGCAGCAGGAACACCAGCACGGCGACGAAGACCGCGAGCACGGGCACCGGCGCGACGGCGGCGAGGAAGCGCCCGAGGGCCACCGCGAACCCGAGGCCGAGGTAGCCGAGCAGGATCGGCCCGAGGTCGGGGCCGCCGTGCGTCGCCGACGCGGCCGTGCGGACGAAGACCGGCAGCAGGCCCGCGGTGTAGGCGACGGCGAGCACCAGCCAGCTCCGGCCGAAGTCGAGCAGGTGCTCGGGCCGGTCGCCGCCGACGCGGGCGGCGGCGAGCAGGCCGCCGGTGCGGGTGAGCGCGGCCCAGCGGTGGAAGGCCGCGGCGGCCGCCACGGGACCGGTGATGCTGAGGTGCTCGTGGACCAGCGCCGAGGTCGCGGGCCACTCCGGCCGCCAGCCGAAGTTGGTCAGGGACAGCCCGAACGCGACCGCCGCGACCAGCCCGGCCGGGACGAGGAGGGTGCCGGGCGCCAGCGGCCAGGCGATGCGGCGCATCACCCGTCCTCCGCGCCCAGCAGGCGCTCGTAGGCCGCCTCCAGGCCCGCCGTGGTCACCTCGGCCCCGCCGACGAGGTCGCCGATGCCGCCGTGGAAGCGCATGGTCCCCTCGTCCAGCACCGAGACCGTCGAGCACAGGGTGGCCACGTCCTCGACCAGGTGCGTGGCCAGCACGACCGTCCGCTCCTCCCCGACGCGCGCGATGAGCTTGCGCAGCCGCACGCGCTGCCCCGGGTCCAAGCCGACCGTGGGCTCGTCGAGCACGACGATCTCCGGGTCGTGGACGACCGCGGCGGCGATGCCGACCCGCTGCCGCAGCCCACCGGACAGCGTCCGCACGGCCGCGCCCGCCCGCTCCTGCAGGTCGACCACCGCCAGCGCCCGGTCCGCCGCCGCGAACGCGGCCCGCTTCGGCAGCCCGTTGAGCCACCCGGCATAGGCGACGGTGTCCCGCACCTTCATGGACGGCACCAGCGAGAACCGCTGCGGCAGGTACCCGACCCGGCGCCCCGACCCGGCGACGGCCACCGTCCCCGACTGCGGCTTCCTGAGCCCGACCAGCAGCGCCAGCAGCGTCGACTTGCCCGCGCCGTTGGGCCCCACCAGCCCCGTGATCCCCTGCGGCACGACCCAGTTCAGGTGGCTGAGCACCCGCTTGCGCCGGTAGGAGTAGGACACGTCGTCGAAGACGATCACGCAGGCAGCCTCCCGATGGAGATCATCACCACGATGGTGCCAGGTTCGCGCCGCCCCGGTCGCCGGTCCGCCGCCCCGGCGTCGCTACCGTCCTGGCCGAGGCGAGGGGGCGACGTGGGCACGGTGGTCCGCATCCGGATGGCGCTGCCGGTGCACGCGCTGGCGGCGGGGCTGTTCGCCTGCTATGCGCTCATGGCCGTCAACCGCCACCTGATGTTCCAGACCACCGGCTACGACCTGGGCATCTTCGAGCAGGCCGTGCGGGCCTACGCCGAGGGCCGGGCGCCGGTGTCGGAGTTGCGGGGGCCGGGGTTCAACCTGCTCGGCGACCACTTCCACCCCGTGCTGGCCCTGCTCGCCCCGGTCTACAAGGTCTTCCCCGGGGCCGTGACGCTGCTGCTGGCCCAGGCGGCGCTGTTCGCGGTGTCGGCGGTCCCGGTGACCCGGCTGGCCGTCGCCCGGCTCGGCCGGTTCGGCTACGCCGTCGGGCTCGGCTACGGGCTGTCGTGGGGGCTGCTCGCCGCGATCGACTTCGACTTTCACGAGGTGTGCTTCGCCGTGCCGCTGGTGGCCTTCGCCGCGGTGGCGCTGGTCGAGCAGCGGTGGCGGGCCGCTGTCGGCTGGGCGGCGCCGCTGGTGCTGGTCAAGGAGGACCTGTGCCTCACGCTGGCGGCCGTGGGCGGCTACCTCGTCCTCAAGGGGCAGCGCCGGTTGGGGCTCGCCGCGGTGGTGGCCGGGTTGGGCGCGTTCGCGCTCATCGTCGGGGTGGTGATCCCCGGGTTCGCGCCGGACGGCTCCTACGGGCAGGGCGGCAACCTGCGCCTGGGCGACGCCGGGCCGGTCGAGGCCGGGCTCATCGTGCTGGACCGGCTGGCGTCGTGGCCGATCCTGGTGACCCTGCTGGCGCTGCTGGCCCCGACGGCGCTGCTGGCCGCCACCTCCCCGATCGCGCTGCTGGCCCTGCCCACCCTGCTGTGGCGGTTCACCTCGGCCAACCCGTTCCACGCGGCGACCGGGTTCCACTACGACGCCGTGCTGATGCCGATCGCGTTCGTGGCGCTGGTCCACGCCCTCGGCGGCCACAGCCCCGTCGACCGGTCCGCGCCGCTGTCCTGGCAGGCCGGGCTGCGGTGGCTGGTCGCGGCCGCCCTGACCGTCACCACGGTCCTGGGGCTCGCCGGCATCCTCGGCGACCGCCGCTGGCACGCCGACGACCGCGTGCGGGCCGCCCGCGAGCTGGTCGCGGCCGTCCCCGAGGGCGCCTCGGTGGCCGCGTCCAACAACCTCGCCCCGCACCTGACCGCCAGCCGGACCGTCCAGCTGTTCCCGACGCACCAGGGCAACCCGGTCGACGCCGAATGGCTGCTGGTCGACACCGACTTCCCCGACTGGCCGCGCCCGGCGGCGGAGCAGGCCCTGGAGCTGGCCGCCCTGGAGGCCCGCGGCTACACGCGGGTCCGCCAGGAGGGCGACTTCGTCCTGCTCCGCCGCTAGCTCACCCGACCGGGGCCGGGGTCGCGGCCAGGGACTCCAGGAACTTCGCGCACCAGTCCAGCAGGTCGCGGTCGCGCAGCACCGGCGCGCCGATGCGCCCGCCCGCCGCGCCCTCGGTCGGCCGGGGCACCGAGACGGTGTCGGTCACGGCCTTGTGGACCGCCTTCGGGTACAGCCGCTTGAGCCGCACCAGCTGGGAGTCCCGCAGCGGCATCGGCGCGAAGCGGATGGTGGTCCCCTGGGTCACGACCTCGGTCACCCCGTGCTTGCGGCACAGCTGGCGGAAGCGGGCCACGGCCAGCAGGTTGTCCACCGGGACCGGCGGCTCGCCGTAGCGGTCCACCAGCTCCTCCCGCACCGCGGCCAGCCCGGCGTCGTCGGCGGCCGCCGCGATCTTGCGGTAGGCCTCCAGCCGCAGCCGCTCGCCGGGGATGTAGTCGTGCGGCAGGTGGGCGTCGATCGGCAGGTCGACGCGGACCTCGGCCAGCTCCTCCTCGTCCTCGGCCCCGGGCGCGCCCGCGTGCTTGCGGAACGCCTCGACGGCCTCGCCGACCAGCCGGACGTAGAGGTCGAAGCCGACGCCCGCGATGTGCCCGGACTGCTCGGCGCCCAGGATGTTGCCCGCCCCGCGGATCTCCAGGTCCTTCATGGCCACCGCCATGCCCGCGCCCAGCTCGGTGTTCTGGGCGATGGTGGCCAGGCGGTCGTGGGCGGTCTCGGTCAGCGGGGCCTCCGGCGGGTACAGGAAGTAGGCGTAGCCGCGCTCGCGCCCGCGCCCCACCCGGCCGCGCAGCTGGTGCAGCTGGGCCAGGCCGAGCATGTCCCCGCGCTCGACGATCAGGGTGTTGGCGTTGGAGATGTCCAGGCCGGTCTCCACGATCGTCGTGCACACCAGCACGTCGTGCTCGCGCTCCCAGAACCCCTGGATGATCTTCTCCAGCCGGTCCTCGTTCATCTGCCCGTGCGCGGTGACGATGCGCGCCTCGGGGACCAGCTCGCGCAGCCTGCGCGCGGCCTTCTCGATGGAGGAGACCCGGTTGTGCACGTAGAACACCTGGCCGTCGCGCAGCAGCTCCCGGCGGATGGCCGCGGCGACCTGCTTGTCGTCGTAGGCGCCGACGTAGGTCAGGATCGGGTGCCGGTCCTCCGGCGGGGTCAGGATGGTCGACATCTCGCGGATGCCCGCCAGCGACATCTCCAGCGTGCGCGGGATCGGCGTCGCCGACATGGTGAGCACGTCGACGTGCGTGCGCAGCGCCTTGATGTGCTCCTTGTGCTCGACGCCGAAGCGCTGCTCCTCGTCCACGATGACCAGGCCGAGGTCCTTGTAGCGCAGCCCGGTCTGGAGCAGGCGGTGCGTGCCGATCACGATGTCGACCGACCCGTCGGCCAGCCCGGCGACCGTGGCCTCGGACTCCATCGGGTCGGTGAAGCGGGACAGGCCCTTGACCGTCACCGGGAACGAGTGCATCCGCCCGGCGAAGGTGTTCAGGTGCTGCTGGGCCAGCAGCGTCGTGGGCACCAGCACGGTGACCTGCTTGCCGTCCTGCACCGCCTTGAACGCCGCGCGCACCGCGATCTCGGTCTTGCCGTAGCCGACGTCGCCGCAGATCACCCGGTCCATCGGCACCGGGCGCATCATGTCGGCCTTCACCTCGTCGATGGCGGCCATCTGGTCGGCGGTCTCGGTGAACGGGAAGGCGTCCTCCAGCTCCCGTTGCCACGGGGTGTCCGGGCCGAAGGCGTGCCCGGGCGCGGCCTGGCGGGCGGCGTAGAGCTGGACCAGCTCGGCGGCGATCTGCTTGACCGCCTTGCGCGCCTTGGCCTTGGTGTTCTTCCAGTCCGACCCGCCGAGCTTGTTCAGCGTGGGCAGCTCGCCGCCGACGTAGCGGGAGACCTCGTCGAGCTGGTCGGTGGGCACGAACAGCCGGTCGCCGGGCTGCCCGCGCTTGGAGCTGGCGTACTCCAGCACCAGGTACTCGCGGGTGACCGAGCCGCCCGCGGCGTCCTTGACCGCGCGCTGGACCATCTCCACGTACCGGCCGATGCCGTGCTGCTCGTGCACGACGTAGTCGCCGGGCTTGAGCGCCAGCGGGTCGACGGCGTTGCGCCGCCGCGACGGCATCTTGACCGACATGTCCCGGGTCGAGGTGCCGTGCCTGCCGCCGGTGACGTCGGCCTCGGTGAGCACGGCCAGCCCGCGGCCCGCGGCGATGAAGCCGTCGTCCAGGCAGCCCTGCACCACCGTGACCAGGCCCTTCGCGGGCTCCTCCAGCAGGCCGCCCTCGGCGAAGGCGGCGGGCACGTCGGCCTCGGCGAGCTGCTCGACGGCGCGCTGGGCGGTGCCGTGCCCGGGCACGACCAGCACCGCCGCCCCGCCCGCCGCGGTGTGCGCCCGCAGGTCGGTGAAGGCGCGGGTGACGTCGCCGCGGTAGGACTCGACGGGCTTGAAGTCGATGTGGTGGGCGTCGCCGCCGGTGAGCTGGCTCAGCGTCCACCAGGGCCGCCCGGTCTCGCGGGCGTGCGCGGCCACGTCGTCGAGGTCCCGGTAGGCCGACGCGCCGAGGTCGATGGGGGCCTTGCCGCCGCCCGCCGCGGCCATCCAGGAGGCTTCGAGGAACTCCTGGCCGGTGCGGACCAGGTCGTGGGCCCGGGTGCGGATCTTCTCCGGGTCGTTGAGCAGGACGTGCGCGCCCGCGGGCAGCACGTCGGTGAGCAGCTGCATCTCCCCCGGGCACAGCGCCGGGATCAGCGCCTCCATGCCCTCGGTCGGGATGCCCTCGGCCAGCTTGGTCAGCATCTCGTGCAGGTGCGCGTCGGCCTGGTGGTGCTCGGCCAGCGCGGCGGCGCGGGCCTTCACCTCGTCGGTGAGCAGCAGCTCGCGGCACGGGGGCGCGGTGACCGTGGTCAGCTCGCCGGGCAGCGACCGCTGGTCGGCCACGGAGAACGGCCGGATCTCGGTGACCTCGTCGCCCCAGAACTCCACGCGCACGGGGTGCTCGGCGGTCGGCGGGAAGAGGTCGACGATGCCGCCGCGCACGGCGAACTCCCCGCGCTTCTCCACCATGTCGACGCGGGCGTAGGCCAGGTCGGCGAGGCGGGCCAGGGTGGTCTCGAAGTCGGACTCGGCGCCGACGGTGAGGATGACCGGCTCCAACTCGCCCAGCCCGGGCGCCATCGGCTGGATGAGGCTGCGCACGGTGGCCACGACCACCGCCAGCGGCCCGTGCTCGTGCTCCTCGGGGTGGGCGAGCCTGCGCAGGATGGCCAGCCGCCCGCCCACGGTGTCCGCCCGCGGCGACAGCCGCTCGTGCGGCAGCGTCTCCCAGGACGGCAGGTTGGCGACCCGCTCCGGCCCGATGAGGTCCCCGAGCACCGCCGTCAGGTCATCGGCCTCCCGCCCGGTCGCGGTGACCGCCAGCACCGCCTTCCCCGCGCTGACCAGCGCCCCCACCAGAATCGGCCGAGCCGCCACCGGCCCGTCCACCGCCAGCCCCCCGGCCCCCGCCGCATCCACGACGGCGGTGATGGAGGGGTCTTGGAGAACGGTGTCGAGCAGCCCGTGCAACGGAGCCTTACCCACGCTAGGTCCCTTTTCGACGCATCGGCGTAAACGCGGACAGACCCCTGCCCGGGACCTCGAAGCCCACCGGGAGGGGTTCTCCCCACCAGCCTAGCGCGCCGCCACCGCCCCGAACGAGTGCAGGCGGCCGCGACGGCGGGTAGCGATTCCCGTCCACTGAGGACTGGAGGTATCTCGATGGCCGCCGCGCGCCGATCATGGATAACGTCGTCGGAATGAGCTATGAGCACCCCTTGGCCTATCTGCTCGGCCTCGAAGGGGCCGCCTTGATGCGGGCGTTCACCGGGGAGCACGACCGGGAGTTCGTGGCGGAGCGGATTGCCGAGGTGCGGCGGCTGGTGGCGGATCCGGCGCTCGATGCGGGGTTCGAGGTCGAGCGGGTGGGCAGCGTCGAGGGGTACCGGGTGTGGGCGCAGACCTACGAGCGGCCGGGGAATGCGGCGTTCGACCTGGACGAGCCGGTGGTGCGGGAGATCGTCGGGCAGCTGCCGGTCGGGGACGCGCTCGACGCGGGGTGCGGGACCGGGCGGTACGCGCGGATGCTGGCCGAGCGGGGGCACCGGGTCATCGGGGTGGACAGCTCGCCGGACATGCTCGCCAGGGCGCGGGGCGCGGACGAGTTCCGGCTCGGCGACCTGCACGACCTCCCGGTGGACGACGGCGCGGTCGATCTCGTCGTGTGCGGGCTCGCCCTGGTGCACGTGCCCGACCTGCGGCCGGTGCTGGCCGAGTTCGCGCGGGTGCTGCGGCCGGGCGGCGACGTGGTGATCGCCGACATGCATCCCGACGCCATCGCCCGCGGGTCCGGCCCCGCCCTGCGCGGCCCGGACGGGCGGCCCGCGCGGCTGGTCGCCCACCGGCACTCCGTGGGCGACTACCTGCGCGCCGCCCTAGCCGCCGGGCTCCGGCCGCTGCGCTGCGACGAGCCGCCCGCCGCCGTGTCCCAGCGGCCGCGGGCCACCGGTCTGGGGCCGTGGGAGCTGTGGCCGTGGTGCCTGGCCGACCTGGTCCCCGAGGCCGCGCGGGCCGCGGCCGCGGGCAGCGGCGGGCTGCTCATCTGGCACTTCCGGGGGTGATCCGCAGGAGCTTGTCGTTGTCGCCGTTGGAGGTGGTGACGTACAGCGCGCCGTCCGGGCCGGTGCGGGCGGCGCGCAGGCGGCCGAAGGTGTCGTCGAACTCCTCGGGGATGGCCACGGAGGTGACCGCGCCGTCGGCGGCCAGGGTGAAGATCATCAGCTTGGCGCCGCGCAGGGCCGTGGCGACCAGGGCCCCGTCGAGCTCGCCCCACTGCTCGCCCTGCAGGAAGGTCACCGCGCAGATGGCCTCGGTGGTCTCCCCGGACTCCCACTTGGCCGGGATCGCGTCCGGGAAGCGCTCCAGGTCGGTCATCGGGACGCTCTCGTCGTAGCCGGGGGTGGTGCCGCCCCGCGACGGGTCCCAGCCGTAGTTGGCCCCCGCGACCAGCAGGTTGATCTCGTCGTTCTTGTCCGGCCCGTGCTCTGCGGTGAACACCTGGCCCGTGCCGGGCCGCACGGCCACGCCCTGGACGTTGCGGTGGCCGTAGGTGTACACCCGGGAGCCGGGGACGGGGTTGTCCGGCAGCGGCTGGCCGGTCTTGAGGTCCACGCGCAGGACCTTGCCGCCGAGGCTGCCGCGGTCCTGCGAGACGGTGCCGCGGGCGGTGTCGCCGGTGCCGACGAGCAGCGCGCCGTCGGCGGCGATCGTCGGGCGGCAGCCGGAGTGGCGGCCGGACGCGGCGACCGGCAGGCCGGTGACCAGCTCGCGCACCCGGGTGGCCACGGTCGCGTCCTCGGTCAGCCGCCAGGTGACCAGCCGGATGTCGTGCGGCTGGCCGTTCTCGGTGTGGGTCTGGCAGGTGGTGAACTCGCGCGAGGCGGCGAAGTCTGGGTGCACGACCATGCCCATGAGCCCGCCCTCGCCGCGGACCAGGATCGAGCCGGTCGCGGCCTTCACCGGGGTCACGGTGGCCCCGGGCAGGCCGGAGGAGACCAGGGCGATGACCCCGGTCCGCTGGGTCACCAGGATCCTCCCGTCGGGCAGGAAGCCGATGTCCCAGCCGTGGGTGAGGCCGCTCGCGACCTCCTCGACGATGAGCCGGGGCGCTGCCGCCTCCTGCGGGGCGGCCCCCAGCGGAACGTTGCCGGTCTGGGCCGTCGTGGTGCAGGCAGTCGCGACCAGGGCGGACACCGCGATCAAGGCGCGCATGCGATCAGTATGGCCCCGCGGTGTGGCCGCCGTCTCCCATCGGCGGCCGCCGATCGCGGTTACCTTGACCGGCGTGCATCTCGCCCTCACCACCGACGGCCCGGTCGCCGAGCTGACGATCGACCGCCCGGCCAAGCGCAACGCGCTGAGCTACCAGATGTGGTCGGCCATCCCGGCGATCGCCGCGGAGGTGGCCGCCGACCCGGCGGTGCGCGTGCTGGTCATCCGCGGCGGGGAGCACTTCTCCGCGGGCGCGGACATCGCCGAGTTCCAGGACCTGCGCCGCGACGCCGCGGGCGCGCGGCGCTACCAGGCCGCCATCCACGCGGCCACGACCGCCCTGACTGAGCTGCCCAAACCCACCGTCGCGGCGATCACCGGCTTCTGCATCGGCGGCGGCTGCGAGCTGGCCCTGGCCTGCGACCTGCGCCTGGCCGCCGACGACGCCCGCTTCGGCATCACGCCGTCGAAGCTGGGGATCGTGTTCAGCCTGCCGTCGACCAAGCAGCTGGTGGACGCGGTGGGGCCCGCGTGGGCCAAGCAGATCCTCTACACCGGCGAGATCTTCGACGCGGCGACGGCCCTGCGCATCGGCCTGGTCAACGAGCTGCACCCGGCAGGCGCCCTGCCCGGCCGCGTCCGCGACCTCGCCGAGCTGATGGCCGCCCGCTCGCAGGTCACCATCCGCGGCGCGAAGGCGATCGTCGGCCGGATCACCGCCGGGCGCACCGACGAGGACGAGGCCGTGCACGCCCTGTACGAGGACTCGGTGACCAGCGCGGACTACGCCGAGGGCGTGGCCGCGTTCCTGGCCAAGCGCCCGCCGCGGTTCTAGGCGCCGCGGAGCCTGCCCGCGGCCGCCGACGCCGCGCGGACGGCCTCGACCACCGCGGTGTCCCCGATCATGGCGGCGACCCCGGCGATGCTGCGCAGCGCCTGCCGCGCGGGCTCGTCGGCGAGGTCGTGCTCGCGCAGCACGGCGAGCGAGCCGTCGACGGCCGCGCGGTCCTCGGCGGGCACCCGCGAGCGCAGGTCCTCGATGGCGGCGAACAGGTCCGCGGCGCCCTGGCCCTTGGTGACCGAGTTGTGGTCGCCGATCTGGATGATGTTGTCGCCGTGGTGGACGTTCATCCTCACCTCTTGTTGACGGAGCTGCGGTCGCCGATCTGGGTGATGGTGTCCCCGAACTGCACGTGCTCGATCCGGTAGTGGAACTCGGCCTCGGGGTTGTTGATCGCGTGGGTGATCTGGTCGACCAGGCCGTGGATCTGCGCCGGGTCGTAGGTGACGATGAAGGCGTACGCAGGGCCGGCCGTCTCGACCGAGAGCGCGAAGCGGCGCGGCTGGGACAGCGCCGCGAACACCGTCACCACCCCGGTGATCAGCAGGCACAGGCCCACGATGCCGGCCAGGACGGTGAAGACGGGCGGTCCGCCGAAGTCCTGGAGCCGGGCCAGCATCAGCAGCGCGTCGGTCGCCAGCGCGCCGAAGACGACCGCGGCCGCGATCCCGGCGAGCTTGAGGCAGCGCCTCACCGCGCGCCACACGTTCTTGTGGACGACGAAGAAGGACACCCGGGCGATGTTGGCCAGCGGGTACGCCTCGCGGTCGATCCAGAGGAACCGCTCCCGCACCGCGACGTCCACAGTGCGCTGAGGGGCCTGCGGGGCCTGCGTCAGGACCATCGCGCGCCACCATCCTTGATCATTCCGGATGTCTAGCGCATCGGGAGGACCCGCTTAAGCCCGTCGGCGAACGGGAAACCCCACTGGGCAGCGGAATCGCCGGGTTTGCCTGGTGTGTCCGCGTGCCCACCCGGGGGCGGGCACGCGGAGCGGGATCAGGCGTCGCCGTCGAACAGGGAGGTGACCGAGCCGTCCTCGAAGACCTGCTGGATCGCGCGGGCGAGCAGCGGGGCGATGGAGAGGACGGTCATGCCCGGGAAGCGCTTCTCCTCCGGGATCGGCAGCGTGTTGGTGAAGATGACCTCGCGCGCGCCGCACTGCGACAGGCGCTCGCGGGCCGGGCCGGACAGGATGCCGTGGGTCGCGGCCAGGACCACGTCCGCCGCGCCCTCCTCCAGCAGCTGGTCCACCGCCTTGGCGATGGTGCCGCCGGTGTCGACCATGTCGTCGATCACCACGCACAGCCTGCCGCGCACCTCGCCGACCACGCGGTTGGCCACGACCTCGTTGGGGCGCAGCGGGTCGCGGGTCTTGTGGATGAAGGCGATCGGGGTGCCGCCCAGCTCGTTGGCCCACTTCTCGGCGAGCTTGGTGCGGCCCGCGTCCGGCGAGACCACGGTGATGTTGTCGGCCGGGTAGTTGTCCCGCATGTACCGCGCCAGCAGCGTCTGGGCGAACAGGTGGTCCACCGGGCCGTCGAAGAAGCCCTGGATCTGCGCGGTGTGCAGGTCGACGGTCATTATCCGGTCCGCGCCCGCGGTCTTGAACAGGTCGGCGATGAGCCGGGCCGAGATCGGCTCGCGGCCCTTGTGCTTCTTGTCCTGCCGCGCGTACGGGTAGAACGGCATGATCACCGTGATGCGCTTGGCCGAGGCGCGCTTGAGCGCGTCGACCATCAGCAGCTGCTCCATGACCCACTGGTTGATCGGGGTCGTGTGGCTCTGCATGACGAAGGCGTCGCAGCCGCGCACGGACTCCTCGAACCGGACGAACACCTCGCCGTTGGCGAAGTCGTAGGCCGACTGCGGGGTGATCGTCACGTTGAGGTGCTTGGCCACCTCCTCGGCCAGCTCCGGGTGCGCCCGCCCGGAGAACAGCATCAGGCTCTTCTTGGGGGTGCCCGACTTGGCGTTCATGACTGTCCCTCGCTCTCGTCCCGCTGCCCGGCCTGCGCCCGCTCGGCCGCCTCGGCGGCAGCCGTGCCGGGCCGCATGCGCAAGACCCAGTTGTCGATGTTGCGCTGCGGCCCGCCGCTGACGGCCAGCGCGCCCGGCGGCACGTTGCGCCGCAGGACGGTGCCCGCGCCGCTGTACGCGCCGTCGCCGATGGTGACCGGAGCCACATACATGTTGTCCGACCCCATCCGCACGTGCGAGCCGACGACCGTGCGGTGCTTCTGCACGCCGTCGTAGTTGACGAACACGCTCGCCGCGCCGATGTTGGACTGCTCGCCGATCGTCGCATCGCCCACATAGGACAGATGCGGGACCTTCGAGCCGGTGCCGATCTCGGAGTTCTTCACCTCGACGAAGGTGCCGATCTTGCCGTCGGCGCCGAGCTTGGTGCCCGGCCGCAGGTAGGCGAACGGACCGACGCTGGCGTGCGGGCCGATCTCCGAGCGCGAGCCCTGGCAGCGGCACACCGTGGCGCCCGCGCCCACGACCACGTCGGTCAGCGTGGTGTCCGGGCCGAGGACCGCGCCCTCGCCGACGACCGTCGCGCCGCGCAGCTGCACGTTGGGCTCGATCACCACATCCCGGGCCAGCTCGACGTCCTGGTCGATCCACGTCGTGTTGGGATCGATCACCGTCACGCCCGCGCGCATCCACCGCTCGACGGTGCGCCGGTTCAGCTCCGCCCCGAGCCGCGCGAGCTGCACGCGGTCGTTGACGCCCTCGACCAGCCACGGGTCGTCGCACACGACCGCGCCGACCCGCCTGCCGTCGCCGCGGGCGATGCCCAGCACGTCGGTCAGGTACAGCTCGCCCTGGGCGTTGTCGGTCGACAGCCGCGACAGGCCGTCGACCAGGACCTTGGCGTCGAAGGCGTAGACGCCGGAGTTGACCTCGCTGATCGCGCGCTGCTCCGGGGTGGCGTCCTTGTGCTCGACGATGGCCTCCACCGATCCGTCCGGTGAGCGGACGATCCGACCGTAGCCGGTCGGGTCCACCACGGACGCGGTGAGCACCGTCACCGCGTTGCCCTGGTCGGCGTGGGCGGCGAGCAGGCCAGCGAGGGTGGCGGTGTCCAGCAGCGGCACGTCGCCGTAGGTGACCAGCACCGTGCCGCCGAGGTCGGCGGGGAGCGCGGCCAGGCCGCAGGCCACCGCGTGGCCGGTGCCGTCCTGGGTCTCCTGGACCGCGGTGGCCACGCCGTCGAAGGCCGCCAGGTGCGCGGCGACCGCCTCGCGCCCGTGGCCGAGCACCACGACCAGGTGCGCGGGGTCCAGCCCCGCCGCGGCCCGGACCGCGTGCTCGACGAGCGGGCGCCCGCCCACCGGATGGAGCACCTTCGGGGTGGCCGAGCGCATCCTCGTGCCCTCCCCCGCGGCGAGCACCACAGCGGTCAGCGGGGCGGTTGCGGACATCGCACTCCCTAGCGTCGTGAGCGGGGCTACGGCGCGGGGTCAGCGGTTTCCGGCGCGACTCCGGCCGGGACCCGATCCTACGTGGTCTCCGGCAGCGCCCACGCCGGGTCGTCCGCGGGTTCACCCGCGGTGTCGCCCACCACGTCCTGCGGCTCGCCTGCGACGATCGCGACGATGTCGTTGCCGCCGCGGCGCTTCGCCTGGTACATCGCGGCATCGGCGCGGGCCAGCGCGCGCACCGCCGTCTCCTGGGGGCGCAGCGCCACCACCCCGATGGACAGGGTGACCCCGTGGGACAGCTCCTGCGGCAGCTCGGCGACCGCGGTCAGCGCCCGGCGCAGCGCGGCCTCCGCGGCCGTCAGCGGCGCGCCCGGCAGCAGCACGATGAACTCGTCGCCGCCGTAGCGGGCCACCATGTCGCTGCCGCGCAGGGCGTCGCGCATGGTCGAGGCGACCACGCGCAGCACGTCGTCGCCCTCGGCATGGGAGAGTCGGTCGTTGACGCCCTTGAACCCGTCGAGGTCGACCAGCGCGATGGCCAGCGGGTGGTTGTTCGGGCTGCCGGCCAGCGCCTCCAGCCGCTCGTCCAGGGCCCGGCGGTTGGGCAGGCCGGTGAGCGGGTCCTGCAGGGCCTGGCGGGCGATCGCGCCGTGCATGCGCGAGAGGCGCTCGTGCTCGCGGCGGGTGTTGAGGGTGGCGATGCGGGACTCGCGCATCTCCCAGAGCTGGGCCTCCAGCTCCGAGGCGTAGTGCTCCAGGGCGCTGGTGGTGCGCTCGCCGCCGTCCGGGCCGGAGAGCCGGGCGTACTCGCGGATCAGGCACAGCCGCAGGGTGGGCTCGGAGGCGTCGTGGTACATCGCCGAGCGGGCGTCGTCGAGGATGCTCAGCGCCTGCTCCTCGCGGCCCTCGTACTCCAGGCAGCGGGCCAGGGCGATGGCCACGATGACCAGCTCGCGGGGGTAGCGCACGGAGTCCATCAGCTCGGTGAGCCGCTCCACGTGCACCCCGGAGGGGTGGGCCAGGGCCAGCGCCGAGCCGATGATCGGGTTCTGGTCGGCGGCGGGCCGGTGCGGGTCGCGCGGGAACAGCGACTCGCGGAAGGGCGCCTCGACGGCCACGGCGATGGCCGCCGCGGTGGCGAAGCGCTCGGCGGCGCGCTCGTCCTCGCCGATGCGCTCCAGCCGCAGCCCCCAGCCGATCAGCAGGCGGCAGCGGTTGATCAGGTGGACCGAGATCAGGTGCGGGCCCGCCGAGGCGCGGATGCACTTGTGGGCGCGGGTCATCACCTGGTCGGCGACCTCGTAGACGCCCAGCTGGGTGAGCACGCTGCCGATGTCGAGCAGGGTGCTGGCCATGATCATGTCCCAGGTGCGGCCGCCGAGCATCACGTCCGGGGTGATGTCCTCGTCCAGCATGGCCAGGGCGACGGCGGCCTCGGTGAGGGCGGCGTCCTCCGCGCCCGCGATGAGCAGCCTGCGCCCGCGCAGGGCGTGCGCGTCGGCCTGCAGCACCACCAGGCCGTGGCGGCGGGTGTGGGCCAGCATCTCGTCCAGCAGCGGCTCGGCCGAGTCGGCCATGTCGGCGTTGACCACCCGGACGGCGACCGCCGAGCGCAGCAGCTGGGCGACCATGCGCGGCTCGCCGCGGTGCTGGGCCTCGGCGAGCAGGCGGTCGACCTCGGCGGTGTGCCTGCGCCGTTCGGCCGCGGGCGTGGACTGGATGATCGCCAGCAGCTCCCGGGCACGCCCCACCAGCCAGGCGTCGGAGCGCTCCTCCAACGCGGGCAGGTCTGCCTCGTCCCGCTGCTCGGCGTCCACGTGCGTCGCTGCACCCCTCGGCGAGTCGGTGGGGTTGAACGTGCTCCGCCGCCAGGATTCGAACCTGAACCATTGGAACCAAAATCCAAGGTGCTGCCATTACACCACGGCGGATCGAACGAACCGGGGCTCGTACGCGGGCCCCATCGTGGCATGGTTGGGCATCGGGGAGCACCAGTACCCGGGCGATTGGCCTACGCTCGCGTCCGATCGGGTGTTATCCGGGTCACAGGGCGCGGGCTCGCGGGCACCCAGGGGGTACGGACGGTCGCGCAGCGTTTCGCGCGGCGGGGCGATCTCCGCATCCGGGTGGTGGGTACCACCGAATGCCATATGTCGGGCAAACCCCCTCTGCGCTTACGCTAGCGAAGGTTACGGAGGCGTAGGTGAGCCTGCCCTTAGCAGGCGTGCAGGAAGGGAACACATGACAGCCACGGTCAGCGCGGGTCCGAAACCGCTCATCGAAGGTCAGCGGAACCTGGCCACCCGCATCGGGGTGTACGTCTTCGTGCTGCTGCCGTTCGCGGCGCTGGTCGCGGCGGTTCCACTGGCCTGGGGATGGGGGTTGACCTGGCTGGACGTGGTCCTGGCGGTCTTCTTCTTCTACTTCTCCGGCCTGGGCGTGACCGTCGGCTACCACCGGCTGTTCACCCACGGCTCGTTCAAGGCCAACCGGCCGCTGAAGATCACCCTGGCGGTCATGGGCAGCATGGCGGTGCAGAGCCCGCCGATCACCTGGGTGGCCGACCACCGCCGCCACCACGCCTTCTCCGACCGCGACGGCGACCCGCACTCGCCGTGGCTGTTCGGCACCTCGCCGCTGGCCCTGGCGCGCGGCTTCTGGCACGCGCACATGGGCTGGCTGTTCGAGCACAGCGTCACCAACAAGCAGCGCTTCGCCCCCGACCTGCTCGCCGACCGCGACATCGTGCGGATCAACAAGCTGTTCCCGCTGTTCACCGGGCTGACGCTGCTGCTGCCCGCACTGCTGGGCGGGCTGCTCAGCTGGTCCTGGTGGGGCGCGCTGACGGCGTTCTTCTGGGCGGGCCTGGTGCGCGTGGCCGTGCTGCACCACGTCACCTGGTCGACCAACTCGATCTGCCACATGATCGGCGAGCGGCCCTTCGCCAGCCGGGACAAGGCCGCCAACTTCTGGCCGCTGGCGATCCTGAGCTTCGGGGAGTCCTGGCACAACCTGCACCACGCCGACCCGACCTGCGCCCGCCACGGCGTGCTGCGCGGCCAGATCGACACCTCGGCGCGGCTGATCTGGCTGTTCGAGAAGTTCGGCTGGGCGACCAACGTGCGCTGGCCCACCCCGCAGCGGCTGGAGAAGATCTCCGCCAAGTAGCGGACTACGCTCCCCGGGATGGCGGGGAGGCGGCGACGCAGCGCCGCGGGCGCCGGAACGGAGGTGCCCGCGGTGGCTCGCGTGCGCATGAGCGGCAGGGAACGGCGGGAGCAGCTGCTGGACGTGGCCCGCGCCCTGTTCGCCGAGAAGGGCTTCGACGCGGCCTCGGTCGAGGAGATCGCGCACCGGGCCAACGTCAGCAAACCCGTGGTCTACGAGCACTTCGGCGGCAAGGAGGGGATCTACGCCGTGGTCGTCGACCGGGAGATGCAGTCGCTGCTGGCGGGCATGACCCGCGCCCTGTCGGAGGACGCCCACCCGCGGCTGCTGCTGGAGCGCGCGGCCAAGGCGCTGCTGGACTACATCGAGGGCGCCACCGACGGCTTCCGCATCCTGGTGCGCGACTCCCCCGTGGCGACCTCCACCGGAACGTTCTCCAGCCTGCTCAACGACATCGCCAGCCAGGTCGAGCACATCCTCGGGGTCCAGTTCAGCAAGCGCGGCTACGACCCCAAGCTGGCCGCGCTGTACTCCCAGGCGTTGGTGGGCATGGTCGCGCTGACCGGGCAGTGGTGGCTGGAGGCGCGCAAGCCCAAGAAGGACGAGGTCGCCGCGCACCTGGTCAACCTGAGCTGGAACGGGCTGTCCAACCTGGAGGGCAAGCCCGCGCTGCGGGAGCGGCCATGAGCCTGCTGGGCCCGGCGGAGATCCGGGGCCTGGCCGAGTCGCTGGGCGTGCGGCCGACCAAGAAGCTCGGGCAGAACTTCGTCCACGACCCCAACACCGTGCGCCGGATCGTGGCCACCGCCGAGCTGTCCGCCGACGACGTGGTGCTGGAGGTCGGCCCCGGCCTGGGGTCGCTGACGCTGGCGCTGCTGCCCGCGTGCGCCGCGGTCGTCGCCGTGGAGATCGATCCCGTGCTGGCCGGGAGGCTGCCCGCGACCGTCGCCGACCGCGCCCCCGAGCTGGCCGATCGGCTGACCGTGGTGTGCGCGGACGCGATGAAGGTGACCGAGCTGCCCCTGGCGCCCACCGCGCTGGTGGCGAACCTGCCCTACAACGTGGCCGTGCCGGTCGTGCTGCACCTGCTGGCCGCCGTGCCGTCGCTGCGCAAGGTGCTGGTGATGGTCCAGGCCGAGGTGGCCGACCGGATGGCGGCCGGGCCGGGCGGCCGGGTCTACGGCGTGCCCAGCGTCAAGATCGCCTGGTACGCCTCGGCCCGGCGGGTGGCGACCGTGCCGCGCGCGGTGTTCTGGCCGGTGCCCAACGTCGACTCCGCGCTGGTGCTGCTCCAGCGGCGGGAGCAGCCCGCAGGCGACCGCGACGCGGTGTTCGCCGTCGTGGACGCGGCCTTCGCCCAGCGGCGCAAGACGCTGCGCGCGGCGCTGGCCGGGTGGGCGGGCTCGGCCGCCGCGGCCGAGGCGGCGCTGCTGGCCGCGGGCGTCGACCCGGGGGCCCGGGGCGAGCAGTTGGCCGTCGAGGACTTCGCGCGGATTGCTCAACACGCGCATACCCGCCGGTAGTAGGCCGTTCGGGGTCCTGGTCCGCACTCCGAGAGTGTGACGTTGCGAACGGTACGGCCGAACCTGCGTTGAGCGGCTTGCGCGGCGACCAGGCGATCGGGTGTACTCAGCTCAGCTATCCATCAGGAGCGGCCGAGAGACCTGGCTCTGCGACGCCGCAGCAACCACCCACGCGGGCAGGTGCTACCGCCAGGACCGATGGAGGACCGAGAGATGGGGATTCTCACCCGCAGGCGGGTCATCGACGAGTGCAGGCGCACCGTGACCGGCTGTCGGCGAATGCGCGTATCCAGCTGATACAGCCCGCTCGCCCACATCCACTTCGGACACACCCACTTCCCGCACGCGCCGTCGGCGTGCGCGGGCGCGCCTGGAGCCGATTCGCCATGATCACCGTTGAGAACGCCACGAAGTCTTTCTGGACCAGCACCGGCCAGGTCGTCGCCATCGACGACGTCACGCTCGACCTCGCGCCCGGCGCGATCACCGGCGTGGTCGGCGGGGCCGGGTCGGGCAAGTCGACCCTCGCCCGGCTGGTCTCCCTGCAGGACCGCCCCGACAGCGGCGTCGTCCGCGTCGAGGGCTACAACACCGCCGCGCTCGACCAGCGCAGGCTGCGCGCCGCCCGCCGCCGCATCGGCGTCGTCGGGCAGGGCGAGCTGCTGGCGCAGCGCACCGCGGCGGGCAACATCGCGATGCCGCTGGAGCAGGCGGGCGTCGACGGGCCGCAGCGGCGCGAGCGGGTCGGCAGGCTGCTGGACCTGATCGGCCTGACCGCGCGGGCGGGCGCGCTGCCCGCCGAGCTGACCCCCGGCCAGCGGGCCCGGGTGGAGATCGCCCGCGCCCTCGTCGGCGACCCCGGCCTGCTGCTGGCCGACGACCCGACCGCCGACCTCGACGCCGACGGCGCGGCGGGCGTGCTGGCCGTGCTCGACCGCGCCCGCAGCGAGCTGGGCACCACGGTGCTGGTCACCACCGCCGACGGCGGGGTCGCCCGGCGCATCGCCGACGACGTCGCGCTGCTGGAGGGCGGGCGGGTCGCAGCCAACGGGTCGCTGCTGTCGCTGATCCAGAACCCGGGCAGCCCGATCGCCGACGCCCTGCTGCCCGCCATCGACACCCCCGACTCCGTGCGCGCCAAGCACGACCGCACGGCCGAGGTCGTGCTGATCGGCTTCGCCGCGGTCGGCGCGCTGCTGCCGGAGGCCAGCGGCCGCTTCGGCACCGACGTCTCGGTCATCGGCGGCGGCCTGACCCGGGTGGGGGAAACCCCGGTGGCCCGGTTCCTGCTCGGGGTGTCGGGGGCGCAGGCGGAGTCGACCCTGTCCTGGATCAGCGAGCGCGGCGGCGTGGTCAAGCGTCCGGTGCGGGGGCCGGAGGGCATCGCCGCCTGACCCGTAGGCTGGTCGGGTGCTCGCCGTCGTACCGCACCCCGTCACCGTTCGCGTGCCGTCCAAGGTGAACCTGCACCTCGCGGTGGGCGACGCGCGGCCGGACGGGTACCACGACCTCACCACCGTCTTCCAGGCGCTGTCGCTCACCGACGAGGTCACCGTCGCCGTGGCCGACGAGCCCGGGGTGGAGGTCGCGGGCGAGAACGCCGACGCGGTCCCGACCGGCCCCTCCAACCTCGCGTGGCGCGCGGTGCAGGAGCTCGCCCGCCACTGCGGCCGCGACCCGGAGGAGCCGCGCGTGCGCGTGGTGATCCGCAAGGGCATCCCGGTGGCGGGCGGGATGGCGGGCGGCAGCGCGGACGCCGCCGCGACGCTGGTGGGCCTCTCGGCCCTGTGGCGGCTGGACGTCACCCGCGACGACCTGGCCCGGCTGGCGGCGCGCATCGGCAGCGACGTGCCGTTCACCCTCTACGGCGGCACGGCGCTGGGCACGGGCCGGGGAGAGCAGCTGGTGCCCGTGCTGTCCCGGCACACCTACCACTGGGTGCTGGCCTTCGACCGCCGCGGGCTGTCGACGCCGAAGGTGTTCGGCGAGCTGGACCGCCTGCGCGCGGAGGGCTCGCCCCCGCGGGCGGGCGCCGTCGAACCGGTCCTGGAGGCCCTGGCGACCGGCGACCCCCGCCAGCTGGCCCTGCTCCTGGGCAACGACCTGCAGGCCGCCGCCGTCTCCCTCCGCCCGGGCCTGCGCCGCACCCTGCGCGCGGGGGTCAACGCGGGCGCCCTCGCTGGCACCGTCTCCGGCTCCGGCCCCACCTGCGCCTTCCTCTGCGCCGACGAGCAGTCCGCCCTCCACGTGGCCGCCGAGCTGGCAGGCGCAGGCGTCTGCCGCACCGTCCGCGTCGCCCACGGCCCCGTCCCCGGCGCCCGCGTCATCGGCGGCGAGGACAGCCCCCGCCCGGTCCCCCCGGAAGTCCACGCCTGACCGGCGCGTCCCAATCGCACCATTTTCGCTACCAATTCGGTCACCCGGCAATACCGGAATTGAAACGAGCGCCTGTTTCCGAATGACCTGGGTCTCACCCGGGGCGGTCGACGCGCAATTCGGGCCGCGATGAATGGGGATCACCACCGGGTCGGGTGACTGCGGTTGAGCGGGGGCTGGTGCGCTGGTAGCCCTGTGCCATGTCCCTGCGGATCGGTGTGGTGGTGCCGAGGTCGGGCAGGCTGGTGCGGTTGGGGGAGCCGCTGGAGTTCGTCGCGCGGCGGTGCGGGCGGTGGCGCGGGGTGCGGGTCTTCACGGCGGACAGCCGGTCCACGGTGGCGGGGGCGCGGCGGGCGGTGCGGCGGTTGGCGCGGGAGCGGGTGGGGGTCGTGGTGGCGCTGGGGGGCAGCGCGGTGCTCCCGGCGGTGGTGGAGGAGTGCGCGCGGCGCGGGGTGCCCTCGTTGACCACGACGCTGCCCTGGCAGCTCCACCCCGGCAGCGGCTTCCACTTCGCCTGGGGGCTCGACGACATCGCCCGGGCCTTCGCCGAGATGTGGGGCCAAGTCGCGCGGCGACCGGTCGTCGCGGGGCTGTGGAACGACGGGGTGCAGGGCGACGCCCTGCGCCGGGTCTTCCTGCCCGCGTGCGGCCACCCCGTGCTCCACGAGCCCGCCTACCCCGAGGGCGCCCGGGACTTCAGCGCGCAGGTCGAAGCCTTCCGCGGCGCCGACGTCGTCACCAGCGCCGCCACCGGCGCCGACCTCGCCGCCTACCTCGCCCAGGCGGACCCGCCCCGCCTGGTCACCTGCTCGCGCTGGCTGACCTACCCCTTCGGCCGCCAGGACGGCATCGCCACCATCGCCTACTGGACCCCGCACCACCCCTACGTGTCCAGTGTGGACGGGACGACCGCCGCCGAGCTGGCCCGGGACTACCAGGCGGCCACCGGCAGGCCGTGGCTGCAACCGCTGGGCCTGGCCCACGCGCTGTTCGAGGTCGCCGTGCACGCCGCCCGGACCGCGGCCGACCCCGCCGACCCGGGCGCCATCGCGCAGGCGATCGGGCGCACGCGGCTGGACACCGTGGCCGGTCCGCTGGACTGGCCGGGCGGTCCGGCGCCCGGGGTGGCTCGGGTCGCGCTGGCCGGGGGCCAGTGGCGCGGGGACGACCTGGTGGTCGTGGCCAACTCCGGGGCGCCGGACGCGCCCGTGGGCGGTGACCTGGTCAGTCGTCCAAGGTGATGGCGAACCGGTAGGTGACCGGGTCGGTGCTGATGACCGTCACCTCAGCCGCGCCGCTGGCCCCGCTGAACTCGCCGGTCCCGCCGACCACGGCGAAGGCGGTGTCGGCGAACGGCCCGGCGCCGTACTCCCGCAGGCTGGCCATGTGGATGTCGCCCTGGGCGAACCGGAAGACCGTCGCGCAGTGGGCGACCGCGCCCGGCGGGACCGCGGTGGTGACCTCGACGACGGTGCACGTGGACCTCGCCTCGCCGACCGGTTCGCCTGCGGCGTCGGTCAGCCCGCCGCCCGCGAGGAAGCCGAGCCCGACCCGGGGCAGGCTCGGCAGGGTGAACACCGCGCGCTGGCCCTGCACGTCGATGAGCCGCTGGGCCTGGGCCTGCCCGGGGGCCGAGGCGGCGCCGAGCGCGGGGAGGGCCAGCGCCAGCGCGCCGACGACGAGGATTCTTCTGCCGTGGAACACGTCTCCTCCAAGTCCTGTTGGCGTCACCAGGCGGGGAGGGGACGGATTCCTGTCTACCGGGGGTCAGGCGGTGCCCGCAGCGGCAGCCACCCGAACGTGCGCCCCTAGTACTCCCAGCTCCAGCCGTCGACCGTGCTGGGCAGGTTGTGCGGGGTGTAGACCAGCGTGCCGTGCTCGGCGGAGGAATCGATGAGCACGACGCCGTAGTAGCCCGCGTCGGACAGGTAGAAGTCGTCGACGAGGTACCGGCTGGGCGACAGGCAGGAGGTGATCGTGCCGCGGCCGGTCTCCTTGCCGTTGGCGTCCACCGTCTTGAAGTCGTTCGCGCTCATCCACCAGCCCCAGTCGGGCTCGTACTGCTGCGAGGTCTGCAGGACGATCGTCGCGGCGAGGAAGTGGCCGCGGGTGGGCGGGAGGCTGCCGGGCTCGGTGCAGGTCACCGGTTCGACGCTGTCCAGCCACAGGGTGGCCAGCGTGGGGCTGCCCGTGGCCCGGATCTGGATCTCGCGGCCGAGTTGGGCGCGGACCATGCCCTCGGCCTCGGGGGCGCCGCACCCGGCGATGACCAAGAGCGCAGCCGCACCGATGACGCGGAGCATTCAAACCTCCCAAGACATAACGCTATGTCGTAGGTAGTCGGAATTCGTTCCAATGTCAAAATGGTCGACACAGGGTATTGACCCCATCGCCGACTGGTCCATTAACTGGGAAAGCCGGGTGATGACCGCCACTGGGTAGGCTGGGTGGGTCTCGCGGAAGGTGGGTGAATGGCCAACCTGGTCAACCTGGAAAAGGTCAGCAAGAGCTTCGGCGTGCGGCCGCTGCTCGACGAGGTGTCCCTCGGCGTGGCCCGCGGCGACCGCATCGGGGTCGTCGGGCTCAACGGCGGGGGGAAGACGACCCTGCTGGAGGTGCTGGCGGGGCTGGAGCCGCCCGACGGCGGGCGGGTCAGCCGGGCGCGGGACCTGCGGATGGCGGTGGTCACCCAGCGCACGCAGCTGCCCCCCGGGGCCACGGTGCGCGAGGCCGTGCTCAGCGGGTTCGGCGCCGAGCACGAGTGGGCCGCCGACGCGCGCATCCGCTCGGTGCTCGACGGCCTCGGCCTGACGGCGCTGGGCATGGACAGCCCGGTCGACACCATGTCCGGCGGCGAGCGGCGGCGGGTGGCGCTGGCCGCGGCGCTGGTGGCCGAGCTGGATCTGGTCGTGCTGGACGAGCCGACCAACCACCTGGACATCGAGGGCGTGCAGTGGCTCGCCGACCACCTGCTGGCCCGGGGCACGGCGCTGGTCGTCGTCACGCACGACCGGTGGTTCCTCGACACGGTGTGCACGCGGACCTGGGAGGTCGTCGGCGGGCGGGTCGAGCAGTACGAGGGCGGCTACGCGGACTGGGTGTACGCCCGGGCCGAGCGCGCCCGGCTGGCGGACACGCTGGAGGAGAAGCGGCGCAACCTGGCCCGCAAGGAGCTGGCGTGGCTGCGCCGGGGCGCGCCCGCGCGCACGTCCAAGCCCCGCTACCGCATCGAGGCCGCGGAGGCGCTGATCTCCGACGTCCCCGCGCCGCGCGACTCGGTCGAGCTGCTGGCCTTCGCCAAGCGCCGCCTCGGCCGCACGGTGCTGGAGCTGGAGGACGTCTCGGTCGACGCCGGGCCCAAGCCGATCCTGCGGGACGTGACCTGGCGCATCGGCCCGGGCGACCGGATCGGCCTGGTCGGGGTCAACGGCTCGGGCAAGTCGACGGTGCTGAAGGTGCTCGCGGGCGAGCGCGAGCCGAAGGCGGGCAGGCGCATCCAGGGCCAGACCGTGCGGCTGGCCCACCTGAGCCAGGGGCTGCACGACCTCCCCCCGACCCTGCGGGTGCTGGAGGCGGTCGAGGAGGTCGCCCGCCGCGTCGTCCTCGGCAAGCAGGAGCTGACCGCCTCCCAGCTCGCCGAGCGCTTCGGCTTCCCCGCCGCCCGCCAGTGGACCCCGGTCGGCGACCTCAGCGGCGGCGAGCGCCGCAGGCTCCAGCTGGCCCGCCTGCTCATGGCCGAGCCCAACGTCCTGCTGCTCGACGAGCCGACCAACGACCTGGACATCGACACCCTCCAGCAGCTGGAGGACCTGCTCGACTCCTGGCCCGGCACCCTCGTCGTCGTCTCCCACGACCGCTACCTGGTCGAGCGCGTCTGCGACTCCGTCCACGCCGTCCTCGGCGACGGCAAGGTCACCCACCTCGTCGGCGGCATCGAGGAGTACCTGTCCCGCCGCACCCCACCCGCAGGCCCATCCCCATCCACCGGACAGACCCCGCCCTCCCAGGGGGCTGACCCCCTCGGTTCCCAGCCTAGCGGAGACGACCGACAGAATCGGAAGCGACACTCCGGTAATGGCGGGATGCGCACCGGATCGGCTGAGCACCGGGCGGCGCAGAAGGAGCTGGCCCGGCTCGAACGCCGCCTGGAGACGCTGACCGAGCGGGAGACCAAGCTCAACCACGACGTCGCCGAGGCCGCGACCGACCTCGACCGCCTGGCGGAGCTGGACGCGGAGCTGCGCCGGGTGGTGGAGGAGAAGGCGGAGGTGGAGACCCGCTGGCTGGAGCTGGCGGACGCGCTGGAGTGACCGGCGCGTCCCGGCGATGGTCGCACCACCGACGGTGACGGACAGGCTGGTGGGGCCCGGTTAGGCTGATCGCCATGAGTCGGTTCGTTGACATGATGCTGGAGTCGGCCCGGGTTCGGGGGGACGAACGGGGCATCACCACCGGGGAGCCCAAGGCGCCGGTCCGGCACACGTGGCGGCAGGTGCACGAGCGGGCCGGCCGGATGGCGGGCGCCCTCGTCGCCGGTGGGCTGAGCCCCAACGGGGCCGTGGCGGTGCTCGCCGCCGAGCCGGTGGCGATCGCGCCCGCCGTGCAGGCCGTGTGGCTGGCAGGCGGCAGCGTCACGATGCTGCACCAGCCCACCCCGCGGACCGACCTCGCCGAGTGGGCCAAGGACACCGTCCGGGTGCTCGCGATGATCGACTCCAAGCTGGTGCTGCTCGGCTCCCCCTTCGAGGCCGTCGCGCCCGTGCTGGACGAGCACGGCGTGCCCTACCGCATGCTGGCCGACCTGGAGTCCGGCGAACCGCTCACCGCACCCGTCGACGTCGACGAGGACTCCCCCGCGCTGCTTCAACTGACCAGTGGGTCCACAGCGGACCCGAAGGCCGTGCGGATCACCCACGGCAACCTGTTCAGCAACCTCACCGCGATGGTCCAGAAGTCCGAACTGGACGTCGAGCGGGACATCATGGTCTCCTGGCTGCCGCTGTTCCACGACATGGGCATGGTCGGCTTCCTGACCGTCCCGATGACCGTCGGCCTCGAACTGGTCAAGATCACCCCCGTCGAGTTCCTGACCGGCCCGCTGCTGTGGGCCGAGCTGATCTCGCGCTACCGCGGGACGATCACCGCCGCGCCGAACTTCGCCTACGCGCTGCTCGGCCGCCGCTTGTCCAATGTGGACAACGACGACGCCTACGACCTGTCCTCGCTGCGGATCGCGCTCAACGGCGCCGAGCCGATCGACGAGGCCGCGGTGTCGGCGTTCGTCACCCAGGGCGCGCGCTTCGGCCTGGACCCCAACTGCGTGTTCCCCGCCTACGGCATGGCCGAGACGACGCTGGCGGTCTCGTTCGCCCCGCTGGGCACCGGCCTCACGCTCGACCGCATCGACGCCGAGCTGCTGGAGGCGGAGAACAAGGCGGTGCCGTCGCCCGATGGCACGCGCGCCTTCGCGGTCCTGGGCGAGCCGCTGCCGGGCCTGGAGGCGCGCATCGTCAGCGGGACCGGCGAGGTGCTCGGCGAGCGCGAGGTCGGCGAGATCCAGCTGCGCGGCGAGGCCGTCACCCCCGGGTACCTGACCGTCAACGGCCCGGTGCCGACGCAGGACGCGCACGGCTGGCTGGCCACCGGCGACATCGGGTACCTGGTGGACGGCCAGATCGTCATCTGCGGGCGGCAGAAGGACGTCATCATCCTGGCGGGCCGCAACATCTACCCGACCGACATCGAGCGCGCCGCGGGCTCGGTCGAGGGCGTGCGCGCGGGCAACGCGGTCGCCGTGCGGCTGGACGCGGGATCGCGGCGGGAGCGCTTCGCGGTGGTCGTGGAGTCGCGGTCGGCAGGCGACGCCGAGGCCGAGAAGCGGATCAAGCGCGAGGTGGGCGCCCGGGTGTTCGAGCTGGTCAACGCCCGCCCCAGCGCCGTGCTGGTGCTGCCGCCCGGCACGTTGCCCAAGACCCCGTCGGGCAAGCTGCGCCGGGCCGCGGCCGGGGAGCAGCTGGCAGGCGGGATCGCCGCGGCGGAGTAGGCGGGGCCGCCGGGGGGGTTCTAGGACTCCCGGCGGCGCAGCTCCAAGGTCCAGGCGTCGACCAGGGCGTCGACGGTGCGCGGGTCGTAGCCCTGGCCCACGAAGTAGGTCAGGGTGAGCCGCAGCTTGGACAGCTGCTCCTCCGTCGGGGCGTCGCCCATGTCCTGGACCGCGGCGTTGAGCAGCTCGGCCAGGCGGGCCACATCGCCGTGCCGGTAGCCGCGCACGCCCTGCGGGGCGGGCGGCAGCGGGAGGAAGGCCGTGCCCGCGGGCTCGGTGGTCGGGCGGCCGACCACGGGCCTGCCCTCGCGTTCGGACAGCGCGGCGACCACGGTGTCGAGGAAGGCGTCCACCTGGTCCTCGTCGTAGCCGCGGCGGACGCGGGAGGCCGGGTCGAACACGGCGGTGCGGACGTCATCCGCGGTCAGCGGGTCGGTGCCCGCGAGGGCGGCCTCCACGCGGTCGAGGAAGGCGTCCACCTGGTCCTCGCGGTAGCCGCGCCTGCCGAGGGGCGCCCGGTCGAACGCAACGGCGCGCACCCGTTCCGGGGTCAACGTCATCTTGCGATGTTAAAGGTGTTCTGGGCGGCGATGAGCCCTTGTCCCACCAGGGCTTCGACCGCGTCGGCGCAGGTGTCGATCTCCAGGGCCAGGTCCTTGCGCTCCTGGGCGGAGAAGTCCTTGAGGACGAAGTCGGCGGGGTCCATCCGGCCCGGTGGGCGGCCGATGCCGAAGCGCACCCGGATGTAGTCGCGCGTGCCCAGCGACTTGCTGATCGAGCGCAGGCCGTTGTGGCCGTTCTCGCCGCCGCCGAGCTTGAGGCGCACCGTCCCGAAGGGCAGGTCCAGCTCGTCGTGCACGACGGCGAGGTCGGCGGGGGCGGCCTTGTAGAACTTCGCCACCGACGACACCGGCCCGCCGGAGACGTTCATGAACGAGCGGGGCTTGGCCAGCACCACGTGCCTGCCCGCCAGCCTGCCCTCCAGGACCTCGGCCCCCGACCGGTGCGCCTTGAACTTGCCGCCGACCCGGGCGGCCAGCTCGTCGAGCACCAGGAAGCCGATGTTGTGGCGGTTGCCCTCGTACCGCGGCCCGGGGTTGCCCAAGCCGACGACGACAGCGGTGTCCATGTCCCCACTCCTCGAACACGGCGGTGCCCCGGGCTCAGGCGAACCCGGGGCACCACGTCAGAACCGGCTCACTCCTCGGTCTCGGACTTGGGCTCCTCGACCACGCCCGCGCCCTCGACGTCGATCTCGCCCTCCATCTGCTCGGCCGTCGGCGCGGCGTTGACCGCCACGACCAGGGCCTCGGCGTCGGTCACCAGCGTGGTGCCGCGCGGCAGGGTGAGCTGGCCCGCGTGGATCTGGGTGCCCACGGCCGCGTCCTGCACGCTGACCTCGATGCCGTCGGGGATGTGCAGGGCCTCGGCCTCCAGCTGCACGGTGGTCAGCTCCTGGTTGACCAGGGTGCCGCTGGCGGCGTCGCCGACCACGTGCACCGGCACGTCCACGGTGACCTTCTCGCCGCGCTTGACCAGCAGCAGGTCGACGTGCTCGATGTAGTTCTTGAGCGGGTGGGTGGTGACCGTCTTGGTCAGCGCCAGCTCCGACTCCGCGCCCAGGTCCAGCGTCAGCACGGCGTTGTGGCCGTGCTCGCGGACCACGCGGGCGAACTCCAGGGCCGGGAGGGACAGGTGCTTGGGCTCGGAACCGTGGCCGTACAGCACGGCGGGGATGCGCCCCGCACGACGAGTGCGGCGCGCGGCGCCCTTGCCAAACTCCGTGCGCTGCTCGGCGGCCAGACGTACCTCGGACACGGTGCTGCTCTCCTTGCTGTGTGCTCAAACGCGGCGGGGGCGCTGCTCGGGCTGGGAGCGCCTGCGGCGGAGGGGCCTTAGGAGGGCATGAGACGTGCGACTGTCCACCAGCCGCCACGTCGATCACGCCGGCGCAAGACCCGCCTCGCCGAGGCAACCCAGATAGCTTACGCGCCTGCACTGAGCGCTGCCTTGGGGGGTTCGTTTCGGCGGTTGGCCGCAGGTGGGCGGGGTTGGAGTCGGGGGTTGGAGTCGACGTGGGTCAGGGGCTGGTGTCGGTGTCGGCTGATGGTCGGGGTTCGGTGCTGGCCGGCCGAATTGGGCGGCGCCCCTGAGTTGTCCACAGGGGTGTGGGCAACGGGTATTGACAAGATCGGCGGCCGGGTATTCTGGAAAGAAGAGGGCGGTTTGTCCCCCGGTTGGGGAGG
>NZ_JBSGHB010000028.1:0-75205 GCF_053604195.1 Actinokineospora sp. NPDC004072 | reverse complement strand
CCCGCCTTCACCGCCTTCACGCCCAAGCGGCGTTTCGCTTAGGGGTCCCCGCGAATGCGAGTTCACCCCATCGGACCCACAAAGCAACCCGCGCACCCCCCACGAAGCGGCCCCCGGCGGCCACAAGACCGCCAGGGGACCACCTCACTCACATAGCCCGCCGGTTCCGCAACACGGCAAGCAAGGCAGCCCCAGCCGCCACCAACAACGCCCCCACCCCGGTGATCCACCGCAGGTTCGACCCGGTGTCGGGAAGATCCCCACCCCCACCCGGCCCAGGAACGTCCCCCGGCTTGCTCGGCGTCGGGAAGGTCGGCGGAGTCGGATGCACCGGCGTGCTCGTCGTAGCCCCGGAGGTCGTAGTCCCAGTCGTAGACGAAGTGGGCTCCGTCGACGTCGGCTCAGTCGTCGGCCCGGTCGTCGTCGGCTCAGTGGTGGTCGGCTCGGTGGTCGTGGGCTCGGTGGTGGTCGGCTCTGTCGTGGTCGGCTCAGTGGTCGTGGGTTCAGTCGTGGTCGTGGTGGGTTCGGTGGTGGTGGGCTCCGTCGTTGTGGTCGTCGGCTCAGTGGTGGTCGTGGTCGGTTCGGTGGTCGTCGGCTCAGTCGTGGTGGGCTCGGTGGTCGTCGTAGTCGGCTCGGTCGTGGTCGTCGTCGGCTCAGTGGTCGTCGTCGTGGGCTCAGTCGTCGTGGTAGTCGGCTCGGTCGTAGTCGGTTCCGTGGTCGTCGGTTCCGTCGTCGTGGTCGTCGTCGGCGTAGGCGCGCAGTCCGGGAGGTCGCCGTTGAACGGGTAGGCGTGGATCTCGTTGCCCGTGCCGCCGCCCCGTCCGCTGGCGTGGATCAGCGTGCCCGTGGTGAAGAAGCGCCCGTTGGTGCCCGGCATGGTGACCGTGGTGGTGCTCGCCGGGTTGCCGACCAGGATGCTGCCCTGGAACTGGGCTCCGCCGGTGAACAGGGCGGTGGAGGCGTCCGGGAGGTTCCAGAGGAGGCGGTCGCGGAGCTGGTTGAGGGGGTCGTTGTCGTCGAGGGTGCCGGAGAAGGTGTTGATCGTGCGGTTGGCGCCGATGATGTTGACCAGGACCGTCGCGCCCGCGGGGATGCCGGTGAACTCGACCGCCTGGGCGCCGCCGGAGGCGGTGGCGATGTCGAAGTCGACGTTGAAGACCTGCAGGGCCGAGGTGCCGTCGCCGGTGAAGAGCGTGCGGTAGCCCTCGTTGACGGCGGTGCCGGTCGGGGTGCGCAGCTCGGTGCCGTCGGGGCGGGCGTAGCAGTTGCTGGCGGCGGTCAGCTCCGCCCGCAGCGCGGTGTACGGGGCGGCGGCGCCATCGTCCTGGACGACGGTGCCGACGATCGTGCCGGTGGCCGTGCCCGCGTGCCGGACCACCCCGCCGGGCGGGGAGTCGCCGACCGCGTCGAGGACCTGGCCGGGGGCGATCGTGACGTCGCCGCCCGTGGTCAGGAAATCCGCCCCATTGGGTGGTGGGACGCGGGAGCCGACGCCCACGACGCCGATGTTGTAGCGGTTGGACACCCCCGCGGCCTTGTTCTGGTCGAAGGAGCCGAGCACCACCGTGCGGCCCTCGGCCTCGGCGGCGCTGTCGCGGACGAGCATGTCGCCGCCGACGAAGATGTTGATCGCGTTGTCCCGCCCGGCGAAGGGGCCGTTGCTCACCGGTGGGAACGGATCGGGGCAGTCCCCGGGCACGCACGGGCCGAGGCCGCCCGGCAGTTGGGCGGCCATCGCCGCACCCGTCCAGGCGATCCCCACCACGACCGCGCCCGCGGTCACACCGGCCGCGATAGCCACGGCCGTCCCCCGCACATTCCGCATTTGCTCCTCCGATGGACGGCATGAGGCCAACGGAGTAGGAGGCTAGTCCAAAAAGAGCAGTCGCGCGGCTCAGCGCTTCTGGCCGCCGCGCTCGGCCCACTCCTTGGTGATGATCACGATCAGCCCGGGGCTGGCGTCCTGGATGCCCTCGAAGCGCGGTAGCGCGCGGATGCCGAAGGCCCGCGCCAACTCCTTGGCGGCGGCCTCTTCCGGCGTTCCCGGGCGGAAGTAGACGGTGGTCTCCGGGACCAGGCCCTGGTGGTTGTCGACGTCGACGACGTTCCAGCCAGCGGCCTTGATCTCGGCGGCGGCGCGGTCGGCGAGGCCGGTGATCGTGCTGTTGTTGTACACCCGGACGGGGATGTCCTGATAGGACGGGCCGCCGTCGGAGCCGCCGGGGCCGCCCGGGGCGGGGCCGGTGCCGGGGGCGGTGGGCATGGCGGTGGGCTCGCTCGTGGTCGACGTGCCCGCGGCCGGGGTCGTGGTGGGCGCGGTCCCGGTGCCCGGCGGGGGCCCCGCGATGTCCGAGCTGGCCCCGGGCGGGGTGGTCGTGGCGCCCGCGGGCAGGGTGATGCTGGTCTGCCCCGCGCTGGGCTCCCCGTTGCCGCCGAGCAGCGTGACGACGCCCAGGACGGTGGCCACGGCGGCCACGCCGAGCAGCGCCAGCCCGGCGATCCGGGCCGGGCGCATCGGTTCGGTGGTCATCGGGGCTCCATTCCCAGCCGTCGGGCGCGTCGGGTCGCTCGCAGCCTGCGCAGCCGCTTGACCAGCATCGGGTCCTCCGCCAGCGCCGCCTGCGTCTCGATCAGCGCGTTGAGCAGCTGGTAGTAGCGGGTGCTGGAGAGGCCGAAGGTCTCCCGGATGGCCTTGTCCTTGGCGCCCGCGGTCTTCCACCACTGGCGCTCGAAGGCGAGGAAAGCTCGGTCCCGGTCGCTGAGACCGGGGGTCTCGGCGGGCACTTCGGCGGCGTCCATCTGCTCCTCGCGGGCGACTCGCTGGCGCGTGCGGCCATTACACCACGTGAGCGCCCCGGTTGATCGCCACATCCCCCGGCGCGTCCGGGTCTTCTCCTTCTACCCTGCGGGTATGACAGTTCACCCGATCCTGATCGCAGGCGAGCCGGTGCTGCACCAGCCGACCAAGCCGGTCGAGTCGTTCGACGCCGAGCTGAAGACCCTCGTCGACGACATGTTCGAGACGATGGCCGCCGCGCGGGGCGTCGGCCTCGCGGCCAACCAGATCGGGATCGGGCTGCGCGTGTTCGTCTACGACTGCCCCGACGACGAGGGCGTCCGCCACGTCGGGCACGTGGTCAACCCGGTGCTCACCACCAGCGAGATCCCCGAGGGCATGCCGGACCCGGAGGCGGACCTGGAGGGCTGCCTGTCGGTGCCCGGCGAGGCGTTCCCGACCGGCCGCGCGTCGTGGGCGAAGGTGACCGGGCAGGACGTCGACGGCAACCCGATCGAGGTCGAGGGCACCGGCTTCTTCGCCCGCTGCCTCCAGCACGAGACCGACCACCTCGACGGGCACCTCTACCTGACCCGGCTGATCGGCCGCAACGCCCGCGACGCCAAGCGCATGCTCAAGGCCAACCGGTGGGGCACCCCCGGGCTGTCCTGGAACCCGGCCACCAGCGACGACCCCTTCGCCTAGCCGCGACTGGCCGCGTACGCCTCCAGTGCGGCCAGCTGCGCCGGGTCCAGCGACGGCCGCACCCGCTCGCGGGCGGCGGCCAGGTGGTCGGCGGTGACGATCTTGGCGTCCAGCGACTCGCGCATCGCCGTCAGCGCCGCCTCGCGCACGAGCGCGGCGCAGTCGGCGGCCGAGTAGCCCGCCAGCTCGGCCGCGTAGGCGGCCAGGTCGACGTCCTCGGCCAGCGGGGTGTTGCGGGCGGTCGCGGCCAGGATGGCCGCGCGCGCGTCGGCGTCCGGCGGCGGGACGTAGATCAGCCGCTCCAGCCTGCCCGGCCGCAGCAGGGCCGGGTCGACCAGCTCGGGGCGGTTGGTCGCGCCCACCACGACGACGTCGCGCAGCGGCTCCACACCGTCCAGTTCGGTCAGCAGGGCGGCCACCACCCGGTCGGCCACCCCCGAGTCCGACGACTGGCCGCGCCGCGGGGCCAGCGCGTCCACCTCGTCCAGGAAGATCAGGGCGGGGGCGGCGTCGGCGGCGCGGCGGAACAGGTCGCGCACGGCGCGCTCGGACTCCCCGACCCACTTGTCCATCAGCTCGGCGCCCTTGACCGCGAACACGTTGAGCTGGCCGGTGCCCGCCAGGGCGCGCAGCAGGAACGTCTTGCCGCCGCCGGGCGGGCCGTAGAGCAGCACGCCGCGCGGCGGGGCGACGCCGAGGCGGGCGAAGGAGTCCGGGTAGCGCAGCGGCCAGAGCACGGCCTCGGTCAGCGCCTGCTTGGTCTCGGCCATGTCGCCCACGTCGTCGAGGGTGATCCCGCCGGTGTTCAGGCTCGACGACATCGATGTCGGCCGCACCGAGGACACCGCGCCGAGCAGGTCGTCCTGGGTGACCTTCGGCTCGTCGGCGGCCCGGTCGCGCAGGGCGGCGCGGATCGCGGCCTCCCGGCGCACGGCGATCAGGTCGGCGGCGACGAAGCCGGGGGTGCGCCCGGCCAGCGCGCCGAAATCCACATCGGACTCCACCGGGACGTCCCTGAGCAGCACCCGCAGCAGCTCGGTGCGCCCGCGGGCGTCCGGCAGCGGCACGGCCAGCTCCCGGTCGATGAGGTCGGGCCCGCGCAGCCGCCGGTCGACGCCCTCCGGGTGCGCGGTCGTGGCCACCAGCGCCAGCCGCGGGTGCTCGACCGCGGCGCGCAGCGCGTCCAGCACGACCGGGGCGACCGGCGGCTGGTCCGCGGCGGGCAGCAGGGCGTCGACATCGGTGATGAGCAGCACCGACGGCGTCGACCCGCGGGCGGCGTCGATGGCCGAGCGGACCCGGGCCGCCGCCGCGTTGGGCTCCAGCACGGCCACCGTCGGCGCGGTCAGCTCCACGACCTGAGCGCCCGCGGCGTGGGCCACCGACCGCACCAGCGTCGCCTTGCCGACGCCCTCTGGGCCTGCGACCAGCACGCCCAGCCGGGCCGCCGCGCCGAGGCGGGCCAGCAGCTCGGGGCGGGTGAACGCCAGCTCGAACCACTCGCCGAGGGTGCGCGCGGCCTCCTGGGCGCCCACCAGGTCGGCTACCGGGATCGGCTCGGGCGCGGTCGGGGCCACCGCGTCGTCGGGGGCGGCCACCGGCTCGGCCACCCCGGCGACCAGCGCGCCGTCGGACACCGCGCGGACCGCGGGGGCGGCGACGCGCTGCTCCCCGGTGCGGGCGCCGTCGCGCCAGCCCACGACCGTCGTCGGGTGCACGGTGACCGCGCCAGCGGGCTCGGTCGCGGTGATCGTCAGCAGCTCGTTGGTCCACGTCATGCCGATGGCCCGGGACAGCTTGCCGCGCACCGCGCCCACGTCGGCCCCCGGCGGCGGGGCCAGGTCCTGCGGCAGCAGCGACACCGCGTCGCCGACGGTCAGGACCTTGCCCATCAGCGCGGCGCGGACCGTCTCCGGCGACAGCGCCGTGCCCGCCAGCCGCGACCCGGCGACGGTGACCGCCCGGGCGGGCGCGACCTCGACCGGCGAGACAACGACCTCGCCGCCCTCGGTCACGCCGATGTTGGACATGGTGATGTCGTCGAGCAGGACCACCCCGGTCGGTCCGTCCACCCCGGCCTCGGCGGCCAGCGCCGCGCTGACCCGGGCCCCGGTCAGCCGCACCCCGTCCCACGGCCGCAGCCCCAGGGCGTCGAGCACCTCGGGGTGCAGGCGCACGACGCCGCGCCTGCTGTCGATGGCGGAGGGGGACAACCGGACGGTCAAGGTGATCTGCGGGCTCACCCGCCCAGGCTATTGCTCCCGGGAGCGCTGCGTGCGCCGGAGGCCGGTGCGCCGCCACGAGCGGCCCATCGGCGCGGTGGTCTCGCGCATGCGCTCGCCGCGCCTGCCCACGGCGCGCTTGGCCGCGCCCGCCACCTTGCCGAAGCCCGGCGGCCGCAGGCCCAGCCGCCTGCCGTGGGCGCGGCGGATGGCCCGGCGCTCGCGCGCGGGCACGTCCCACGCCTCGGGGTGCTTGGCCAGCCACTGCTTGCGGCGCACCGCGTAGGGGATGTGCAGCAGGTACAGCACCAGCGCCACCGACAGGGCCAGCCACGGGTAGGTGATCACCGCGGCGGCCAGCAGGCCCACGCCCACCAGCAGCGGGGCGACGGCGCGGGCGGGCACCCGGACCGTCTTCAGCGACATCGTGGGGATGCGGCTGATCAGCAGCGCCGATACCCCGACCATCCAGACGCTGACCACGGCCTCGGACTGCCACCACTGGTCGTCCCCGCCGACCTGGATGGCCAGGATCAGCGGCAGCAGCGCCAGCAGCCCGCCTGCCGGGGCGGGCACCCCGACGAAGAACTCCTTGGCGTACGGCGGCTGCTCGGCGTCGTCGAGCAGGGTGTTGAAGCGGGCCAGGCGCAGGATCATGCACACGGCGAAGATCAGCGCGATGACCCAGCCGAAGCGGTTGGCGCTGTCGAACTTCCAGACGTAGAGCACCAGGGCGGGGGCGACGCCGAAGGAGATCGCGTCGGCCAGCGAGTCCAGCTCCGCGCCCATCTTGCTGGTCGCGTCGAGCAGGCGCGCGATGCGGCCGTCGAGGCTGTCGAGCACCGCGGCCACCGCGATCGCGGCGATGGCGCCCGCGGGCTGGGCGTTGAGCGCGAAGTGCACCGCCGAGAGGCCCGCGCACACCGCGAGCACGGTGATCGCGTTGGGCAGCAGGCGCACGCCCGGCCCGGCGGGGGCCATCAGGAGGCCAGTTCGGCGAGGACGGTCTCCCCGCCGATGGTGCGCTGCCCCGGCTCGACCAGCACCCGGCTGCCCGCGGGGACGTAGAGGTCGACCCGGGAGCCGAAGCGGATCAGCCCGTAGGTCTGGCCCGCGAGCACCTTGTCGCCGTCGGCGACCGAGCAGATGATGCGGCGCGCGACCAGGCCCGCGATCTGCACGACCACGAGGTCGTGCCCGTCGTCGGTGCGCAGGTGGACGCTGGTGCGCTCGTTGACCTCGCTGGCCTCGTCGAGGTCGGCGGAGAGGAACTTGCCGGGCACGTGCACCGCGCTGACCACCTGGCCGGTGGCGGGGGTGCGCTGCACGTGCACGTCGAAGACCGACAGGAAGACGCTGACCCGCAGCATCGGGGCGGGGCCCAGGCCCAGCTCGGCGGGCGGGACGGCCTCGACCACGTGGGAGACGGTGCCGTCGGCCGGGGCCACGGCGATGCCGGGGCGCTTCGGGGTGACCCGCTTGGGCTCCCGGAAGAACCAGGCCAGCCAGGCCGTCAGCAGCCCGGCCAGCACGCCAGCGCGGCGGGACTTGGCCCGGACCAGCAGCGCGGCCAGCGCCCCGCCCGCGACGAACGGCCTGCCAGCGGGGTGCAGGGGCGGGATGATGCTCTTGGTCAGCGCGACCGCGTGGGCCAGCGCGCCGGGCTTGTCAGGTGCGGCGCTCATCGGATGCGTGGTGTCCCCAACGTCTCGACCGGGTTTGCCGAACACGCTACGCCAGCGGGCCCCCGGACATCGCGTGCGCCCCCGACGTCGCACGCGGTGCCCGGAAGGCGAACTCGATCCTACGCTCGGCGAACAACCGGATCACGCACGCGGACCAGCATGTGGACGCCTCAGTCCAGCAGGACGAGGTCGACCTCCCCGCCCGCGGGGACCTCGGCCACGCCCACGGGCAGTTCGATCAGGCAGTTGGACTCGGCGAAGGAGGCCAGCAGGTGGGATCCGGGGCCGCCGACCGGGACCACGGCGACCACGCCCGCGTCGTGCCTGCCCCGCCGGTACTGCACCTTCCCGGCAGGCGAGCGCAGCGCCTCGGTGGTGCGCGCCCGCGCCCGCGGCCGGTCCACGGCGGGGTGGCCCATCGCCGCCAGCAGCGCCGGGCGCACGAACAGCTCGAACGACAGCGCCGCGCTCACCGGGTTGCCCGGCAACGCCACCACCGCCAGCCCGTCGACCCGGCCCGACCCCTGCGGGCCGCCGGGCTGCATGGCCACCCTGACGAACTCCACGCCGCGCCCGGCCAGGGCGTCCTTGACCACCTCGTAGGCGCCCGCGCTCACCCCGCCCGAGGTGATCAGCAGGTCGGCGTCGGCGTGGCGCTCGACGGCGGCCAGGAACGCGGGCACGTCGTCGGGCACGAACCGCGACACCACCGCCTCGCCGCCGATCTCGCGCACCGCCGCCGCCAGCAGCACGCTGTTGGACTCGTAGATGCGCCCGGGGGCCAGCGGCTCGCCCGGCGGGGTCAGCTCGGTCCCGGTCGAGAGCACCACGACCCGCGGCCGCCTGCGCACGGGCAGCTCGCCCAGCCCGACCGCGGCGGCCAGCCCCAGCCGCGCCGAGCCCAGCACCACGCCCGCCTTGAGCACGACGCTCCCGGCGACCACTTCCTCACCGGCGCGCCGCACGTGCTTGCCCGGCTCGACCCGGCCGCGGATGGCCACCACCTCGGTGCCGCCGTCGGTCAGCTCCACCTGCACCACCGCGTCCGCGCCGGGCGGCATCGGGGCGCCGGTCATGATCCGGTGCGCGGTCCCGGGGGCCAGCGGGCGCACGTCGGTGCGGCCCGCGGGGATGTCGTCGGCCACCGGCAGGGACGTCTCATCGCCGAGGTCGGCGGCGCGCACGGCGTAGCCGTCCATCGCGGAGTTGTCGAACGGCGGCAGCGACACCCCGGCGACCACGTCCTCGGCCAGCACCAGCCCGAGGCAGTCGGCCAGCGGCAGCCGCCGCACCGGCAGCGGCGGCACGAGGGCGGCCACGCGGTCGCGGTAGTCCGGAGCGCTCCACATCACAGGCCCATCTTGCCCGCGTGCGAGACTCCACCGCGCATCCGCTCGGGGGAGGGAAGACGATGCAGGTCCGCACCCGGCACACGCCGACGTTCGCGGTGGCGCGGCTGGTGCTCGCGCCCGGCGAGGCCGTCCAGGCCGACTACGCCGCGATGGTCGCCACCAGCTACGGCGTGCTCATCGACTCCGGCCGCGGCCGGGGCCGGACCCGCCCCGCGGTGTTCACCGCGCCCGCCGAGGGCGGCTGGGTCGACCTCGCCCCCGCCCACCCCGGCGACGCCCACGTGCTGGAGCTCGACGGCAAGACCGGCTGGTGCGTGGCCCGCGGCGCCCGGCTCGCCCTGCCCATGACGCTGCGCGCCGACCCCGGCTGGGCGGGCTTCCACCCGCTCTTCGGCGTCGAGCACGGCTTCCTCGAGCACGTCACCGGCATCGGCGCGACCGTGCTGGCCTGCTGCGGCGCGCTGGACACGATCGCGCTGGACCCCGGCGAGGCGGTGACGGTCGACCCGGCCCACCTGCTCGCCTACGCCGACGGCACGCAGGTCCGGCTGCGCGCGGTCGACCCGTCCGGGCCGCAGAGCCTGCGCACCGGCGAGGGCCTGCTGCTCGACCTCGCGGGCCCGGGGCAGGTGCTGGTGCAAACCCGCAGGCCGCGCCCACCGGCCGGGCGTTGACCGTTACGCTGCCGGACGTGTCGGAGGATCTCACCGGGCGGCGCCTGGGGCACTACCGCATCGACGGGGTGCTCGGCAAGGGCGGTATGAGCGTGATGTACCGCGCCACCGACGTCCGGCTGGGGCGCAAGGTGGCGCTGAAGGTGATCGCCGAGCACCTGACCGCCGACCCGGAGTTCCGCGAGCGCTTCGTCGACGAGGCCCGCAACACCTCCGCCATCGACCACGCCAACGTCGTTCCGCTCTACGACTTCGGCGAGGTCGACGGCCTGCTCTACATCGCCATGCGGCTGGTCGACGGCTCGGACATGGCCAGCCTGATCGCCGACGGCCCGATGTCCCCGCAGCGCACCCTGGCCCTGCTCGCCCAGGTCGCCGAGGCGCTGGACAACCTGCACGACCGCGGCCTGGTGCACCTGGACGTCAAGCCTGCGAACGTGCTGGTGACCGCCCGGGAGTCGACCGCAGAGCACGTCTACCTCGCCGACTTCGGGCTGACCAGGCGCGGCGCGACCGGCCACCGCACCCGCGGCGGGGACTTCCTCGGCTCGCCGACCTACGCCGCCCCCGAGCACCTGCGCGGCGAGCCGGTCGACGGGCGCACCGACGCCTACTCGCTGGCGTGCGTGCTCTTCGCCTGCCTGACCGGGCGCCCGCCGTTCACCGGGCAGGTGCCCGACGTGATCCAGGGCCACCTGCACCGCGACGCGCCCGCCGCGACCGACCAGGTGGTGCTGCCGCAGGCGATCGACGAGGTGATCCGCCGCGGCATGGCCAAGAACCCGGCGCAGCGCTACGGCAACTGCCGCGAGCTCGTCGCCGCGGCCCGCCAGGCGCTGGGCGCGGCCGCCGCCTCGGCGGTCCCGCCGGGCCGCCGCCCGGCCGGGCCCCGGCCGCCGCAGCCGCCTGCGCGCGCCCCGCAGCCCCCGCCCCGCCCGCCGCAGCGCCCGGCCGACCCGGTCCGGCTGCGCCCGCCCGCGCCGATCGGCGCGTCGGCCTTCCGCCCGGAGAAGAGCCGCGCCCGCTGGGTCGCCCCGGTGGCCGTCGGCGCGATCGCCATCGGGGTCATCGTCGCGGTCGTGCTGATCCTCACCGCCAACAGCGGCGGCACCGACCCAGGACCAGCCCCGACGACTCCCCCGTCGATCCAGGTCGGCCCCGGTGGCGAGTCCGCAGACCCGACCACGACCACCCGGGCCGGGCTGCCCAGCATCACCATCGTCACCCCCACGCGCTGAGCCGCGTCGCTTGCACTCGCCGTCGGAGAGTGCTAAACACGACATTGGCACTCGGGCTCATCGAGTGCCAATGAGGTCGGGACGGTGAGGCAGGCCGATCGCCTGTCGTCCGTCGCGGGCACCGAGCCTGGCCACTCGTGTTTCCACCCGACGGAGGACTACACCGCAATGGCCAAGTTGATCGCGTTTGACGAGGAAGCGCGCCGCGGCCTCGAGCGCGGCCTGAACACCCTCGCCGACGCCGTCAAGGTGACGCTCGGCCCCCGTGGCCGCAACGTCGTGCTCGAGAAGAAGTGGGGCGCGCCGACCATCACCAACGATGGCGTGTCGATCGCCAAGGAGATCGAGCTCGAGGACCCGTGGGAGAAGATCGGGGCCGAGCTCGTCAAAGAGGTCGCCAAGAAGACCGACGACGTCGCCGGTGACGGCACCACCACCGCCACCGTGCTCGCCCAGGCGCTGGTCCGCGAGGGCCTGCGCAACGTGGCCGCCGGTGCCGACCCGCTGTCGCTCAAGCGCGGCATCGAGCAGGCCGTCGAGGCCGTGATCGAGCAGCTGCACAAGAGCGCCTCCGAGGTCGAGACCAAGGAGCAGATCGCGGCGACCGCGTCGATCTCCGCTGGCGACACCACCATCGGCGAGCTGATCGCCGAGGCGCTGGACAAGGTCGGCAAGGAAGGCGTCATCACCGTCGAGGAGAGCAACGCGCTCGGCATGGAGCTGGAGCTCACCGAGGGCATGCGCTTCGACAAGGGCTACATCTCCGGTTACTTCGTGACCGACCCCGAGCGCCAGGAAGCGGTCCTGGAGGACCCGTACATCCTGCTGTTCGGCTCGAAGATCTCCTCGGTCAAGGACCTGCTCCCGCTGCTGGAGAAGGTCATGCAGGCAGGCAAGCCGCTGCTGATCATCGCCGAGGACGTCGAGGGCGAGGCCCTGGCGACCCTGGTGGTCAACAAGATCCGCGGCACCTTCAAGTCCGTCGCCGTCAAGGCTCCGGGCTTCGGCGACCGCCGCAAGGCGATGCTGCAGGACATGGCCATCCTCACCGGCGGCCAGGTCATCAGCGAGGACGTGGGCCTCAAGCTCGACAACGCCGACATCTCGCTGCTGGGCCGCGCCCGCAAGGTCGTGGTGACCAAGGACGAGACCACCATCGTCGAGGGCTCCGGCGACGCCGAGCAGATCGAGGGCCGGGTCAACCAGATCCGCGCCGAGATCGACAAGTCCGACTCCGACTACGACCGCGAGAAGCTGCAGGAGCGCCTGGCCAAGCTGGCCGGTGGCGTGGCGGTCATCAAGGCCGGTGCCGCGACCGAGGTCGAGCTCAAGGAGCGCAAGCACCGCATCGAGGACGCGGTGCGCAACGCCAAGGCCGCCGTCGAGGAGGGCATCGTCGCCGGTGGCGGCGTCGCCCTGCTGCAGGCGTCCAAGACCGCCTTCGAGGGCCTGCGCCTGGAGGGCGACGAGGCGACCGGCGCCAACATCGTCAAGGTCGCCGTCGAGGCCCCGCTCAAGCAGATCGCGATCAACAGCGGTCTCGAGGGCGGCGTCGTCGTGGAGAAGGTGAAGAACCTCCCCGCCGGGCACGGCCTCAACGCCGCCACCGGTGACTACGAGGACCTGGTCAAGGCGGGCGTGCTGGACCCGACCAAGGTGACCCGCTCCGCGCTGCAGAACGCCGCCTCCATCGCGGCGCTGTTCCTGACCACCGAGGCGGTCGTCGCCGACAAGCCGGAGAAGGCCTCGGCCGCTCCGGGTGGCGGTGACCCGACCGGCGGCATGGACTTCTGATAGCCGATAGCTGCCAGGAGGCCCGGTCCCCTTCGCGGGGGACCGGGCCTTCGCCGTTTCAGGGGCCGGTTCGGGTGGCTCTAGGCTGGTGGTTATGGACAGTCTGCGTCTGCTGCGCGAGTGGCCGGTCGACAACGTCGCTGCCGCGGTGGTGACGCGGGACGGCGCGGTCCGGGGGACCCACGGGGACCTCGGGCGGGAGTTCCGGCTCGCCTCGGTCACCAAGCTGCTGAGCGCCTACGGGGTGCTGCTGGCCGTCGAGGAGGGGGCGGTCGAGTGGGACGACCCCGCGGGGCCCGCGACCGTCCGGCACCTCGCCGCGCACACCTCCGGGCTGGCGTTCGACTCCGACGCCATCCAGGCGCAGCCGGGGACGCGCCGGATCTACTCCAACACCGGCTTCACCGTGCTCGCCGAGCACCTGGCGAAGGCGACCGGCATCGACTTCGCGGACTACCTGCGCGAAGGGGTGTTCGGCCCGCTGGGCATGGCGGGCACCCGGCTGGTGGGCAGCGCCGGGGCCGGGGCGGTGTCCACCGCGGACGACCTCATCAAGTTCGTGGCCGAGCTGCAGAACCCGACGCTGACCAGCACCCTGCCCGAGGCCACCGCCGTGGCCTTCCCGGGGCTCAACGGCGTGCTCCCCGGGTACGGGATGCAGAAGCCCAACGACTGGGGCCTGGGCTTCGAGATCCGCGGGGCGAAGTCGCCGCACTGGACCGGGCGCGGCAGCTCGCCGCGCACGTTCGGCCACTTCGGACAGTCGGGGACCTTCGTCTGGGTCGACCCGGACGCCGGGGCCGCGTGCGTCGTCCTGACCGACCGCGACTTCGGCGAATGGGCCGTCGAGGCGTGGACGCCCTTCACCGACGCGGTGCTAGCCGATCTCGGGCAGGGGGCCTAGTAGGTCGTCGGCGTCGCAGATGCGGTAGGCGTAGCCCTGCTCGGCCAGGAACCGCTGGCGGTGCGCGGCGTAGTCGGTGTCGAGGGTGTCGCGGGAGACCACCGAGTAGAAGTGGGCCTGCCTGCCGTCGGTCTTGGGCCGCAGCAGGCGGCCCAGGCGCTGGGCCTCCTCCTGCCGGGAGCCGAAGGTGCCCGACACCTGGATCGCCACCGACGCCTCGGGCAGGTCGATGGAGAAGTTGGCCACTTTGGACACCACCAGCCGGGGCAGCTCGCCGGAGCGGAAGGCGTCGAAGAGCTGCTCGCGCTCGGCGTTGCGGGTCGAGCCCTGGATGACCGGGCAGTCCAGCGCCGTGCCCAGCTCCTCCAGCTGTTCGAGGTAGGCGCCGATCACCAGGGCCGGCTCGTCCGGGTGGCGGTCCAAAATGGACCGGACGACCGGGATCTTCGTCCGGGCGGTCGCGCACAGCTTGTAGCGCTCCTCCGGCTCGGCCGTGGCGTACTCCAGCCGCTCGCGGTCGGTCAGGGTGACGCGCACCTCGGTGCACTCGGCGGGCGCGATCCAGCCCTGGGACTCGATGTCGCGCCAGGGCACGTCGTAGCGCTTGGGGCCGATGAGGGAGAACACGTCGCCCTCGCGGCCGTCCTCGCGCACCAGCGTCGCGGTCAGGCCCAGGCGGCGGCGGGACTGCAGGTCGGCGGTCATCCGGAACACGGGCGCGGGCAGCAGGTGCACCTCGTCGTAGATCACCAGGCCCCAGTCGCGGGAGTCGAACAGCTCCAGGTGCCGGTACTCGCCCTTGGACTTGCGGGTGATGACCTGGTAGGTGGCGATCGTGACCGGGCGGATCTCCTTGCGCTCGCCGGAGTACTCGCCGATCTCGTCCTCGGTCAGCGACGTGCGGGCGACCAGCTCGCGCTTCCACTGCCTGCCCGCGACGGTGTTGGTCACCAGGATCAGGGTCGTGGCCTTCGCGTGCGCCATCGCGGCCGCGCCGACCAGCGTCTTGCCCGCCCCGCAGGGCAGGACGACCACCCCGGAGCCGCCGTCCCAGAACGCCCCGGCCGCCTGCCGCTGGTAGTCGCGCAGCGCCCAGCCGTCCTCCTGCAGGTCGATGGGGTGGGCCTCGCCGTCGACGTAGCCCGCGAGGTCCTCGGCGGGCCAGCCGACCTTGAGCAGCACCTGCTTGAGCCTGCCGCGCTCGCTGGGGTGCACCACGACCGTGTCGGGATCGATGCGCGCGCCCAGCATCGGGGCGATCTTCTTGTGCCGCAGCACCTCCTCCAGCACCGCCCGGTCCGTGGTGGACATCACCAGGCCGTGCGCGGGGTGGTTGTGCAGGGTGAGCCGCCCGAACCGGGCCATCGTGTCCACGACGTCGATCAGCAGCGGCTGCGGGACCGGGTAGCGGGAGTAGGTCGTCAGCGCGTGCACGACCTGCTCGGCGTCGTGGCCCGCGGCGCGGGCGTTCCACAGCGCCAGCGGGGTCACCCGGTAGGTGTGCACGTGCTCGGGCGCGCGCTCCAGCTCGGCGAACGGCGCGATGGCCGTCCGCGCGTCGTCGGACAGGGGGTGGTCGACCTCCAGCAGGAGCGTCTTGTCCGACTGCACGATCAGCGGTCCGTCGGTCACGCCGTCCAGTGTCGCAGAGTCCGGTACCGTCCCCACCCGTCCGTACCACGAGCGCGGAGGCGAGATGACGGATCCGGGGACGAATCGGCAGGCCAGGAAGGTGTTCGGGCTGCCGGTGGCGGTCGTCGCGGTGCTCGCCGCGGTGGTCCTGGCCGCCGCGGGCGTCGGCGTCTGGCTGGCGGTGCAGCCGGGGGGCAGCAGCGCCAGCGGCCCGTGCGTGGCGGTGGCGGGCCCGGACGACACGGCCAAGGCCGAGCAGGTCGACTGCGATTCGTCGGACGCGACCTTCAAGCTGGCGTCCACCCGGGCCCTGGGCGACGACGGCTGCCCCGAGGGCGCCTACCGGGAGGTGCGCACCAGCTCGGAGCTGCTCTGCCTGATGCCCAACTTCGTCGCGGGAAACTGCTACGACCCCGACGACGCCAACAGCGCCTTCGTCGTCGCCGACTGCTCCTCGGCCGAGGCCATCCGGATCTCCGAGGTCATCGAGGGCACGGTCGACCCGTCGGGCTGCCCGGACGGCAACGGCCTGGGCTACCCGGAGCCACCGGTCGTGTTCTGCATTGAGACGCCCGGCGTCTGAGGCCGGGGAGCAGGCCCGGGTCGCCCCGGGCCCGCTCCGTCACGCCTCGACCGGCTCCTTGGCCTGCAGCAGCCCCGCCACCCGGGCCCGCAGGTCGACGAACTCGTCGCTGGCCCGGGTCGCGATCTGGTCGCGCTCGGCGCCCAGCGGCACGTCCAGCGCGGCCACGGCGGTCGCCGGGGACTTCGACAGCACCAGCACCCGGTCGCCCAGGTAGACGCTCTCGTCGATGTCGTGGGTGACCAGCAGGACGGTGGTCTCCTGCTCGCGCCGCACCCGCAGCAGCAGGTCCTCCAGCTCGAACCGGGTCTGCGCGTCCACCGAGGCGAACGGCTCGTCCATCAGCAGCAGCGCGGGCCGGTAGGCCAGCGCCCTGGCGATGGCGACGCGCTGCTGCATGCCGCCGGAGAGCTGCCAGGGGTGCTTGCGGGCCGCCGCGGACAGCCCGACGGCCGCCAGCGCCTCCTTGGCCCGCTCCTGCCGCTCTGCCCTGGGCAGGCCGCGCAGCGGGAACTCCACGTTCCGCTGCACCGACAGCCACGGGAACAGCGACCGGCTGTAGTCCTGGAACACCACGGCCAGGTCCGCGGGCACGCCGTCCACCGGGGTGCCGTGCAGGCGCACCGACCCCTCGGTGGGCCGGATGAGCCCGGAGATCGTCCGCAGCAGCGTCGACTTCCCGCAGCCGGACGGGCCGACCACGCAGAGCAGCTCGCCTTCGGCCACGGTGAACGACAGCCCGGAGATGGCGGTGTGCGCCCCGTCCTTGGCCTGGTAGGTGTGTCCGAGGTCGGCGACGTCGAGCATGGGGGTCACATCATCCTCCAGTAGCCAGCGCGTGGGCTTCGAGGGAGTGCCGGGGTTGCCAGGCGAGGGCGCGCCGCTCCGCGGCCAGCAGCAGGGTGTTGAACACGTAGCCCAGCACCCCGAGGGTCACCACCCACGCCCACATGTCTTCCAGGTCGTAGAGCTGCTGGGCCTGCACGAGCAGGTAGCCGATGCCGTTGACCGAGCCGACCAGCTCGGAGACGACCATGACGACCACCGCGATGGACAAGCTCAGCCGCAGCCCGGCGAACACCTTGGGCAGCGCGGCGGGCAGCACGACGCCCAGCGTCCACTGGGCGGGGGAGAGCCGGAACACCTTGGCGGTGTCCACCTTGGTCGCGTCGACGCCGCTGGCGCCGTCGATGGTGTTGAGCAGCACCGGCCACAGCGCGCCGAAGACGATCGTCGGCAGCTGCATGTCGGTCACCCCCACCGCGGCGACGAAGAACGGCACCAGCAGCGGCGGCGGGATCGACCGCATGAAGTTGAAGATCGGTCCCAGGTAGGCGATCGCGCGCGCCGAGCGGCCGAGCAGGATGCCCAGCGCGATCCCGAGCACCGCCGCGATGGCCCACCCGGCCAGCATCCGCCCGATGCCGGGGACCATGTGGTCGACGAACGCCGCGGAGAACCACTGCTCCAGCATGGTGGGGGCGATCTGCGACGGCGACGGGAAGAACGGGCTGGCGGCCAGCCGGGTGAGCAGCTCCCACCCGGCGACGGCGACCAGGAAGACCGCCCAGTTCTGGGTGATCCGGGACAGCAGCGTCACTGGTCGACCCCCTTGGGCGCGCTCCACGAGAACAGCCGCCGGTGCAGCCGCTCCAGGCCCGCGTTGGCCGCGTAGCCCAGCAGTCCGGCCAGGACGGTCCCGGCCAGCACCACGTCCATGTGGGACCCGGAGCTCTCGGCGACCATGATGTGCTGGCCGATGCCCACCGTGCCGCCGCTGAGCAGCTCGGTGCCGACGACGACGGCCAGCGCCATCGCCGCGGACAGGCGCACCCCGGTGAGCACGAACGGGGCGGCGCTGGGCAGCGCGACCCTGGTCAGCACGCCGACGCGGCTGGTGCCGAAGGCGCGGGCGGTCTCGACGTGCAGCGGGTCCAGCTCGTCGAGGGCGTAGATGGTGTTGAACAGGATCGGCCAGACCGCGGCGTAGACCGCGAGGATGATCTTGGTGTCCGGCCCGGTGCCGAAGGTCATCATGGCCAGCGGGATCAGCGCGACCGACGGGATCGGCCGCAGGAACTCCACCAGCGCCATGGTGGCCCGCCGCACGGCCGGGACGCTGCCCAGCACCAGCCCGGCGGGCACGGCGACGGCCACGGCGACCGCCAGGGCGATCAGCGCGGCCAGCACGGTGGCGACCACCGCGCGGAGGAACTCGGCGTCGCCCAGCATGGAGACCATGGTGGGCAGCACGACGCTCGGCGGGACGAGGTAGTTGCTCGGAACCAGTTCGGTGCGGCTGGCCGTCTCCCAGACGGCGAACAGCCCGGCCACCCCGACCAGTCCGGCGGGCATTCGGCGGGTTCGCCTCACAACGCGCGGCCCCGGGGCGCGCGCCCCGGGGCCCACCTCCAGACTCAGCCGCTCGTCGGGGTGCTGACGATCATGGGGGCGACGTCGAGCTTGCCCTTGATCGCGCCGAACTGCTCCAGCAGGTTGGCCACGCGCTGCAGGCGGTTGGCCTCCAGGGTCGTGGAGTACGTCGCGATCGTCACCAGCCGCGCGGTGTTCTCATCGATCTGGGCGTACTTGACGAACATCGGCTCCATCTTGGCCCGGTCGGTCGCCTCGCCCTGGGCCCGGGCCAGCGCGCGCTGGAAGGCGGCGATGGTGTTCGGGCTGGTGGTGGCGAACTTGCCGGGGCCGCCGACGGCGATGTAGCCGGACATGGGCAGCTCGGCGGTCGGGCCGGAGGCCGCGTCCATCACCGGGACCGCGCCTGCCTCCTTCATCGCCTTGGTCACCCAGGGCTCGACGACCACGGCGGCGTCGACGGAGCCGTCGAGCATCGCGGGCAGCATGGCGCTCAGGCCCATCGGCACCCACTCGATCTCGGAGTAGTCGATGCCCTGGACGTTCATCACGGCCATCGGCGCGAGGTCGGTGAAGGTGTTCTTGGCGGTGATGGCGATCTTCTTGCCGGGCAGCTGGTCGGCGCGCTTGACCGAGGAGTTCGGGGTCGCCACGACCATCAGGTGGTTGGGCTTGGCGGCCAGGCCGTCGGCCACGACCTTGAAGTCGGCCATCCGCTTGCTCTGCGCGGTGAAGGTGGCCGCGTAGGTCGAGAAGCTGATGTCCAGCGAGCCGCTCATGATGCCCTGGAGGGCTTCGTGGCCGCTCTTGACCACGACCGTCTCGACCTCCAGGCCCTCTTCCTTGAAGTAGCCGTTGTCGATCGCGTAGTGCAGCGGGGCGATGTCGACGACCGGGATGGTGCCCACCTTGATCTTGGTCTTCTCCAGCCCGCCCGGCCCGGGGTTGGCGGTGCCGCCGTCGTCGTCCCCGCCCAGCAGGCCGCAGCCGGTGAGGGTGGCGGCCAGCGCCACGGCCAGGGCCGCGATCGGCAGGCGGACGCGGGCAGTCCGCCTGGTAACGCTTCGGAGCATGAAGCTCTCCTCGTAGGAGGTTGGCAATTGTCGAGGTTGTGGGCCCCCCTGGCACCAGGTGGCACTCTAGAGACTTAGCACCGTTGTCACAATGAGTGCGCACCACTCTCCACCCGGTGAACTCTCTCACTGAATCAGGGGATGTCGTTGCCCCACTTGGCGCAATTACGCCGTGCTGCTGACCTGGGGTTTACCGACCGTGACCAATTGAGTGAACGGACGTTCACAATCGCCCCATTTGGCGCAACGCCTACGTCGGAATATCGCCTTTTGGATCACCCGCTGAGGATGTTGCCGACGCTAACTACCTGATACGGGGTGTGATGATGCCCTGGAAGGGTTACATCGTGGCCTAGACTTCGCTACCTTCTGTGCCCACAGTGCGGGTGCAGACCCAGCTGTAGCGGTAGGAGCGGTCTTGATGCGCGCATGCCACGTCGGTCCGAGGTGGCCCGGGGGCGTGCTGCATCATGGAGCGTCGGGGGCGTCCGCATGGATTGACCGGTTCGAGCTGGACACCGAGTAACGGGCACGGCTCAGATGCAGGGAGTGCGCATGCAGTGCCCGACGACCCAGATGGGGTCGACGCAGGCCAAGGGAAAGACGGTGGTGCTGCCGTGTCCGAGGTAGAGACGGGCGCGCAGACGCCCCGGCTGCCTGCCCGCAAGACCGTCGAAGGCGGCTCGCGCTGGAAGCTGCGCAACTGGCGGTTGCGCACCAAGCTGATCGCGGTCCTGCTGGTCCCGGTCCTGACCGCGATCGCGCTCGGCCTGCTGCGCGCGAGCTCGGAGCTGGAGCGGGCCCAGACCTTCGACGACGCCGCCAAGGCGGTGACCTCGACCCTCGACGTGGTGGCCCTCGTGCACGAGCTGCAGTACGAGCGGACCCTCGTCGTCGACTACGTCGCCCGCGGCCGCACGGGCGACAGCGGCCCGATGAACGGCCAGATCCAGAAGACCAACGCCTCGCTGACCCGGCTCAAGCAGGCCGCGGCCAACGTCTCCACCGACCGCGGCGACCTGCTGGTGGGCCTGCGCGACCAGCTGGAGGCCATCGACTCGGTCCGGCAGGCGGCCATCGACAGCGACTACCCCGACGTGGGTGTCTACCGCTCCTACTCGACCCTGCTCAGCTCGGTGCTGGGCGCGGGCGCGGAGTTCACCTCGTCGCTGGTGCAGTCGGAGATCTCCCGGCTCGGCGCGGCCTCGCTGGCCATCGTCGAGGCCAAGGAGTTCCTCAACCAGCAGAACGCCGCGCTGACCATCGCCGCCCGGCGCGACGCCTTCCCGCCCGGCTTCCTCGACCAGGCCCGCGCCGCCGACGCCAGCTTCGTGGCCTCGATCGACAACTTCCGGGCCAACGCCGAGACCGCCGAGGCGCAGTTCTTCGCCGACACCTACACCGGCGCCGAGGTCGACATCCGCGAGCGGATCAAGCTGACCGCGATCAGCCGCGCCGAGCGCGGCCTGCCGCTGCAGCTGGACATCAACGAGCTGGCCGGGTCCGCGCGGGAGGCCAGCGAGGCGCTGCGCAAGGTCGAGACCACGCTGCTGACGAAGCTGGGCAAGGCCGCGGAGGACGCCGCCGACGACGCGCTGGCCAACGCCTGGCGCGACGCGGTGATCGTGCTGCTGGCGGTGCTGGCCGCGATGGCCGTGACCTTCGTGGTCGCCCGCTCGCTGCTGGTCCCGCTGCGCGTGCTGCGCCGCGACGCCCTGGACGTGGCCAACCGGCGCCTGCCGGAGACGGTCCAGCGCATCCTCGCCGACCCCGACCCGGTCGAGGCGGCCAAGAACGCCGTCGAGCCGGTGCCGGTGTTCACCCGGGAGGAGACCGGCCAGCTGGCCCGCTCCTTCGACGCGGTGCACGACCAGGCGGTCCGGATGGCGACCGAGCAGGCGCTGCTGCGCGACAACATCAACTCGATCTTCGTCAACCTGTCCCGCCGGTCGCAGACGCTGGTCGAGCGCCAGCTCGCCCTGATCGACCGGCTGGAGCAGGACGAGCAGGACCCCGACCAGCTCGCCTCGCTGTTCGAGCTGGACCACCTGGCCACCCGCATGCGGCGCAACTCCGAGTCGCTGCTGGTGCTCTCCGGCTCCGGCCTGTCCCGCCAGCTCTCCCGCCCGGTGCCCGCCGCCGAGGTCGTCGGCGCCGCGGTCTCCGAGGTCGAGCAGTACGCCCGCATCGAGGTGCTCTCCGCCCCGGACATCTCGGTGCAGGGCCGCGCGGTCTCCGACCTGGTGCACCTGATCGCCGAGCTGCTGGACAACGCCACGTCGTTCTCCGAGCCGGACAAGAAGGTCTACGTCCGGATGGCCGTCACCCGCAAGAAGGAGCTGGCCGTCCAGATCACCGACTCCGGCGTGGGCATGTCGGCCGACGAGATCGAGGCCGCCAACCTGCGCCTGGCCGACCCGCCGGACCTCGACGTCGCCGTGACCAGGCGGATGGGCCTCTACGTGGTCGCCCGGCTGGCCAAGCGCCACGACATCAAGGTCAGGCTGCGGGAGAACGAGGACATCGAGGGCGGCCTGATCGCCCGGATCACCGTGCCCGCCGCGCTGGTGCACGCCAGCCCGGCCGCCGCGCAGCCCACGGCCGCGCTGTCGCTGCCGTCGATGCCCTCCCAGCCGTCCATGCCGTCCATGCCGGGATCGATGACCGGCTCGATGTCCTCGGCGGGCTCGCCGCTGACCCCCTCCGGCGGCTTCCCGCTGCCCCCGGCGGCCGACGAGACCGCCGCCCGGGCCAGCGGCATCGCGGGGGCCTTCACCGGCAGCACCCCGCGGGTGCGCACCGAGGGCGGCTTCCTCAGCGAGTCCCAGGTCGACCGCCCGGCCGAGGAGGTCGCCGCGCTGCCGCCGTTCCAGGTCGGCGGCGAGCCCGACGACACCGGCGGCTGGGGCCCGCCCGCCTCGCCGGAGGAGATCCGGGCCCGGCTCAACGGCCACCTGGTGGACACCGAGGAGGCGCACGCGCTCTTCGGCGCCCCGCTGGCCGCCGAGCCCGAGCCCGCCGAGCCCGCCCAGGCCGAGCACAGCGGCAACGGCATCGCCACGGCGTTCATGAAGCCCGTCGAGCGGGTCGTGGACGCGCCGACCGAGCGGCTGCCGATCTACGAGGCCGTGCTCTCCCAGTGGTTCGAGGCGGGGGAGACCGGCGCGCAGGACAAGGTCGACGAGGAGGGCGCCCCGGCCCCGGCCCCGGCCGCGGCCGAGCCCGCCCCGCAGGAGACCGGCTGGACCTCGCCCGCCGACGACGGCTGGCGGCGCGCCCGCGCGCTGCTGGACTCGCCGCCGGAGACGACCAGCACCAGCGCCGGGCTGCCCAAGCGGGTGCCCAAGCAGCACCTGGTCCCCGGGTCGGCAGCCCCGCGCGAGACCCCGGCGTCGGCCAGCACGGCCGAGCACCCGCTCGCGCCCGCGCTGCCGCCGCGCACGGCCGACGCGATCCGCGGCCGGATGTCCAGCTTCCAGCAGGGGGTGCGCCGAGGTCGACACGCCCTCATCGACGCCTACGCTGGTGACCAGAACGGTTCCGAGGAGAGCCGCCGAGACGAGGAGCAGGAGTGACCGCGTCCGCACAGCAGCCCGGCAGTTTCGGGTGGCTCATCACTGATTTCGTCCGCCAGGTGCCCGGCGTGGCCCACGCCGTGGTCGTCTCCGCCGACGGCCTGCTGCTGGCCAGCTCGCAGGGCCTGCCCCGCGACCGCGCCGAGCAGCTGTCCGCGGTGGCGTCCGGGCTGGTCAGCCTCACCCAGGGCGCCGCCCGCTGCTTCGAGGCGGGCGGGGTCAACCAGACCGTCGTGGAGATGGACCGCGGCTACCTGTTCCTGATGTCCATCTCCGACGGCTCGTGCCTGGCCGTGCTGGCCGCGCCCAACTGCGACATCGGCCTGGTCGCCTACGAGATGACGCTGCTCGTCGAGCGGGTCGGCCAGCAGATGACGCCGGAGCTGCGGGCGCAGCTCCAGGGCACGCAGCGCAGGTGAGGGGCGAGCGATGACGGGTCGTAGAGCCGCCGACCGGCGTGCCGAGGAGGACTACCCGTACCGGGACCTGTTCGACTCCGAGACCGGAGCGGACTACGACAGGTTCGACTACGGCCAGGCCGAGCGGAGGGCGACGGACATGTCGGAGCGCGGTTGGGAGGACTTGCCCGAGCACGGCGAGCCGCCGAACAGGTTCGACATCGGCGGCTTCCAGGCCAGGCTCTTCGGCGGCCCGTCCGCGGGCCTCTACGGCGACTCGGGCATCCCGGCGCAGTCGGACTGGGACTCCAAGGAGATCCCGGCCGTCGAGCCGGACCCGGTGCCGGACCCGGCCGAGCCCGCTCCGCACGAGACCGGCTCGCTGGTCCGCCCGTACACCAAGACGGGCGGGCGCACCCGCCCGGACTACGACCTGGCCATCGAGGCCTTGGTCTCCACCAGCGACCGCGGCCGCATGCCCGACCCGTCGGTGCGTGCGGAGCACCGCACCATCTGCGGGCTGTGCATGGACACCCGCTCGGTCGCCGAGGTGGCCGCCTACCTCCGGCTGCCGCTGGGGGTGGCCAGGGTGCTCATCGGCGACATGGCCGGGCTCGGGCTGGTCTCCATCCACCAGAGCGGCATGGTCGTCGGTGACCGGCCTTCGATCGAATTCATGGAAAGGGTGCTCAGTGGGCTCCGCAGGCTCTAGTCCCCTCAGCGCGCACGACGCTGCGCCGCAGCCCACCACCTCGGCCAAGATCGTGGTCGCTGGCGGGTTCGGTGTCGGCAAGACGACGTTGGTCGGCTCGGTCTCCGAGATCGTCCCGCTGACCACCGAGGCCGTCATGACCGAGGCCAGCGTGGACGTCGACGACCTGTCGTCGACCCCGAACAAGGTGACCACGACCGTCGCTATGGACTTCGGGCGCGTGTCCCTGGACTCGGATCTGATCCTGTACCTGTTCGGCACGCCCGGCCAGCACCGCTTCTGGTTCATGTGGGACGACCTGGTGCGCGGCGCGATCGGCGCGGTCGTGCTGGTCGACACCCGCAGGCTGGCCGACGCCTTCGCGTCCATCGACTTCTTCGAGGACCGCGGGCTGCCGTACATCATCGCGCTCAACTGCTTCGACCGCGTCCTGCACCACCGCATCGACGACGTCCGCGAGGCCCTGACGATCGACGCGGGCGTGCCGATCGTGACCACGGACGCGCGTGACCGCGAGTCGACCAAGGAGGTCTTGATCACCTTGGTCGAGCACGCGATGCAGCAGCGGATGTCGCGCGCGGGCTGACCCGGAGCCGATGCGGGCCTGCCCCCGGCTTCCCCGGGGCAGGCCCGCATCCGCTCATCCGGCCGACATCGCGCCGCAGCCCGCCAGATCGGCCGCGCCGTCCCCGAGGCCGCCCGCGACGCCCGCGGACAGGAAGCCGACGCCCGCAGCGGGCTCCCCGGTGCCGTCGTCGGCCCCGTTGTGCACCATTTCGCCCGCGATGACGACATCCGGCGACAGCGAGCTGAAGCCCACCCCCTCGGGGATCAGGTCCGCGACCCGCAGGTCGCCCGCGACCATCGACCCCGCAGCCGTCGCCCCCGCGGCGTCGACGAGCGACTCGACGCCGGTGAGGGTGATGTCGAAGTCGACCAGCCGCAGGCCCTGCCCGCTCCACTGCTGCCACTTCTCCAGGAAGCTGGTCCAGTCGGAGTTGACCCACAGCCCGTAGCCGCCGGTCCCGGCCCGGAAGACCCCGGAGTAGCGGCGCTGCCCGCCGATGTCGACGGTGTCGAGGTCGACCAGCCGCAACCCCGCGGCGCTCCACTCCTGCCACTTGGCGGCGAAGTTGGCCCAGTCGGCGTTGACCCACAGGCCGTAGCCGCCCGCGCCCGCGGTGAACACCCCGGAGTAGCGCAGCTGGCCGCCGAAGTCGGTGATGGTGAGGTCGTCCAGCCGCAGGCCCTGGCCGCTCCACTCCTGCCACTTGGCCACGAAGTTGTTCCACTCGGCGTTCACCCAGAGCCCGTAGCCGCCCGTCCCCGCGCGGAAGACCCCGGAGTAGCGGGGCTGGCCGTCGATCTCGGTGATGTCGAGGTCGACCAGGCGCAGCCCGGCGGCGCTCCACTCCTGCCACTTGGCGGCGAAGTTGGCCCAGTCGGCCAGCGCCCAGAGGCCGTAGCCGCCTGCGCCCGCGCTGAAGACCCCGGAGTAGCGCAGCTGACCGCCCGGCTTGCTGATCTCCAGCTCGTCCAGCCGCAGCCCGGCCCCGCTCCACTCCTGCCACTTGGCGACGAAGTGGTTCCAGTCGGCGTTGACCCACAGCCCGTACCCGCCCGACCCGGCGGTGAACACCCCGGAGTACCGCTGCCCCTGGGGGAAGCCGAGGTGGTAGGGCGTGTGGTCGCAGACCTCCCACGAGTTGGACTTCATGATGCACGGCGCAGGCGCGGTGGCGCAGTTGTCGCAGTTGGCGTTGGGCTTGCCGAAGAACCCCCACGACCCGCCGCACGAGCACCCGGACGATGCGTACTCGTCGGGCGCGCCGAAGATGTGCCCGGTCTCGTGGGCGAAGACCCGGTCGATGTTGTCCGGCCCCCACCCGTCGTTGGCGTAGGCCATGACCAGCCGCGGCCCGCCGACGGTGGCGTACCCGAAGTGCTTGAGCGGGTACTTGGTGAAGAAGGCGACGTAGGCCCAGTCGGTCCGCAGCCCGGTGCGCAGCGACTCCGCGTAGGCGGTCACCCCCGCCAGCCCCGCCGGGAACCCCAGCGCCGCCATCGCCGGGTCCCGCCAGTGCGCTTCCTTCTGGTCGTCGGGCAGCCCGCCGTCGGCCTGCACGTCGAGCGCGACGGTCCGGACGCTGTGCACCCAGGTGACCCCGCCCGGCGAGCTCTGCGCCCCCAGCCAGCTCAACCCGTTCTGCACCTCGGCGACGACCTTCGTCCGCTCATCCGCGCTGAACCGCAGCGCATCGGTCGGCCCCTCCACGATCACCACCCCCACCGCGACCCGCCCGGTGAGCCGAGCGCTCAACGCCGCCCCGGCAGCATCCTGCGCCCCCGATTCCTCCTCACCGTCGAAGTGGTCCGGCGCGTCCCCTTCCCCCCAATCCACCCCATCCAACGGCCGCCGCGCCTTGGCAGCCGCGAACTCCGCCGACTCCCGCAACGCGAACGCCGCCACCCCCAACGCCCCCGTCTCATCGAGATCGCCAAAGACCCCGCCACTCTGCGGCACCACCACACCTTGCGGAACCACAACCCCCTGCGGCACCACAGCACCTTCCGGCACCACCACACCCTCCGGCACCGCAGCCACCACCACCCGATCCCCGTACTCATGGACCACCCCACCACCAACCCCCGCGGAACCAGCCCCATCCCCCCGAACCACCACCACTTCCCGAACCCCAATGTCGCCAGCCATGCCGACACCTCCCGATAGGGACCCGCCCCAGCAGAACCTTCCGCCCCGCCGCCCCCGACCGTGGCCCAACAAAAGTCTCCCCCCACACCCCCTCTACCCCCCTGCCCAAAGGTGCCGCCACATGGACACACCCACCGCACAACCAAGCACCACAAGGGACATCGACCGCATTTCCCCCTGCTCCCTCGTCCTGGCAGCAGTTAGCCCTCCCAGGGTTAAACAATCAAGCCAGAGGGAGCATGCGCGCTTCACTCGTCGACAACAGCCACAGACGAGATCCGATGCAACGGCACCCGATGCGTCTGCTCCCCCGCAACCCCCTCCAACACCCCACCCCCCACGCGCACCGGCACCAGCACATGCCGGGTAGCCACCCCATGATTGTCCACAACGGACACAACCACCCGCCGCCCCGCCGCCATCGCCTCGCCCAGCAGCTCCACGGTCCGGGCGGACCCGCCGCCCGCCGTCACCGTCCGCCCAGCCCGGGCCGAAGCCGCCTCATCCCCCAACCGCATCCCCCGCACCACATCCAGCAACGTCGACTCATCCACCTCGCGCCCGACCGCCGCCCGCCGCACGGCCCGGCCCCCGGCGACCCGCCGCCCCGCGGGCCGCAGGTCCACGATCTGCCCGTCGGCCCCCTCCGCGGCCGGGGCGAACCCCGCCGCCCGCAGCTCCTCCAGCACGTCCAGCAGCGGGACCGGCGACACCAGCACCGTCGGCGCGATCTTGCGCAGCCGCAGCCCCACCGCGGCCGGGCTGGCCGCGACCTCGGCCAGCAGCGCCGGGTCGTCGCAGCGCAGGAAGGACGCCGCCGCCCCGCCGCGCAGCCGCCCGTGCCGCCGCGCCACGTCGTCGATGAGGTAGGTGAGCCCCTGCGGCACCGGGGTGCGCGACCGCACCCGGAAGAAGTCGTGCAGGTCCTCGGCCGAGCGGCCCGCGTCCAGCGCCCGCCGCAGCGAGGTCTCCGTGACCCGGTACACCGTCGCCGCGCCCGCCGACTCCAGGTCCGCGACCTCGGCGACCCGGGCGGCCAGGTGCGGTTCCAGCGGTCCCGGCGCCACCACCGTCAGGTCGGCCTGCACCAGGACGTGGTCCACCGGCTCGGGCATCGCCTCGGCCATCCGCTTGGCCGCGGCGGGCACGTCCTCGTCCAGCAGCGCCCGGCCCGGGCCGCTGAGCGCGCCCAGCGCGACCACGCCCAGGGCGGTGGCCTCGGCCATCGTCCAGCGCACGACGTCGTCGCGCAGCCGCCCGCCGCGGCGGGGCGCCCGCCAGGCCAGCACGGCGGCCAGCTCGTCGGCCGAGACCACGCCCGCGTCCGGGGGCAGCGCCCGCAGCACGCGCAGCCGCTCGGCGGGCGCGGTGGGCCTGCGCAGGTCGTCGGAGAGCGGGGCGAGCAGCTTGTCCCGGGCGTCCTTGCGCCCGCCGAGGCCGGGCAGCCGGGGGAGGTCGATCCAGGCGGCGGCCAGCGCGGCCCACCGGTTGGGCAGACCCGCCGCAAGCCAGGAGTCCGCCAGCGTGGTCGGCGCCCACTCCGGCTCGACCTCGCCGCTGTCGGCGACCAGCCCCGCCCCCGCGGCCAGCTCCACCAGCAGCCCCGCGCGCGCCTCGCCGACCTCGGCGGCCTTGGCGACCCGGCGGATCTCGCGCACGCCGAGCCCGCCCGCCTTGCGCACCGGCGCGGGCTCCTCCGACCACAGCCGCAGCAGGACCTCGACGTGGCGGACCAGCTCCATCGCCTCGCCCGCCGCGGTCCCGTCCACGGTCGCCCGCTGGTGCGGGACCGTGCGCAGCGGCGGCTCCACCAGCGCGGCCGGGGCGCCGCGCAGCGCGGCGGCGACCTGGCCGGGCAGGGTGACCGTCTCCCCGTCGCGGCGCACCAGCAGGCCGCGCGCGAGCAGCCGCTGGATGGGCGTCACCGCCTGATCGGGTGAACCGGTGAAGTCGGCGTCCTTGGTGCGGCCGATGCCGGTGCCGTGGGCGAGGGTGTCGAGCACCTGCCGCTCGTCGTCGTCCAGGGCCGCGAGCAGGCCGGGCACCTCGGCGGGCGCGGGGGAGGGGGTCGACGGCGGCAGGTTGCCGACCTCGCGCGCGGCGGGCACCAGCCAGACCGCGGGCCGGCCCCAGGCCAGCGCGAGCCCGCGCAGGGTGTCCACAGCGGCGGCGACCCGCTCCGGCGGCAGCTCGATGTCCAGCTCGTCCGGTGCGACCGGACCGCGGTCGGCCCCGGCGACCAGCAGCGCGTCCAGCACGGCCAGGGTGGCGGTGTCCAGGCCGTCGGCGGCCCTGGCCACCGAGGCCCGGCTCGCCGCGCGCGCGGCGAGCACGGTGGTGTCCGCGGGGCGCGGGGTGGCCAGGTCCGGGCGGGCGCGCAGCAGCGCCACCACCTGGGCCTCGTCCGCCTCGCGCAGCCATTCGGTGAGGGTGGACACCCTGACCACGGTATACGGCGTCGGGTAACCTCCGTACTGCCGCTCAGCCGAGGAGGAACAGTGGGCAAGGTAGCCAAGTCCGACCGGGTCGACCCGCACTGGAAGGGCGACGACGACAACGGCTCCCACCCCGTCAGCGAGTTGACCGCCGACCGCCAGGGCGCGCTCTCGCCCTACGGCGACCTCACGTTCCCGCTGGAGGCGGTGCCCTACGTGCACCCCGTGACGGAGATCAACAAGTAGGTATAGGGTCGGGCAGGCCGCACAAGTCCGTCCACTTCGGAAGGCCGCCGCCATGCCAGTCCCGGGTCCCGGTTACTCCATCACCATCCGCGTCGATGCGCCGCCGTCGGCGAGCGTGGCCGGGGACCTCACCAGCGCCGTCGGGCGCGTCGGCGGGGTCATCACCGCATTCGACGTCGTCGACTCCCACGCCGACAGCGTCCTGGTCGACATCACCTGCAACGCCCTGTCCGCCGACCACGCCCGCGACATCACCGAGGCGCTGCGGGCGCTGCCCGGCGTCGACGTGCGCAAGGTGTCCGACCGGACCTTCCTGGTCCACCTCGGCGGCAAGATCGAGATCAACGCCAAGGTCGCCCTGCGCAACCGCGACGACCTCTCCCGCGCCTACACCCCCGGCGTCGCCCGCATCTGCCAGGCCATCGCCGACAACCCCGACGACGCCCGCAGGCTGACCATCAAGCGCAACACCGTCGCGGTCGTGACCGACGGCTCGGCCGTGCTCGGCATGGGCAACATCGGACCGGCCGCCGCGCTGCCGGTGATGGAGGGCAAGGCGGCGCTGTTCAAGAAGTTCGCAGGCGTCGACGCCTGGCCGGTGTGCCTGGACACCCAGGACACCGAGGAGATCATCCGCACCGTCGAGCTGATCTCCTGCGTCTACGGCGGCATCAACCTGGAGGACATCGCCGCGCCGCGCTGCTTCGAGATCGAGCGCAGGCTGCGGGAGAAGCTGGACATCCCGGTCTTCCACGACGACCAGCACGGCACCGCGATCGTGGTCGTCGCCGCGCTGCGCAACGCCCTGCGCGTGGTGGGCAAGTCCATCGCCGACGTGAAGATCGTGGTGTGCGGGGTGGGCGCCGCCGGGTCGGCCATCATCCGGCTGCTGCTGCAGCGCGGACCCGCCGACGTGGTGGCCGTCGACGTCGACGGCATCGTCCACCGCGACCGCGGCGACACCGACGCCAACCTGCGCTGGGTCGCGGCCAACACCAACCGGGAGAACCAGAGCGGCAGGCTGCACGACGCCCTCGTCGGCGCCGACGTCTTCATCGGCGTGTCGGCCCCGAACCTCTTCGGCGCCGAGCAGGTGGCCACGATGGCCCCGCACCCGGTGGTCTTCGCGCTGGCCAACCCGGACCCGGAGATCGACCCGCTGGAGGCGCAGAAGCACGCCGCCGTGGTCGCCACCGGCCGCTCGGACTACCCGAACCAGATCAACAACGTGCTGGCCTTCCCGGGCGTCTTCCGCGGCCTGCTCGACGCCCAGGCGCACACCATCACCGACGCCATGCTGCTGGCCGCCGCCGACGCGATCGCCGACGTGGTGGACGGCGAGCGGCTCAACGCCTCGTTCATCGTCCCGTCGGTGTTCGACGCCGCGGTCGCCCCCGCGGTGGCCGAGGCCGTCCGCAAGGCCGCGGGCGGGCACTAGCATCGGACCGTGGGTGAACTGAGCCACGTCGACGAGACCGGGGCCGCCCGGATGGTCGACGTCTCCGCCAAGTCCGTGACCGCGCGCTCGGCCGTCGCCACCGGCGTCGTCCGCACCACGCCGGAGGTCATCGGCCTGCTGCGCCGCGACGGCCTGCCCAAGGGCGACGCCGTGGCCACCGCGCGCATCGCCGGGATCATGGCGGCGAAGAAGACCGCCGAGCTGATCCCGCTGTGCCACCCGATCGCGCTGTCGGGGGTGGCCGTCGACCTGGCGCTGGGCGAGTCCGAGGTGGCCATCACCGCGACGGTGCGCACCAACGACCGGACCGGGGTGGAGATGGAGGCGCTGACGGCGGTCGCCGTCTGCGGCCTCGCCCTGCACGACATGATCAAGGCCGTGGACCCCCGGGCCACGCTCGACGCGGTGCGCGTGGAGCGCAAAGAGGGCGGCAAGCACGGGGAGTGGGACCGGTGACCCGCACCGCGCGGGTGGTCACCGCCTCCAACCGGGCCGCGGCGGGGGTGTACGAGGACAAGACCGGGCCGCTCATCGTCGCGTGGCTGCGCGAGCGCGGCTACGCGGTCGAGGACGCCACCGTGGTCCCCGACGGCGCTCCCGTGGAGGCGGCGCTGCGGGCGGCGGTGGCCGCTGCCGTGGACGTCGTCGTGACCACGGGCGGGACCGGCATCACCCCCACCGACCGCACCCCGGAGGCCACGCGGGCCGTCATCGAGTACGAGGTCCCCGGCCTGGCCGACGCCATCCGGGCCGCCGGTCTGCCCGCCGTCCCCACCGCGGTGCTGTCGCGGGGGCTGGCCGGTGTCGCGGGCCGGACGCTGGTGGTGAACCTGCCGGGCTCGACCGGGGGCGTCAAGGACGGCCTCGGCGTGCTGGCGGGCGTGCTCGACCACGCCGTCGACCAGCTGCACGGCGGTGACCACCCGCGGGTGCGGGAGGAGCGCCCTGCTGCCCGGGTGCTGCGGGCCGAGGTCGTCGACGCCCCGATCGACGTCGACACCCACGCCGCGCTGGTGGCCGACGCCGCCGCTGGTGCCGTCGTCACCTTCGCCGGGGTGGTCCGCGACCACGACCGCGGTCGCGGGGTGGTCGCGCTGGACTACGAGGGGCACCCGTCTGCCGGGGCGGTCGTCGAGGAGGTCGCTGCCGAGGTGGCCGGGCGGCACCCGGGGGTGCGCGCGCTGGCCGTCTCGCACCGGATCGGGGCGCTGCGCATCGGGGACGTCGCCCTGGCCTGCGCGGTCTCCGCCGAGCACCGGCGGGCGGCCTTCGCCGCCTGCGCGGACCTGGTCGACGAGGTCAAGGCGCGGCTGCCGATCTGGAAGCACCAGACCTTCACCGACGGCACCGACGAGTGGGTCAACTGCCCGTGACCGTGCCCTGGATGGCGGGATCATGTGTCGCGATCACATGATCCCGCCACCAGGACGTCTGCTCATAGGCCTCCAACGGAGAATGCCCGAACCCCACCCGCCGGGGAATTGCGGGTGGGGTTCGGGGAGGGGGAGAAGAACGAGCCGGGGACTACTACTTCGTGGCGATCTTCTGACCCACGAGGATCAGGTCCGGGTCGCCGATGTAGTCCTTGTTCTTCTGGTAGAGGTCCTGCCAGCCGCCCTTCAGCTTCAGCTTCGTGGCGATCTTGGACAGCGAGTCGCCCTGGACCACGGTGTAGTCGCCCTTGGGGTTGCTCTTGGCAACGACCGAGACGCTGCGCGGGGCCTGCTGCTTCTGCTGCTTGGGGGCAGCGGTGGACCGCTCGCCGCGCGCCTTGGTCTGCGACTTGGTGTACGACGGCGTGCTCTTGGCCGCCGGGGCCGCCGAGCCCGCGCGCTTGCCGCACACCGGCCACGCGCCGATGCCCTGGGTCTGCAGGACCCGCTCGGCCACCGCGATCTGCTGCTCGCGGGACGCCTGGTGCGGCATCCCCTTGCCACCGTGGGCTTGCCAGGTACTCGGCAGGAACTGCAAGCCGCCGTAGTAGCCGTTGCCGGTGTTGATCTGCCAGTTGCCGCCGCTCTCGCACTGGGCGACAGCGTCCCAGTTGACGCTGCTGTCGGCGGCCGCCGGGGAGGCGGCCACGGCCATCGACGCGCCGAGGGCGACGCCGGCCACGATCACGCGGGCCAGGAATCGCTGGACGGCCGACTCGCTGTGCTTACCTCGATTACCCATCGCCATCTCTCCTCCCGCGCCTGCGTGCTGGCGGGCGGGCCCGCACTCCAGGCCCGTTCCGGGACCGCCGTCCCGGCCACCACGCCGCGCGGCCGAGCCGCTCGTCGTGGTCCCTCGTCCCCTGTCCGGAGGTCGCTTTCGCTCGGGGTTGGTTCCCAGGGGCCCGCCGGACAGGGGCTCGGCGCTGCGGACTCCCGGGTCGTGCAGGCTGATCGTGGATCAGCCCGTAGCGACGGTACGTAACCGGAATTGGAAGGGAAAATTCTGTGACCTGTGACCGTAATCACAGTAACAACGCGATTCTTGCCTCGATCTGAGGGAAACCTGCAGGTCACGCGGTCTGAACTCGGCCGTGATCAAGCCGTGTCCTGGCCGAAATAATTCACTCTAAGTGAGTTTTGGCTCACGTCCGATCCAGCGTGATCGGCCATTCGAGGTTTAGCCGCCGGCAAAGGGGGGTAGAACGTCGAGCGCGTCGCCGTCACCCACTCGTGTCGACCGGTCACGCACCGCAATCGAATTCAGCAGGAAACTCGACGCCGCCAGCACCCGGCGGAGGTCCGCCCCGCGGCGCTCGGCGACGGCGGTCAGCGCGTGCTCGACCGTCGCCGGGTCGGTCAGCGCCACGTCCTCCTCGGCCACGCCCGCCGCGGCCCGCGCGCCCGCGAAGTAGCGCACCCTGACGGTGATCACGTCCCTCAGCCCCCGATGGCGCTCATCGGCCGGATCGGCTGCGCGAACCCGGCGTCGTTGATCCGGTGGCCCGCCAGCTTGGCCCACATCGCCGCCCGCCACAGCTCGGCCAGCTCCGCGTCGGACGCCCCCGCCCGCATCGGCCCGCGCAGGTCGGTCTCCCGCTGGCTGAACAGGCACGACCGCAGGGCGCCGTCGGCGGTGAGTCGGGTGCGGTCGCAGGCGGCACAGAACGGCCGGGTGACCGAGGCGATGACGCCCACCTCCGCGGGCCCGCCGTCGACCAGCCAGCGCTCGGCGGGCGCCCCGCCGCGCGGGGCCGGGCTCGGGGTGAGGGTGAACCCGGCGGCCAGCAGGTCCAGGATCTCCGCGGCGGTGACCATGCTCGCCCGGTCCCAGCCGTGCTGCGGGTCCAGCGGCATCTGCTCGATGAACCGCAGGTGGTAGCCGTGGTCGAGGCAGTGGCGCAGCAGCGGGACGGCCTCGTCGTCGTTGATCCCGCGCAGCAGCACCGCGTTGACCTTCACCGGGGTGAGCCCCGCGGCGCGGGCGGCGGCCAGCCCGGCGAGCACGTCGTCGAGCCGGTCGCGGCGGGTGATCGCGGCGAACCGCTCGCGGTCGAGGGTGTCCAGGGAGACGTTGATCCGGTCGAGCCCGGCCTCGGCCAGCGCGCCGGCCCGGCGGACCAGGCCGATGCCGTTGCTGGTCATGGAGATCGTCGGCCGCGGGGACAGCGCCGCGGTGGCGGCGATGATGCCCGCGATGCCCTTGCGCAGGGTCGGCTCGCCACCGGTGAACCGGACGTTCGTCACGCCGAGCTGCCGCACGGCGATCGTGATCAGGCGGACCAGCTCGGCGTCGGTGAGCAGGTCGCCGCCGGGCAGCCAGTCGAGGCCCTCGGCGGGCATGCAGTAGGTGCAGCGCAGGTTGCAGCGGTCGGTCAGGGAAACCCGCAGATCGGTCGCCACGCGGCCGAAGCGGTCCACCAGCCCGGGCGCGTCCGGCCTGCCGGGTGGACCGGGGAGGCCGGGGAACCCGAGGTCGACGGGGCTCACCCGATCCAGCGTAGTGGGCTCATCACCGCATCGATCGAAGCGTGCAACCCTCCGGGGTGTCGCAGAATCCGCGGAAGCGGGTGGTTGTGCCTGGTATCGCCGCGGATGCGGGGCTAGGGTGCCGGTTGTGCCGCAGTACCGGTTTTCCGAGGCCGCCCGCCTGATGGGGGTAAGCGACGACACGGTGCGCCGCTGGGCCGACGCGGGCCTGCTGCCCGCCACGACCGACGCCGCAGGTCGCAAGGTGGTCGACGGCGCCGCCCTGGCCGCCTTCGCCCGCGCGCAGGCCGACGAGGTCCCCGACCCGACCGGCGTGTCCCGCTCGGCCCGCAACCGCTTCGTCGGCCTGGTCACCCGGGTCGTGGCCGACAAGGTGATGGCGCAGGTCGAATTGCAGTGCGGCCCGCACCGGGTGGTGTCGCTGATGAGCGCGGAGGCCGTGGACGAGTTGGGGCTGGAACCGGGGGTGCTGGCCGTGGCGCTGACCAAGGCGACGCACGTGGTGGTGGAGACGCCGTGAGACGGGCCCTGGCGGCCCTGGCCCTGCTCACCGCCTGCTCGACCGGCCCGGACCGCCCGGTCGTCACCGTCTTCGCCGCTGCGTCGCTGACCGAGTCTTTCACCGCGCTGGCCGCGCAGTTCGAGGCCGCCCACGACGTCGAGGTCCGGCTGAACTTCGCCGCGTCGTCCACCCTGGCCCAGCAGTTGCGCACCGGCGCGACCGCGGACGTGATCGCCACGGCCGACGAGGCCACGATGGCCAGGGTCGCGCCCCCGTCCCCGCGCGTCTTCGCCACCAACCGCCTGGTCATCGCCGTGCCCCCGGGCAACCCGGGCCGGGTGCGGGGCCTGGCCGACCTGCCCCGGGTCGTCACCGTCGTCTGCGCCCCGCAGGTCCCGTGCGGGTCCGCGACCGCCGAGGTCCTCGCGTCCGCGGGCGTCGACCTGCGCCCGGCGAGCGAGGAGCAGGACGTCAAGGCGGTCCTGACCAAGGTCGCCGCCGACGAGGCCGACGCGGGCTTGGTCTACGTCACCGACACCCGCACCGCGAAGGTCGAGGCCATCGACTTCCCCGAATCCGCCGCAGGCACCAACCGCTATCCCATCGCCGCCCTGCCCGACGCCCCCCACCCGGACCTGGCCCGGCAGTTCGTGGACCTGGTCCTGAGCCCCGCGGGCCGGGCCACCCTCGCCGACCACGGCTTCGGCCCGCCATGAGGCGTGCGTCGCCTGCGGGCGGGCAGCGGGTCGACGGGGCGTGGGGGCTGGCTGGCCGGGCCAAGGGCGGGGCGGCCGGGGAGCACGGCGGGGGCGGTGTTCCGCTTGTCCTGTGGGTGCCCGCCGTGGTGGGGCTGGCGCTGGTAGGGCTGCCGATCTTCGGGCTCGTCCTGCGCAGCGACCTCGCGGCGTGGCCGCGGCACGTCACCAGCCCGGGCGCCGTCGCCGCGCTCTGGCTGTCGCTGCGCACCGCCGCCGCCGCGACCCTGCTGTGCCTGGTGCTCGGCGGACCCCTCGCCGTGGTGCTGGCCCGGGTGCGCGGGATGCGGCTGGTGCGGGCCGTCGTCCTGCTGCCGCTCGTGCTGCCGCCCGTGGTCGGCGGCCTGGCGCTGCTGTACCTGCTCGGCCGCACCGGCCTGGCCGGGCAGGTGCTCGACGCCGCCGGGATCCGGGTGCCCTACACCACCGCGGCCGTCGTGCTGGCGCAGACGTTCGTCGCCATGCCCTTCTTGGTCGTCGGGCTGGAAGGGGCGCTCAGGACCGCGGGCCAGCGGTACGAGGCCGTCGCGGCGACGCTGGGGGCGCGGCCGTGGACGGTGTTCCGCCGGGTCACCGTCCCGCTGGTGCTGCCCGCCCTCGGGTCCGCGCTCGTCCTCTGCTTCGCCAGGGCGCTCGGGGAGTTCGGGGCGACCATCACCTTCGCGGGCAGCCTGCAGGGCGTCACCCGCACGCTCCCGCTGGAGGTCTACCTCCTCGGCGAGACCGATGTGGACGCCGCGGTCGCCGTCTCCCTGCTGCTGGTCATCGTCGCCGTGGTCGTCGTGGCGTTCGGGCGGCGGGCGTGAGGGCGGACGTGCGCCTCGCCCGCGGCGCGTTCCAGCTCGACGTCAGCATCGCCGCCGAGGGGGTGGTCGCGGTCATCGGGCCCAACGGCTCCGGCAAGTCCACCCTGCTCGACGTGCTGGCCGGGCTCCTGCGGCCCGACGACGGCCGCGTCGAGGTCGCCGGGCGCGACGTCACCGCGCTGCCCCCGCACCGGCGCCGGGTCGGCCTGCTGGCCCAGGACCCGCTGCTGTTCCCGCACCTGACCGCCCTGGCGAACGTCGCGTTCGGCCCCCAGGCCCGCGGCGCGGCCGACCCCCTGGGCGCCGCCCGCCGCTGGCTGGCCGAGGTCGACGCCGCCCACCTGGCCGACCGCAGGCCGCGGACCCTCTCCGGCGGGCAGGCCCAGCGGGTGGCCATCGCCAGGGCGCTGGCCGCCGATCCGGACCTGCTGCTGCTCGACGAGCCCTTCGCCGCCCTCGACGTCGACGCCGCCCCCGCCCTGCGCGGCCTGCTGCGCCGGGTCCTGCGCGACCGCACCGCCGTCGTGGTCACCCACGACCCGCTCGACGCCCTGGCCCTCGCCGACCGCGTCCTGGTCATGGACGGCGGCCGGGTCGTCGAGCAGGGGCCCACCCGCACCGTGCTCAGCCGCCCCCGCACCCCCTTCACCGCCCGCATCGCCGGGCTCAACCTCGTCCCCGGCGTGGCCGCCGCCGACGGCCTGCACGCCGACGGCCGGGTCATCGCCGGGAAGGTCGAGGCCCGCCCGGGGGAGCAGGCCGTGGCCGTCTTCCGGCCCGCCGACGTGGCCGTCTACACCGAACCGGTGCACGGCAGCCCCCGCAACGTCTTCGCCACCACGGTCACCAGCCTCGAACCGCACGGCGACCTCATCCGCGTCCGCACCCCCGGCCTGGCCGCCGACCTCACCGCCGCCGCCGTCGCCGACCTGGCCATCGAGCCCGGCTCCGCGGTGTACCTCAGCGTCAAGGCGACAGAGGTCACCGTGCACGCCGCCACTGGGTAGCCTGCGCAGCATGTGGGCCTACCTCATGGACATGGACGGCGTGCTGGTGCACGAGGAGCACCTCGTCCCGGGCGCGGACAAGCTGGTCGCCGAGCTGGCCGCGAACGGCACGCCGTTCCTGGTGCTCACCAACAACTCGATCTACACCCCGCGCGACCTGCGGGCCCGCCTGCTGCGCAGCGGCCTGGACGTGCCCGAGCAGGCCATCTGGACCTCCGCCCTGGCCACCGCCAGATTCCTGGACACCCAGCGCCCGGGCGGCTCGGCGTTCGTCATCGGCGAGGCGGGCCTGACCACCGCGCTGCACGAGGTCGGCTACGTGCTGACCGACCGCGACCCCGACTACGTGGTGCTCGGCGAGACCCGCACCTACAGCTTCACCGCGATCACCCGGGCCATCCGGCTGGTCGAGGAGGGCGCCCGGTTCATCGCCACCAACCCCGACGCCACCGGCCCCAGCCGGGAGGGCTCGCTGCCCGCCACCGGCTCGGTCGCCGCGCTCATCGAGCGGGCCACCGGCCGCTCCCCGTACTACGTCGGCAAGCCCAACCCGCTGATGATGCGCTCGGCGCTCAACGCCCTGGGCGCGCACTCGGAGAACACGCTGATGATCGGCGACCGGATGGACACCGACGTGCGCAGCGGCCTGGAGGCGGGCCTGAAGACGATCCTGGTGCTCACCGGCATCTCCACCCGCGACACCGCCGAGCTGTACCCGTACCGGCCGACCCGCGTGGTCGACTCGGTGGCCGACCTGGTTGGCAACTCCCTCGACCCGTTCGGCGAGGGCGCGTGACGGAGGGCTCGCCTAAGGTCGGTGCCGTGGAGACGTACGTGGTGGGCGACGTGCACGGCCACCGCGCCGAGCTGGCCGCCGCGCTGCGGGCGCACGGGCTCCTCGACGAGCGCGACGACTGGGCGGGCGGCGCCGCCCACCTGTGGTTCCTCGGCGACTTCGTCGACCGCGGCCCGGACGGCATCGGCGTCATCGACCTGGTGATGCGCCTGGCCGAGCAGGCGGGCGCGCAGGGCGGGCGGGTGGAGACCCTGCTCGGCAACCACGAGATCCTGCTGCTGGGCATGCGCCGCTTCGGGGAGGCCGAGGTGCCATCGGACTTCGGCCCGCGCAGCTTCGCCCGCAGCTGGGAGATGAACGGCGGCCTGCGCTCCGACCAGGACGGCCTGACCGACGCCCACGTCGAGTGGCTGGTGGGCCGCCCGGTGCTCGCGCTGGTCGGCGACCACCTGCTGATGCACTCCGACACCCTGGAGTACCTGGCCTGGGGCGACGGCATCGAGGAGATCAACGCGACCGTGCAGGCGATCCTGCGCTCGTCGGACATCGTCGAGTGGTGGGAGGTCTGGCGGCGGATGACCACCCGCTACGCCTTCCGCGGCCCCGACGGCGAGCAGGTCGCCGACGAGCTGCTGGCCGTGCTGGGCGGGCGGCAGGTCGTGCACGGCCACAGCGTCATCGCCGACCAGCTCGGCGTGCTCCCCGCCGACATCGACGGGCCGTACGAGTACGCGGGCGGCAAGGCCCTGGGCATCGACGCGGGCCTGTTCGTCGGCGGGCCGTGCCTGGTGGTGCGGCTAGGCGCTGACGATCCGGCTGCCGAGGGGGACCAGGGAGACCGGGATCATCTTGAAGTTGGCGATGCCCAGCGGGATGCCGATGATGGTCAGGCAGAGCAGGAAGCCGGTGACGATGTGGCCGATGGCCAGCCACCAGCCCGCGAAGACGATCCAGATGACGTTGCCGATCGCTGACGCGACGCCCGCCTCCCGGCGCGTCTCGATGGTGCGGCCGAACGGCCAGAGCGCGTAGTTGGCGATCCGGAAGGACGCCAGCCCGAACGGGATCGTGATGATCAGGACGCAGCAGATGATCCCGGCGATGACGTAGCCGATCGCCATCCACAGCCCGGACAGGACCAACCAGATCACGTTCAGCAGCGTTCGCATGCCTCCCATTGTCCCGGATGCGCGGATGTGCTTGCGTGAGGTCGGGCACACCCCCGGCGAAGGGAAGCCGATGACCAGCTACGACTCCGGCGCCTCGACCGTCCCGCTGCTCGGCGACACGATCCCGGCGAACCTGGCCCGGACCGCGGCCCGCTTCCCCGACCGCGACGCCCTGGTCGAGTTCGCCACCGGCCGCCGCTGGACCTACGCGGAGTTCGCCGCCGACGTCGACCGGGTGGCCCACGGCCTGCTGGCCCGCGGCGTCGGCACGGGCGACCGGGTGGGCATCTGGGCCCCCAACTGCGCGGAGTCGACACTCGTGCAGTACGCCACCGCCCGCATCGGCGCGATCCTGGTCAACATCAATCCCGCGTACCGGGTCTCGGAGCTGGAGTACGTGCTCAACCAGGCGGGCGTCCGCACCCTGGTGGCCGCAGAGTCGTTCAAGACCTCCGACTACGCCGCGATGATCGCCGAGGTGCGCCCGCGCTGCCCGCAGCTGCGCGACGTCCTGCTGATCGGCGTCGACGACCTGCGCGCCGACGGCGACCCCGCCCTCCTCGACGCCATCGCCCTCTCGGCCGACGACCCGATCAACATCCAATACACCTCGGGCACGACCGGCTTCCCCAAGGGCGCGACGCTGTCGCACCACAACATCCTCAACAACGGCTTCTTCGTCGGCGAGCTGTGCGGCTACACCGAAGCCGACCGCATCTGCATCCCGGCACTCCGGGCCGTGGGATGATTGCCATCCCGGCTTGACCGGTCGGCGTCGGCACCTGGTCGGCGAGGATCTCAACTATCACTGCTTCGGGATTGTCATCGGCAACCTGGCCGAGGCCGCATGCCCTACATGCGCCCTCGGTCATGCGCGGGCCGCTCCGGGCCGCCCCCGGTGTCCACCCAGACCCGCGCCGACGACGGCATCGACCGCAGGGTGGGCACGGTCGGGCGGGTGCACCCGCACCTGGAGGTCAAGATCGTGGACCCGGCGACCGGGCGGACCGTGCCGCGCGGGGAGGCGGGGGAGTTCTGCACGCGCGGCTACTCGGTGATGCTCGGCTACTGGGACCAGCCGGATATGACCGCGGAGGCCATCGACGCGGCGCGGTGGATGCACACCGGGGATCTGGCGGTGATGGACGCCGACGGGTACATCCGGATCACCGGCCGGATCAAGGACCTGGTCATCCGCGGTGGCGAGAACATCTACCCGCGCGAGGTCGAGGAGTTCCTCTACACCCACCCGGACATCCTCGACGCGCAGGTCATCGGGGTGCCGGACGAGCGGTACGGCGAGGAGCTGATGGCGTGGGTGCGGCTGCGCCCGGGCGCCGGGCCGCTGACCGCGGAGTCGCTGCGCGAGTTCTGCGCGGGCAAGCTCGCCCACTACAAGATCCCGCGCTACGTCCACGTCGTCGACGAGTTCCCGATGACGGTGACCGGCAAGGTCCGCAAGGTGGAGATGCGCGAAGCCGCGCGGCGGATCCTGGGGCTGGGGCGCGGGTAGCGTCGACCGGGTGCGCGATGACCTGGCGGTCGGCTTCGACCTCGACATGACCCTCATCGACCCGCGGCCCGGGATGGTCGCGGCCATGAACGCCCTGGCCGCCGAGAGCGGGCTGGCGCTGGACGGCGAGGCGTTCGCCGCGGCGCTCGGGCCGCCGCTGGACATCGTCTTCCGCGGGTTCGAGGCCCCCGAGGAGCGCATCCCCGGCCTGGTCGCCCGCTTCCGCGAGCTCTACCCCGGGGTCGTGGTCCCCGCCACGGTGCCGATGCCGGGCGCGGGCGAGGCGCTGGCCGCGGTCAAGGACCTGGGCGGGGCCACCCTCGTCGTCACGGGCAAGTACGAGCCCAACGCGGTCCTGCACGTGGAGACCTTCGACTGGCCCGTCGACGTGGTGGCGGGCGGGCGCTGGGCCGAGGCCAAGGGCGGCATGCTGCGCGAGCACGGGGCGCAGGTGTTCGTCGGCGACCACGAGGGCGACGTGCTGGGCGCCAAGGCCGCGGGCGCGATCGCGGTCGGCGTGGCCACCGGGCCGTGCGACGCCGACGCCCTGCGCGCGGCGGGCGCGGACGTCGTCCTCACCGACCTGACCGAGTTCCCCGCCTGGCTGCGTTCCCTCTGACCACGTGCGCGACGGCCACGCCGAGCCCGACCGGCAGGGCCATCGACACCGCCCACAGCCAACTCGCTTGCCGGTCGAGGGCGGCGAGCACGAAGATGGCGACCACCGCCAGCAGGCCGACGGTGAACAGCGCCACAGCGGCGATCATGGTCCGGGGAGCGGTCATAGCGGGAGGATAGTTCGCCACCGGCGCGAGCCCTCCCGGCGATGACACCCGGAGGGGGACGAGCCGAACCGGCCCCCGCTGCCTTAGTCTTGGCAGACGCGCGTCCTGCGGTGGTCCCAGGGCGCGTTCGTCTTGCGGGGCGCGCGGGCGGGCGGGCAGTTGACGACGAGGGAATGGTGAGAGCGGTGCCGACCGGCAGGGTCAAGTGGTACGACACGGCGAAGGGCTTCGGGTTCGTCACCCAGGACGGCGGTGAGGACGTCTACGTCCGCGCCTCCGCCTTGCCCACCGGGGTCACCGGGCTCAAGGCGGGCCAGCGCATCGAGTTCGGGGTGGCCGACGGCCGCCGCGGGCCGCAGGCGCTGTCCGTGCGGCTCATCGACGCGCCGCCGTCGGTGGTCGAGGCGCGGCGGCGGCCAGCCGAGGAGCTGCACGGCCTGGTCGAGGACATGATCAAGATGCTGGAGTCGACGGTGCAGCCGGACCTGCAGCGCGGGCGCTACCCCGACCGCAAGGTCACCAAGCGGGTCGCCGAGGTGGTCCGGGCCGTCGCGCGGGAGCTGGACCCCTAGTCCCGCGCCTGCAGCACCCAGTACCCGGTGGGGACGGGCGTCTCGCCCTGGACGATGGCCAGCCGCTGCACGGCGGCGAAGAGCAGGCGGTCGTCCTCATTGGGGAGTTCCAGCGTGTAGGCGTACTGGCGGAACTGGCCGGGCACGAAGATCCGGCTGCTGCCGTCGACCCGCTCGCCGTCGCGGTTGAGGTAGGAGAACACCACGCCCCACGGCTCCTTGGCCAGGGCGACGGGCACCGAGATCTGCACCGGGTAGCCGGGGCGGATGGCCAGCGTGACCACCGCGTCGGCGTCCTGGTCGCAGGTCAGCGTCTCCAGGTCGCAGAGGATCTGCGGGTGGGCGCGGACGGACTCGCCGTCGGCGTAGAAGGTCACCTCGGGCGGCGGCACCGCCCCGCAGCCCGCCAGGGCGAGCGCGGCGGCCAGGATCGCGATGGTCTTGCGCACGCAGCCGACCCTACGGGGCGGGATCCGGCGGGCCCTCGTGCAGGGTGGCGGGTCGCCACCCCGACGACGGCGGGAGCGGCAGCTCGCTGGTGCGGTCGGGCCGGATCGGCCGGTCGCCGCCGAGGCCGGGGATCAGCGACTGCCCGCGCCGGGTCATCACCGTCTGGGCGATGCCGACCGCGAGCAGGGCCGAGACGACCAGGAAGCCGATCCACCAGGTCGGCGGCAGCAGCACGCCGACCGCGCCGCCGAACACCCAGCTGAGCTGGAGCACGGTCTCGGAGCGGCCGAACGCCGAGGCGCGCGACTCCTCGGGCAGGTCGTCCTGGATGACCGCGTCGAGGCTGTTCTTAGCCAGCGCGCTGGCGATCGCGCCGACCAGGCCGACGACGGCCGCGGTGGTGATCCCGGCGGCGAAGGTCGCCACGACCGTGGCCGCCAGCGCGGCGACCGCGCAGCCGAGCACCACCTGCTCGGGGTTGCCGACGTGGACCCGGGCGCCGATGGCGTTGCCCACGAAGCTGCCGATGCCCGCCGCGGCGGCGATGACGCCGAGCAGCAGCACCTGCTGGAACGGCTCGGCCTCGTACTCCGCGCGCACGGCGAACGCGGCGAACATCATCAGGAAGCCGGTCAGCACCCGGATCGTCCCGTTGCCCCACAGCGCGACCACGATGTGGCGGCCCATCGGCTGCCTGCGCCCCTTGGCCGGGTGCGCCTTGATCGACGCGGGCACCTCGCCCTCGGTGACCTCCACCCAGGCCGGGATGCGCAGCGCCTGCACCGCCCCCACCGCGCTGATGACGACGGTGAACCACAGCGCGCCCGCCGAGCCGAACGGGGCGGCGAAGGCCGCGCCGATCCCGCCGAACACCGCGCCCGCGAACAGGCCGAACACCGTCAGCCGCGCGTTGGTCTTGGCGAGGGTGATCTCCGGTGGCAGCACGCGCGGGGTCACCGCGGCCTTGAGCACGGTGAACGACTTGGACAGCACCATCTTGCCCAGCGCGGCCGGGTAGAGCAGCCAGCTGTCGAAGTTGAGCGCCATGATCAGGCACATCAGCGCCTGGCCTGCCGACACCGCCGACATCGCCAGCCTGCGGCCGCGCTGGATGCGGTCCAGCGCGGGGCCGATGACCGGCGCGACCAGGGCGAACGGGGCCACGGTGATCAGCAGGTAGAGCGCGACCTTGCCCTTGCTCTCGCCGCTGGCCGCGGAGAAGAACAGGGTGTTCGCCAGCGCGACGGCCATCGCGGCGTCGCTGGCGTAGTTGAGCATCGTGGCGTAGGTCAGCGCGGTCAGGCCGGACTTCTCCGCGCCGTCGGCGCCCGCCGCCCTGCGGAACGCGCTGACCGCCTGCGTGGTCAGCTGCCTGCTGCGCAGCGCGGCGACCCGGGTGACGGTGAGCTTCTTCGGGAAGCGCGGCGCGCCGGGGGCCTCGTCGGTGGGCCGCTCGGCGGGGTCGCCGGGCGGCTCGTCTCGGCGCCGGTCGTCGGGGTAGCGCTCGTCCGCGTGCCGGTCGCCGGGGTACCGGTCATCGGGGTACCGGACGTCGGGGTGCCGGTCATCGGAGTAGCGGTCGTCCGGGTAGCGGCTGGCGGGGTAGCGGTCGTCGGCGTACCGGTCGTCGCCGCGGCGGGGGCCGTCCGGGTGGCGCGGGTCGCGGTGGTCCGGGCGGGGCCGGGCCGGGGAGCCCCAGCCGCGGGACTCGCGCGCAGCCCCGCGGTGGTCGCCGTGGCGGTCCTCGTAGCGGTCGGCGAAGTGGTCGTCGCGCCACGGCGGGCGCGGGCGCGCGGGCGGGTAGTCCTGCGGGTAGCGGTCGCCGAAGGTCTCGAACTCCGGCTCGTCCTGGCGCTCGTAGGGCTGGGTCGGCCGGTTGCGCGGGGGCGGCGCGGCGGGCCGCCAGTCCGGTTGCGGCGCGTCCGTCCAGCCCTTGCGGCCGCGCTTGGGCCGCCGCGGGGGCTGATCAGGGGAACCGGAGCGCATCACGCTCCCCATCCTGCCGCATCGCCGCACCTGCCACGTGCGCCGGCTCAGCCGCGGTCCGCGGTGAACCGCACCCGGAACATCCGGGGCCAGAGCTTGCCGGTGACCAGGAACTCGTCGGTCCCGGGCACGTGTGCGATCCCGTTGAGGACGTCGGTCGCCGCGCGCTCCTCCTCGGTCAGCAGACCGGACAGGTCGATGTCGGCGGTGACCGCGCCCGAGCCCGGGTCGATGCGCACGATGCGGTCGGTCTGCCAGACGTTGGCGTAGACCGCGCCGTCGACGCACTCCAGCTCGTTGAGCCGCAGCACCGGCTCGCCGCCGCGGCGGACGGCGACCTCGCCGATCGGCGCGAAGCTGTCCGGGTCGCGGAAGGTGAGGGTGTCGCTGCCGTCGCTCATCACCAGCCGCCCGCCGTCGTGGCACAGGCCCCAGCCCTCGCCGGGGTAGCTGACCCGGCGCAGCTCGGCCAGGCTCTCCCGGTCGCGCTCGATGGCGATCCCGTGCTGCCAGGTGAGCTGCCAGATCCGGTCGCCCACGACGGTGATGCCCTCGCCGAAGAGGTCCCCGGGCAGCGCGGTGCGGGCCCGCACCTGCCCGGTCTCCGGGTCGGTCGCGCGCAGCTCGGAGCGGCCGACCAGGCCGGTGCCCTCGTAGAGCACCCCGTCGACCAGCTCCAGGCCCTGGGTGAAGGCGGTGGGGTCGTGCGGCACCTCGGCGAGCACGTCGACCCGCAGCTGCACCACCTGGACCGGTGGTCCTGCGGCGCACCCGGCGAGCTGCGGGACGGCCAGGAGCAGGGCAGCGATCACGGGCAGGGACAGCGCGCGCACCCGCTTAGCGTGACACGGCTGAGCGGGTGCGTGCAGGCGTGCGGCACAATCCGAGGGTGATGACGCCGACGCCCGCACCCCAGGACGTGACCGACCCCGCGCTGCTCGCGGCGGTCGACCTCGCGCGCGCCGCCGCCGAGGCGGAGGCGGGCGACGAGGTGGGCGCGCACGTCGCCGTCACCCCGGAGGACGCCCACGCCGCCACCCACCTGTTCGAGGCCGACAAGCCCGGCTACGCGGGCTGGCGCTGGGCGGTGACGGTGGCCCGCGCCCCGGGCTGCGACGTGACGGTCAGCGAGGTCGTGCTGCTGCCCGGCCCGGACGCGCTGGTCGCGCCGCCCTGGGTGCCGTGGCAGGAGCGGGTGCGCGCGGGCGACCTCGGCGTCGGCGACCTGCTGCCGACCGCCCCCGACGACTACCGCCTGGTCCCCGGCTACGCCGCCTCCGACGACCCCGCGGTCGAGGAGCTGGCCGCCGAGGTCGGCCTCGGCCGCCAGCGGGTGATGTCCCGCGAGGGCAGGCTCGACGCGGCCGACCGCTGGCGCTCCGGGGAGTTCGGCCCCGGCTCGGACATGGCCCGCAGCGCCCCGGCCCACTGCGGCACCTGCGGCTTCTACCTGCCGATCGCGGGCTCGCTCGGCGCGGCCTTCGGCGTCTGCGGCAACGAGATCGCCCCGGCCGACGCGCGCGTCGTGCACGCCGAGTACGGCTGCGGCGCGCACTCGGAGGCCGAGGTCGAGCAGGTCTCCCCGGTCCTGGTGGCCGACCTGATCTACGACGACGCGCAGCTGGAGGTCTCCGAGACCACCCCGGCCGAGGTGCCCGAGGACCCGGCGGTCTCCGAGGTCGCCGACGCGCCGCTGCCCGCCGCCGAGGCGGACGAGGACGAGAGCGAGCCCACCGTCGACGTAGAGCCGGCCGAGTCGCCGGAGTGAGCGCCGACCCCTTCGGCACCGCCGCCCTGCGCGCGTCGGTGCTGGGCGCGTGGACCTCATCGCCCACCCGCTTCCGCGAGGACGCCAACGCCGAGGAGGACCTCTACCTCGGCGGCTACCGCGACCGCCTGCTGGTCGAGCTGGCCCAGAACGCCGCCGACGCGGCCGGGTCCGACGGCGTGCTGCGGGTGGAGCTGGTCGACGGCGAGCTGCGCGCGGCCAACACAGGAAGGCCGCTGGACGCCGAGGGTGTCGCCGCGCTGTCGTCGCTGCGCGCCTCGGCCAAGCAGCGCGGGGTGGGGCAGTTCGGCATCGGCTTCGCCGCCGCCCTCGCCGTCACCGACGCCCCGCGCGTGGTGTCGACCTCCGGCGGGGTCGCCTTCTCCGCCGAGCGCACCGCCGCCGCCGTCGCCGACCACCCGGACCTGGCGGCCCGCGCCGCCGAGCGCGGCGGCCGGGTGCCGGTGCTGCGCCTGGTCTGGCCGACCGACGAGGCCGCCCCGCCCGCCGGGTTCGCCACCGAGGTCCGGCTGCCGCTGCGCGCGGGCGTCGACGGGCAGGCGCTGCTGGCCGCCTTCGCCGCCGAGGCCGCCGACCTGCTGCTCGCCCTGCCCGCGCTCACGCGCATCGAGATCGCGGGCACGGTCTGGTCCCGCACCGACGAGGACGACCGGCTGACCATCCGCGGCCCCGGCGAGCCGCTGTCGTGGCTGGTGCACCGGGTGTCCGGCACGCTGTCGGACGAGGTGCTGGCCACGCTGGGCGTCGAGGCCCGCGAGCGGTCGCAGTGGACGGTCACCTGGGCGCTGCGGCTGGACGCCGACGGCGCGCCGCGCCCGCTGGACACCGACGTGCTGCACGCCCCGACCCCGACCGACGAGCGGCTGTCGCTGCCCGCCCGGCTGGTCGCCACCGTGCCCATCGAGCCCAGCCGCAGGCGGGCCCGCTCGGGCCCGGCCGCCGACGAGGTGCTGGCCGCGGCCGCCGCGGCTTACCCGGGGCTGGTGGCGAAGCTGCCCGCCAAGCGGCGCACGGCGCTGGTGCCGCGCACCGGCTTCCCGCTGTCCGAAGTGGACGACCGGCTGCGCGAGCTGGTGCTCGCCGCGCTGCGCCGGGCCGAGTGGCTGCCCGCCGCGGGCTCGGGCTGGCTGACCCCGGCCCGCGCCCGGGTGCTGGACGTGCCCGCGCCCGGCCTCGCCGACCTGCTCGCCGAGGTCATCCCCGACCTCGCCGACGGCGCGCTGTCCGAGCCCGCGCACACCGGCGCGCTGGGCGCGCTGGGGGTGACCCGGCTGCGGCTGGCCGAGGTCGTGGCCGCCATCACCGGCACGTCCCGCCCGCCGCAGTGGTGGCACCGGCTCTACACCGCGCTCGCCCCGGTCGTGGAGGCCGACGCGACCGCCCGCGAGGAGCTGGGCGGCCTGCCGGTCCCGCTGGCCGACGGCCGCACCCTCCCCGGCCCGCGCGGCGCGCTGCGCTACGACGGCGACCCGGACCTGCTCGACCTGCTGACCCGCACCGACGTCGGCGCCCTGCGGGTGATCCACCCCGCGGCCGCCCACCCGGTGCTCGACCGCATCGGCGCCCGCCCCGGCACGGCGGCCGACCTGCTGGAGAACCTGCGCGACGCCGTCGAGCGCAGCATGGACGACCACGAGTCCGGGGTGGACACCGCCGACCTGGTCCCGATCGTCCTGCGCCTGGTCCAGGACTGCGGCGCGGTCGAGCTGCCCTGGCTGGGCGCCCTGGCCCTGCCGGACTCCGTGGGCGACTGGCGGCGCGCCGACGAGCTGGCCCTGCCGGGCTCGCCCCTGCTCGACGTCCTCGACCCGGACTCGCCGATCGGCGTGCTGTCGCCGTCGCTGGCCGAGCAGTGGCCGGAGTCGGTCCTGACCGCGGTCGGCGTCCTCGACGCCTTCGCCGTGGTGGTGGACGAGTCGCCCACCGGCCCCGACCACGACCTCGCCGACGAGGCCGACTGGTGGGACGCCCTGCCCGAGCCGCCGCGGCGGCTGGTCGGCATCCGCGACCTGGACCTGGTCGCCCCGGACGCCTGGCCGCGCGCGCTGCGCCTGCTCGCGGCCGAGCCGACGACCTGGCGGGCGCTGGTCGACCCGGACGGCTATGCCGCGTGGTGGATCGGCAGGCATGCGTCGCTGGCAGGCGCGCCGCCCACGGCCTGGCGCATGCCCGACGCCGACGCGCTCGTCGGGCTCTACGACCCGCTGCCCGAGGTCGGGGTCGACGCCCGGGTGCTGGAAGCGATCGGCGTGCGGACGGAGCTGGCGGTCGACTCGGCCTTCGACGCCGAGGAGCTGCTGGAGCGGCTGGCGGACCCGGAGCGGGAGGTGCCCGCGGGGGTGGTCCTGCGCGCGCACGCGGCGTTGGCCGCCGCGGTGCGGGACGAGGTCGTGGACCCGGAGGACGTCCCGCCTGCGGCGGGGGCGCGGACGCTGGCCGGGGTGGTCGGCGAGGACTGCGTGGTGGTGGACGGGCCGTGGCTGCTGGCCGTCTTGCCGGAGAGCGAGATGGTGGCCGCTGGGGCGGATTTCGCCCTGGCCGAGGCGCTGGCGGATCTGCTGGACCTGCCGCTGGCGTCGGAGGAAGTGGCTGGGGAGGTGGTGTCTTCCGGGGAGTATGTGGCGTGGGGGGAGCTGGGGGCTGTGGTGGCGGCTTGTGATCTGCTGGGTGAGGGGGTTCCGGCTGGGGGGCCGGTGGTGCACGACAAGTTGGTGGTGCGGTTGGCGGGTGGGGATCAGCAGGTGTCGTGGTGGGTGGATGAGCGGGGGGTGGCGCATTGCGAGGATGTGCCGGAGGCGTTGGGGCGGGTGTTGGCGTGGACTACGGATCGGTGGGGGGAGCGGTATTTGTTCACGGCGTTGATTGAGGAGCCTGGGCTGTATCTGGGGTGAAGTGCGGGGGCGCGTTGCGGGCAGCCCGACCACCGGCGGATGCTGCGCACCGCCGCAATCACCGCTGGAAGCCGCCCAAATTCACGCCGCCTTCAGGCAGCCGTGGGAGTGGTTGGGCGGCCTTGGGGGTGGGTGCGCGGGTTGCGGCGGTGGTGCGCGGGTTGCTTTGTGGGTCCGATGGGGTGAACTCGCATTCGCGGGGACCCCTAAGCGAAGCGCCGCTTGGGCGTGAAGAGCGGTGGAGCGGGCGAGGCCCGTTCACGCCCCCGCGAGTTTAGCGGCGCTTCGCTCCCCGCGAATGCGAGTTCACCCCATCGGACAGGCTTCGGGGGCGCGTTGCTGTTTCGTGGGGGGTGGCGTTGCTGTTTGTGTGGTGGCGCTGCTTAAAGCTCTTCGTGGTGTGCCAGGCGTTTTGCTCTTGTGCTCTTGTGCTCTTGCCCTGCTGCTAGTCCAGCTTCTGGGCGCCTCGGCGGCCCGATTTGGCGGCGTGGCGCTGCCAGGTCATGATGGCCGCGCCTACTATGCCGAGGGCTGCGCCTGCCAGGGTCGTCCACAGCCAGACGGGGGGTAGGCCCGTCGGGATGACGGTGAGGGTCAAGGCGGCCAGCAGCCAGATTCCGGTGCCGACGTAGACGATGGGCCCCAGATCCAGCAGCCGTGCGGGCAGCGGGGGTGGGGGGCGCAGGGGTTGGTCCGGGCGTGGTTCAGGCACAGCGGGAGGCTACGGCACGATGGCCAGCGAGAGCACCGGGCGGCGGTCCGGGGTCGACCGGTTCTTCAAGATCAGCGAGCGGGGGTCGACCGTCGGGCGGGAGGTGCGCGGCGGGATCGTGACCTTCGTGACGATGGCCTACATCGTCGTGCTCAACCCGCTGATCATCGGCAGCTTCGCCGCGGACGACACCACGGCGCACCGGGACCTGTTCGGCAACATCCTGCCGGTCAACCAGGTCGCGGCGGCCACGGCGCTGGTGGCCGGGGTCATCACCATCCTGTTCGGGCTGATCGCCAACTTCCCGTTCGCGCTGGCGACCGGGTTGGGGATCAACACGCTCGTCGCCGTGTCGATCGCGCCGCAGATGACGTGGCCGGAGGCGATGGGGCTGGTGGTGGTCAACGGCATCGTCGTGCTGCTGCTGGTCGTCACCGGGGTGCGGACGGCGGTGTTCAACGCCGTGCCACCCGCGCTCAAGTCCGCGATCGCGGTCGGGATCGGACTGTTCATCGCGCTGATCGGGCTGGTGGACGCCGGGTTCGTGCGGCGGATCCCGGACGCGGCCAACACCACCGTGCCGGTCGGGCTCGGGATCAACGGGTCGATCGCGTCGTGGCCGACGCTGGTGTTCGTCGTCGGGCTGGTGGTCACCTCGATCCTCATCGCCAAGCGGGTCAAGGGGGCGATCCTGATCGGGGTCGCCGCGGGCACCGTGCTGGCCATCGTGATCGAGGCCATCGTCAAGGCCGGGCCGTCGGCCGGGGTCAACCCCAAGGGGTGGAACCTGGGCTACCCCGCCCTGCCCGACGACGTCTTCGGCATCCCCGACCTCTCCCTGCTCGGCGACGTCTCCTTCGGCGCGTGGTGGCGCGTGCCCGCGCTGACCGCCGCGCTGCTGGTGTTCACCCTCGTGCTCACCGACTTCTTCGACACCATCGGCACCATGACCGGCCTGGGCCGGGAGGCGGGCCTGGTCGACGCGGACGGCAAGCTGCCCAACACCGGCAAGGCGCTGTTCATCGACAGCGTGGGCGCCATCGCGGGCGGTGCGTCGTCGACCAGTTCGAGCACCGTCTACATCGAATCCGCGGCGGGCATCGCCGAGGGCGCCCGCACCGGCCTGGCCAACGTCGTCACCGGCCTGCTGTTCATCGCCGCGATGTTCCTGACACCGCTCTACCAGGTGGTGCCGATCGAGGCCGCCGCGCCCGCGCTGGTGATCGTCGGCGCGCTGATGATGTCCCAGATCCGCGACATCGACTTCTCCGACTTCACCATCGCGCTGCCCGCGTTCCTGACCATCGTGGTGATGCCGTTCACCTACTCCATCGCCAACGGCATCGGCGCGGGCTTCGTCAGCTATGTGCTGCTGCGCCTGGTGACCGGGCGTGCGCGCGGCGTGCACCCGCTGATGTGGATCGTGTCGGCGGCGTTCATCGTCTACTTCGCGATGGGGCCGATCCAGGGCCTGTGACCCAGCCGACCGTGGCAGCCGCGCCGTTAGTGAGGTATGCTAACGATCGTGTCCCCGGAGCAGTCGACCTTGACCAGCAGGCTGCGGCTTGCCGTCGTGCGGCTCAACCGCAGACTCCGGGCGCAGCGCACCGCCACGGTCAGCCTGACCCAGATCTCGGCGCTGTCCTGCCTGCACAAGTGCGGACCGCTGACCCCCGGTGAGCTGGCGGCCAAGGAGGGCGTGCAGCCCCCGTCGATGACCAGGGTCATCGCCGCGCTGGAGGACATGGGCTACGTCACCCGCCGTCCGCACCCGAGCGACGGCAGGCAGGCGATCGTCGCCCTCACCGAGACCGGGCTGGTCTACATCAAGGGCGAGATCACCGCGCGCGAGGCGTGGCTGGACGAACGGCTCAACGAGCTCGACGACGAGGAACGGGAGATCCTCTCCCGCGCCGCCGAGATCATCGACAGGATGGCAGGTAAAGCGGACTAGTGCGGACGACAGCGGGCACACCGGAACAGCTCTCCCCTACCCCCGCACCGTCGCCGCCCAGCCCGCCGCGTCCGTCCACCCAGGACGGGATGTTCGCGTCGCTGCGGGTGCGCAACTACCGCCTCTTCGCCGGGGGCGCGCTGCTGTCGAACACCGGCACCTGGATGCAGCGCATCGCCCAGGACTGGCTGGTGCTCGTCCTGACCGACAACAACCCGGTCGTCCTCGGCATCGCCGCCGCCCTGCAGTTCCTGCCGACGCTGGTGCTGTCGCTGTGGGCGGGCGTGCTCGCCGACCGGATGGACAAGCGCAAGCTCCTCATCGGCCTGCAGACCGGCATGGCGCTGAGCGCGCTGGTGCTGGGCGTGCTGGACGTCACCGGCGTGGTCGAGGTGTGGCACGTCTACGTCCTGTGCCTGGTGCTCGGCGCGTTCTCCGCGGTCGAGGTGCCGGTGCGCCAGTCGTTCGTCGTGGAGATCGTGGGGCGGGCGCAGCTGACCAACGCCGTGGCGCTCAACTCCACGAACTTCAACCTCGCCAGGATCGTCGGCCCGGCGATCGCGGGCGTGCTGATCACCCTCGTCGGCACCGGCTGGCTGTTCCTGGCCAACGCGGTGCTGACGGGCGCGGTGATCGCGGGCCTGCTGCTGATGCGCGTGGCCGACCTGCGCCCCTCGCCGCGGGTGGCGCCGCGGCGCGGCCAGCTGGTCGAGGGCCTGCGCTACGTGCGCGGCCGGTCGGACATCCTGACGGTGATGGTGCTGGTGTTCTTCGTCAGCACGTTCGGGATGACGTTCTTCGTCTCGCTGGCGATCGCCGCCGCAAACGTTTTCCACCAGGACGCCAGCGGGTACGGCCTGCTGTCGACCACGCTGGCCGTCGGCACCCTCGCTGGCGCGCTGCTGGCCGCCCGGCGCAGCTCCCGCGGCCAGCCCCGGCTGCGGCTGCTGCTCGGCTCGGCCCTGGTCTTCGGCGTCCTGCAGGTCGCGGTCGGCCTGATGCCCAGCTACGGGCTCTTCGCCATCGGCCTGATCCCGGTCGGCCTGGCCCTGATGACCTTCATGACGGCCGCCAACGCGACCGTGCAGCTGGCCGCCGCGCCGGAGATGCGCGGCCGGGTGATGGGGCTCTACATGCTGGTCTTCGTCGGCGGCAACCCCCTGGGCGCGCCGATGACCGGCTGGCTCGCCGACCAGTTCGGCGGCCGCTCGCCGTTCCTCGTCGGCGGCGCGGTGGCCGCCCTGGCCGCCCTGACCTGCGGCCTGCTCCTGATGCGCCGCGGCGGCGTCCGGCTCTCCCCGGCCAACTGGACCCGGCCGCGCATCCTGCGCCGGGACCGCCCCGCCGCGACCCGCAAGTCGTAGAGGATCTGGCGGCGTGCCCCAGGTCACCCCGACGCGGGTATTGCCAGGAGAACTGAAGTAAGGCTAACCTAAGTCTTGTCCGCTTCGTGGTGGGAGCGGCAGTCAGTTCGGGAACCGAGTGGCCCCCGCTTCCAGCGTCCGGAAGCGGGGGCCATCACCGTGCCCGGCGGGGGCTTGTCGGAGCATCCGCCGGAACCGCCCGTCTTGCCACCCTGCCGCACGTGCAACTACCTGGCAACGGCTAGTCCAGCACCGGCCAGGTGTGCACGGGCTCGCCCGCCTCGCTCAGCTCCACGTACCGGCTCAGCATCCCGCTCAGGGCGGCCTCCCGGTCCAGGCCGCGCGCCTCCAGCAGGGTGACCGTGTCGCGCTGCCACGACGACCCCGTGCGCCGGGCCAGGCAGCGCGCCTCGATGATCCCGAGGTAGCGCTCGCGGGCGCCGTCGGAGACCCCGCAGTCGGCCAGGCCCTCGTGCGCCATCGGCAGCAGCTTGCGCAGCACCAGCTCGTCCGGCGGCACCCAGCCAGCCCCCGGCCAGTACAGCTGGCTGCCGAAGGCGTGCCGGGCGGCGGCGTGCAGGTTCTCCTCGGCCGCCTGGAACGACATCTGGGTCCACAGCGGATAGTCCTGTGTGGCCAGCGCCCGCTGCGCGCCGTAGAAGAACGCGGCGTTGGCCATCATGTCGACCACCGTCGGCCCGGCGGGCAGCACCCGGTTCTCCACCCGCAGGTGCGGCACGTCGTCGCAGATGTCGTACACCGGCCGGTTCCAGCGCCAGATGGTGCCGTTGTGCAGCCGCAGCTCGCTGAGCTGGGGCGGGCGGCCCCGGTCCAGCGCCTCCAGCGGGTCCTCGTCGTCCACTTCGGGCAGCAGGCCGGGGAAGTAGCGCACGTTCTCCTCGAACAAGTCGAAGATCGAGGTGATCCACCGCTCGCCGAACCACACCCGGGGCCGCACGCCCTGGTTCTTCAGCTCCTCCGGTCGGGTGTCAGTCGCTTGGAGGAACAGGGGGATGCGGGTCTCGTGCCAGAGCGCCTTGCGCAGCATGAACGGGGAGTTGGCGCCGATGGCGACCTGCACCCCCGCCAGGCACTGGGCGGCGTTCCAGTTGGCGGCGAAGTCCTCCGGCGAGACCTGCAGGTGCAGCTGCAGCGAGGTGCACGCCGCCTCGGCCAGGATCGAGTCCTGCACCCGGCGCAGCTTCTCCGCCCGCCTGCCGGGCAGCGGCGTGCCCTCCATGTGCAGCACCAGCTCCTCGCCGCGGGCGGCGAAGATCTGCTCGTTGAGCCGGTGGTAGCGCGACTTCTGGGTCAGCCAGCGCACTTCCAGGTGCTCGGGCCGCAGCGTCGGCAGCATCCCGATGATGACCAGCCGCGCGCCTGCGTCCAGCGCCTTGAGCGAGGCCCCGGCCAGCGACTCGACCAGCTCGGACTCCAGCTGGGTCGCCTGGTGCCCGCCCAGCGGCCGGGGCGGCACGTTGAACTCCAGGTTGTGCTGGCCCAGCTCCAGCGTGTAGCAGGGATCGCCGATCTTCTCCAGGACGGTGGTGTTGAGCATGGCCGGGCCCAGGCCCTCGTCGACGAGGTTGAGCTCGATCTCCATGCCCATGTGCGGCGGGGCGGCGGCGAAGCCGCCCTCGGCCAGCATCCGCCCCAGGGCATCCAGGCAGCGGCGCATCTTCGCCCGATAGCGCTGCCGGTCGAGACCGCCTGGTTCGATGGCTACGTTCTGGCCCATGACGCCCCTCCCGTCCGTCCGGCTCGTCAACCGGAACCTGCGCGGGAGGCCAACGTTGGCATAGGGCTCACTTCCTAATCTAGCGGCCAAACTGGTGCCGTCAGTTATCCCGAGGTAACGCTGAGCAAGCGGCGGGGACACCTGGGCGCGGCCGCCGTGGCGTGCGACACTGCGCGGGTGGCGCAGGTGATCGAGGTGGCGGACCCCGGGGACCCGCGGTTGGCCGACTTCCGGGATCTGACGACCGCCGACCGCAGGCCGGACCGGCCGGGCGGGCGCGGGTTGGTGATCGCCGAAGGCGTGGTCGTCGTGCAGCGCCTGCTCGCCTCCCGCTACCCGGTGCGCGCCCTGCTGGGCGTCCCGCGCCGCATCGAGGCCCTGGCCGACGACCTGGCAGGCTGCGACATCCCGGCCTACGCCACCAGCGCCGAGGTCATGGCCGAGACCGTCGGCTTCCACCTCAACCGCGGCGTGCTCGCCGCCGCCGACCGGGCCGAGCCCGTGCCGCTGCCGGAGCTGCTGGCCGCCGCGCGCACCATCGCCGTGCTGGAGGGCGTCGGCGACCACGAGAACCTGGGCGCGCTGTTCCGCAACGCCGCCGCGCTCGGCGTCGACGCCGTGCTGCTGGGCCCCGGGTGCAGCGACCCGCTGTACCGGCGCAGCGTCCGCGTCTCGATGGGGCACGTCCTCGCCGTCCCGTTCGCCCCGCTGCCCGACTGGCCCGGCGGGCTGGACCTGCTGCGGGCGGCCGGGTTCCGGGTGCTGGCGCTGACCCCGCGCGCCGACGCCGTGCCGCTGGCCGAGGTCGCGGGCGGCGGCCGGGTGGCGCTGCTGCTGGGCTCGGAGGGGCCCGGCCTGACCGATGCGGCCATCGCCGCAGCCGACGCCGCCGTGCGCATCCCGATGTCGCGCGCCGTCGACTCGCTGAACGTGGCGACCGCGGGCGCGGTCGCGTTCTACGCACTCACCGAAGGAGCCCGGGGTGGAACTGCGCGCCAGGGATGAGCGGGCCGTGCTCGTCGGCGATGACCGGGAGGTCGACCCGGACACCCTGCCGCTGGGCGCGGACCTCACCGCCGACCTGCGGGACTGGGCCAGGGTCGCCGGTGCGGTCGGGCGCGCGGAGGGCGATGCCGCCGCCGCGGTCGTCGCCCGCCGCGGCCGCCAGCTCGCCGCCCGCGTCGCCGAGGCGCTGAACACCGAGGTCAGCTACGCCGACCCGGTGTCGGGGGACGTGGCGGTGCTGGCCCCGCCCGCCCCGGTGGCCAAGCCCGAGCCGCCGCCGGAGCCCACGCCGTGGGGGACCGGGCTGCTGGTGGCGGCGTTCGCGTTCACCCTGGTGGTGTTCGCCGTGGGGACGCTGACGTCCACGCTGAACGAGACCTCGCCGCTGCTCGCGGTCGGCGCGAACGTGGTGGTCACCGGGGGCCTGCTGCCGTCGGTGTGGCTGACCCGGGGCGTGCCGGTCTGGCGCTGGGTGGCACTCGGCGTCGCGGTCGGCATCTTCGCGGGCTGGGTGGCGCTGCCGTTCATCATCTTCGGCTAGTGCCGCCCTGGCTGCCCGCCTGGTGCGCCGAGCACCTGGGGGCCGAGCCGGTGGGGGTGCTGTTCGAGCGGCGCCAGATGTCGGCGGTGCTCGGGCTCGCGCTGGCCGACGGCCGCGAGGTCGTGGTGAAGGCGCGGGAGGACGGCGGCCGCGCCGCCGCGTGCGTCGCCGCCCAGGCGGGGCTGGCCGCGCGCGGCTTCCCGTGCCCCCGCCCGCTCACCCCGGTGATCGCGGTCGGGCCCCTGGCCGTCCACGCCGAGGAGCACCGCCCCGGCGGCGATGTGCTGCGCGGCGACTCGCCCGCGGTCGCCGCCCGCTACGCGGCGGTCTTCGCCCGGCTGATGGCCGAGCTGGCCGAGGTGGCCGTCCCGCCGCCCCTGCCCAACCCCCGCTGGGCCCGCTGGGACCACGGCGACCCCGGCCTCTGGCCCGCGATCGCGCTGCTGGACGAGCGCGACCAGGCCGCCGTGCCCGCGCACGTCACCGCGGTCGCCCGCCGCGCCCGGGACCGCCTGCTGGCCGCCGACCTGCCCCCGGTGCTGGGCCACGCCGACTACGAGGCCCAGAACCTGCGCTGGCGCGGTCCGGCCATCTGGGCCGTGCACGACTGGGACAGCCTGGCCTGGCAGCCGGAAGCGGCCCTGGTCGGCGCGGCCTCCGGCACGTTCGCCAGCACGACACCGCCGACCCTGGCCCCGGTCGACAGCTCGGCGGCCTTCCTGGCGGCCTACCAGCACCACCGCGGCCGCCGGTTCACCCCGGCCGAGGTGGAAGTGGCGTGGGCGGCGAGCCTCTGGCCCGCCGCCCACAACGCCCGCTGGGAAGCCCTGCACGGCGACCCGCCGCGCTGCGGGGCCGCCCTGCGCGCCCAGGCGGCCGAACGCCTCCGGCGCGCGGGCGCCTAGGCCCGGGATAGGTCTAGACCAAGGAGTCGCGCCAGCGGCCGTGCAGGGCGGCGAAGCGGCCCGCTTCGGCGATCAGCTCGGCGGGCGAGCCGTCCTCGACGACCCGGCCGTCGTCGATCACCAGGACCCGGTCGGCGATGAGGACCGTGGACAGGCGGTGGGCGATGATCAGCGCCGTGCGGTCGGCCAGCACCGACTCCAGCGCGCCCTGCACCGCCCGCTCGGTCGGGATGTCCAGGCTGGAGGTGGCCTCGTCCAGCACCAGCACCGACGGGTCGGCCAGGAAGGCGCGGGCGAAGGCGACCACCTGCCGCTGGCCTGCCGAGAGCCTGCCGCCGCGCTTGCGGACGTCGGTGTCGTAGCCGTCGGGCAGGCGGGAGATGAACTCGTGCGCGCCCACCGCCCCCGCCGCCGACTCGATCTCCGCGCGCGTCGCGTCCGGCTTGCCGAGGGCGATGTTGTCGGCCACCGACCCGGCGAACAGGAAGTTCTCCTGGGTGACCATCACCACCGCCTTGCGCAGCTCCGCGTCGCTGATGTCGGTCAGCGCCACGCCGTCGAGCCGGACCGCGCCCGAGGTCGGGTCGTAGAAGCGGGCGACCAGCTTGGCCAGCGTGGACTTGCCCGCCCCGGTCGGCCCGACCAGCGCCACCGTCTGGCCTGCCGGGATGCTCAGGTCGAACTCCGGCAGCACCACCGGCCCGCCAGCGCTGTAGCCGAACTCCACCCGGTCGAAGGTGATCGCCCGGCCCCGCGCCGACGGCGGCAGGGCGACCGGGGCCGCGGGCTCGCGCACGTCCGGCTCCTCCTCCAGCACGCCGGAGATCTTCTCCAGCGCCGCCGTCGCCGAGGAGTAGGCGTTGGCGAACATCGCCATGTCGTCCAGCGGGTCGTAGAAGCGGCGCAGGTAGAGCAGGAACGCCGTGAGCACGCCCAGCTCCAGGCCGCCGCCGACCACCCGCCACGCGCCGATCAGCAGCACCGCGGCCAGGCTGATGTTGCCGACCAGCCGCACGGTCATGGTGAACACCGCCACCACGTCCAGCGCCCGGTGGTTGGCGGCGCGGAAGCTGTCGTTGAGCCCGGCCATGATCGACTCGTTGCGCGCCTCGCGGCGGAACGCCTGCACCGCGCGCATGCCGTTCATCGTCTCGACGAACTGCACGATGACCTTGGCGATCGCCCCGCGGGTGTTGCGGTAGGCGGCGTTGGAGTTGCGGAAGAACCAGCGCGCGGCCAGCAGCAGCGGGATGAACCCGGCCAGCACGAACAGCGCCAGCGGCGCGTCGAGCACCAGCAGCAGCACCGCGATCCCGGACACCGTCAGCAGCGCGGAGAGCAGGCCGTCGATGCCGTTCTCCAGCAGGTCGTCGAGGGAGTCGACGTCGCTGGTCAGCCGGGAGATGACCTTGCCGGAGGTGTAGGACTCGTGGAACGACAGCGACAGCCGCTGGGCGTGCCGGAAGATCCGCTGCCGCAGGTCGAGCAGCACGTCCTGGCCGATCCGCCCGGACAGCCGCAGGAAGGCGTAGCGCAGGACCGCGGAGGCGACCATCGACCCCAGGTACCCGCCGACGCACCACGCCAGCGCCGAGGCGTCCCCGCCGACGGCGGCCGGGATGCCGTTGTCGATGGCCGCGGCGATCAGCAGCGGCCCGGCCAGCGAGGCGGCGTTCTCGGCGATGACCAGCACCAGCGCCAGCACCGTCGCGGCCGCGTGCGGGCGCACCAGCTCGCCGAGCAGGGCGCGCGAGCGCTTCTGCAGGCGCAGCGTCGCCTGCTGGGTCAGGTTCTCGGTGTCCTCGGCGGCGACGCCGCGCCACTCGGCTTCCGGGGTGCTCATACGCTCGTCCGTTCGTTGTCCAGAGTGGACAGCAGCGATCGGTAGGCGGGGTTGGTGGCCAGCAGCTCGGCGTGGGTGCCCACGGCGGTGATCCGGCCGCCGTCGAGCATCGCAACCCGGTCGGCCAGCTGCACCGTGCTCGGCCGGTGCGCCACGACCAGCGCCGTGACCCCGGAGAGCACGCTGCGCAGGGCGTGCTCGACCTCGGCCTCGGTCTGCACGTCCAGCGCCGAGAGCGGGTCGTCGAGGACCAGCACCTTCGGCCTGCCGACGACCGCGCGGGCCAGCGCGAGCCGCTGGCGCTGCCCGCCGGAGAGCGACAGGCCCTGCTCGCCGATGCGGGTGTCCAGGCCCCACGGCAGCTCGTCGACGAACTTCTCCGCCTGCGCGATCCGCAGCGCGGTGCGCACGTCCTCCTCGGTGGCCCCGGGCGAGCCCAGGCGCACGTTCTCGGCGACGCTGGCGGAGAACAGCACCGCGTCCTCGAAGGCCGTGGCCACGGCGGTGCGCAGCTCGGCCAGCGGCAGGTCGCGCACGTCGACCCCGTCGACGGTGACCCGCCCGCCGGTCACGTCGGCCAGCCGGGCGACCAGCGCGGTCAGCGTCGTCTTGCCCGAGCCGGTCGGCCCCACCAGCGCGACCGTCTCGCCCGGGCGGACCTCGAGGTCGACGCCGGAGAGCACCTCGGCGCCGGAGGGGTAGGCGAAGCGGACGTCCTCGAAGCGCAGCAGGCCCGCGCCGTCGGCGGGCAGGTGCCGGGGGGACTCCGGGTCGCTGATGGTGACCTGCGAGTCGCGGACCTCCCAGTACCGCTCGGCGGCCGTGGCGGTCTGGTTGGCCTCGGCCAGCAGCCACCCGATCGAGTCCACCGGCCAGCGCAGGTAGACCGCGACCGTGATGCCCGCCACCAGCGTGCCGACGGTCATCGTGCCGTTGGCGATGCCCAGCGAGCCGACCAGCAGCTGCGCGGCGATGCCCAGCTCGGGCAGCATGATCACCGCGCACCAGAGCGCGGCGAGCACCCGGACCTTGGCCAGCTCGGTGCCGCGCAGCTCGCGGGCCTGCTCGGCGAACCGCCTGGCCAGCTCGGGCCCGCGGCCGAACGCCTTGAGCACCCGAATGCCCAGCGCCGACTCCTCGACCGTGGTGGCCAGGTCGCCCTCCTGGTCCTGCGCCCTGCGGGAGAGCACGGAGTACTTCTTCTCGAACCGGGTGCAGATGGCGATCAGCGGCAGGGAGCAGGCCAGGGTGATCGCGCCCAGCAGCGGGTCGAGGAAGAACAGCACGCCCAGGCCGATGACCATGGTCAGGGAGTTGACGACCAGGAAGATGCCCGCGAACGCGATGAACCGGCGGATGGTGGACAGGTCCGACACCGCGCGGGAGAGTAGCTGCCCGGACTGCCACTGGTCGTGGAAGGCGATCGGCAGCCGCTGCAGGTGGGAGTACAGGTCGGCGCGCAGATTGGCCTCGACCCGGGTGCTCGGCCCGGCGATGAGCCTGCGCCGGGTGAAGAACAGCGCCGCCTCGGTCGCGCCCAGCACGGCCACCGCGACGACCGGCCAGATGAGGCCCGCGGTGTCGCCTGCGGCCACCGGGCCGTCCAGGATGCGCTGGATGACCAGCGGGATCGTCAGCCCGCAGATCATCGAGCCCAGCACCGCGGCCGCCGAGCCGACGACCCGGCCGCGCACCGGGCGCAGGTAGGGGCCCAGCCGCGTGATCGAGGCCAGGCCGCCGCGTTTCGGTTCGGTCTCCATGCGCTCCCCCAGGGCAGTCGGCCTTCGACGGTACGCGGCGACCCGCGCCTGCGCACCCGAGTTTCCTACCTGCAGCGCGCTGGAGGTCAACTCCTCCACAGTGGACAGCGGCTATCCTTGGCCCATGACGCGACCGGAGCCGGTGCGGTTCCTGCGCACCGAACCGACCATGGCCTTCCCGCAGGGCAGGCTGCTGGCCCTGCGCGACGCCCGGCTGCACGTGCTGGCCCCCGACGGCTGGGACCGCCTGGGCCGGGGCAGGCCAGCGGGCGCCCAGTGGGTCAGCCGGGCCGAGGCCGAGGACTGGCTGGAGCACCAGGGCTGGGACAGCGCCCTGCTCGACGCCGTGCCCGCCGCCGAGAGCTGATCACATCGCGTTCCCAACCAGCCCACCCCGTGTCATCGTGGATTGGTCTGGACCTTGGGGAGGGATGATGCGCGGAACCACGGTGCCGCCGGGGACGCCCTGTCAGGCGCAGCGCGAGGGTGTGCTGCCCATGCACCGGCTGGAGGTGTTCGACGACCTGCCGTTCGCCATCGGCACGTTCGACTCGATCGGCCCGATGTCGCGCGCGGACTTCCCGCACCGGCACACCTTCCACGAGATCGTGCTGGTCACCAGCGGTCGCGGCGCCCACGTGGTCGACCTGGCCCGCTGGGAGCTGCGGCCGCCGCACCTGTGCGTGATCGCCCCCGGCCAGGTCCACCACTGGGACGCCCGCGGCCTCGACGGGCACGTCGTGCTGTTCACCGACGACTTCCTGCTCGACCACCCGGGCGACCGGGCGGTGCTGCGGGCGCTGAGCGCCCGGCCCTGGCTGGACGTGCCCGACGACGCCCCCCGGCTCATCGAGGAGATGCGCGCGGAGTACGAGTCGCGCGCGGAGGGCTCGGACTCGGTGCTGCGCGCCCTGCTGCACGTGCTGGTCGTGCGCGCGGCGCGGGCCGCCCGGCTGGCCCCGCCCGCCCGAGCTGGTTCGGTGGCCGAGGAATTCGCCCGGCTGCGGGCGGGCTCGCAGCTGTGGTCGGTGCGCGCCTACGCCGAGCGCATCGGGGTGACCCCCGGGCACCTGACCCAGGCGGTGAAGGCCGCGACCGGCCGACCGGCCTCCGAGTTGGTCCGCGAGACCCGCGTCCACGAGGCGAAACGCCTGCTCGCGCGCACCGACCTGACCGTGCGGCAGGTGGCGGCCCGGGTGGGGTTCGGCGACCCCGCGTACTTCTGCCGGTTCTTCCGCCGGGAGACCGGGTTGAGCCCGGGTGATTTCCGCCGTGGGAACGGCACCCACGGTTTTCACCACGACCAGCCAGGTTAGTCCATCGTCCTGACCAGGGCGGGGTTCGTAGTTTCGGGAGCAAGTCCCGAACAAGGAGTCGGAATGGAAGACCGAAACCTCAGCCGCAAGGCGGTGCTGCGCGCCGCCCTGGCCGCGGGCGTCACCGTGCCCGCGGCGTTCGTCGCCGCTCCCGCGCTGGCCCGCACCCTGCCCGCAGGCACGACGCTCGAACCCACCCCGATGTGCGACGACGGCGATGACCCCACGCCGCCGCAGATGGAGGGCCCCTACTTCAAGCCGAACTCGCCCCGCCGCAACTCCCTGGCCGGTGATGGCGCGGGCACCCGGCTCACCGTCAGCGGCTACGTCTTCGGCCTGGCCTGCGTGCCGATCGGCAACGTCCTGCTGGACTTCTGGCAGGCGGACAACGCGGGCAACTACGACAACGTGACCTACCGGTTCCGCGGCCACCAGTACACGGACGCGAACGGCGCCTTCAACCTGACCACGATCGTGCCGGGCCTCTACCCGGGCCGCACGCGGCACATCCACGTCAAGGTCCAGGCCCCGGGCAGGCCGATCCTCACCACGCAGCTGTACTTCCCGGGCGAGCCCCGCAACAACACGGACTCGCTGTACGACCCGCGGCTGCTGATGAACGTCCGCAACGCGGGCGGCGGGCGCGAGGCGACGTTCGACTTCGTCCTCAACATCCAGCAGAACCCCACCACGACCCGCCCGACCTCGTCGAACCCGACGACGACGACGACGAACTCGCCCGGCGGCACCTGGGCGGTCGGCACGCCGTACACCGCGGGCGCCCGGGTCACCTACGGCGGCAGCAGCTACGTCTGCCTCCAGGCCCACACCGCCCAACCCGGCTGGGAGCCCCCGAACACCCCGGCCCTCTGGCGCCTGGGCTGATCGCGGACGGCCGCATGGCGGCGCCCTCCACCTAGGCCGCCATGCGCCCCCGTCATCCAGATGCCATGCCCATCTGGATGCGCAGGACGACGCGGTTGGGATGATGCGGTCATATGGTCGCATCATCCCAACCGCGTCACCGCGCGTCCGGAGCCTGCCGCAGGGGGGCAGGCGCGGGTGGGCGCCGGGCATCGCCCGGAGCAGCCGTCGGCAGGCGCAGCCGTGGTCCGGGGCAGGCCAGGGCCGGAGGGGGCCAGGGCCAGCGGGGGCGTGCCGGAGAGGGCGTGCCGGAGAGGGCGCAGCCGGGGGACATCGGGAGGCCGCCGGGGCAAGCGGCCGACCACCCGGTTGCGCCGCCCCTGCCGCCCGCCCACGTCCGCCTGGCCTCGGCCACCGGCCCAGAGACCCGAGCCACCGCTACCCGCGAGTCTCTATCGGCACGCGGGTGCGTCTGCGTCGCCTGTCGCCCCTGCCCTTACCCGTTCGCGCCGTTCACCTGGGCTTCCCGGTCGACCTGGCGTGCCAGCTCCGGTCGCTCGGTGCGCTGAGGGCGGGCATCGGCGCGGCCGGGTTGGTGCCGTGGTGCGCGCCGCTGGGTTAGCCGCGGTTGGAGCGGGTGCCGAGCAGGACGTCCTCCCAGGAGGGGACGATCGGGCGGGTCTTCTTGCCCTTGGCGCGGCGTGGGGGTTCGGATTTGCGGGCGGGTTCGTCGATGAGGGCGGTCTGGTCGGCGGCCGTGGGCTGGGTGGGGGGTTCGGCTGGGGTGGTCAGCTCGAAGTCCTCCACGTAGTCCGCGGGGTCGACCGCGGCGGGCTCGGCGGTGGGCTCGGGCTCGCGGGGGGTGGGCTCGGCGGCGTCCAGTTCGGCCACCGGGTCGTAGGCGGGTGGCTGGGGGTCGCCTGCCTGCTCGCGGACCGGCTCCTGGACGTACGGCTCGCGGGCCTGCTCGCGCACGTAGGGCGCCTGCTCCCGAACGTGCGGCTCGCGGACGTACGGCTCCCGGGGCGGCGGCGCGGGTGCGTCCACCGCACTGACCTCGAGGGACGACGCCTCCAGCGCGGCGGGCTCCGGGCGGGGTGGGAGCAGGGTGGGGTCGATGTTCAGGGCGGCCTGGGCCAGCTCGGTCACCGGGCGCACGGTGCGCAGCGGGCGGGCGGGCTGGGGGTCGAGCAGGTCGTGGGCGTGCTCGTCCAGCGGGGTGACCGTGCCGCCGTGGGCGCCCGGGTGGAAGGCCCAGTGGGCGCGGTTGACCGAGCGGCCCGCGGTCCAGCAGAGCTGGACGATCCAGCGGCCGTCCTCGCCGCGCCAGGAGTCCCAGACGGCGGCGGTGTAGTCCTGCCCCCGAAGGGTGAACACATGCAGGCAGATCTCGCCGAGGGTCTGCAGGTCGGGGCCGTCCTCGCGGACCGGGTGGGCGCGCTGGGCCAGCTCGGCGGTGCGCGAGCGCTCCAGCAGCACCGGGTAGGCGAAGCGCTCGACCTTGGCCGTCGGGATGCCCGCCGCCTCGGCTACCTGCTCCACGGACTCGCCCGCGCGGATGCGGGCCTGGATCTCACGAGGACGCATCTGGCTCTCCAGCTCGATCTCGATCTGGCCGAGTCGGGTGACGTCCCCGCGGGCGGCCGCCCGCAGCCGCTCGTCGGCCGGGAGCGTGAAGCGCTCACCGCGCGCCGGGTCCTCGCAGATGACGGTCTTGCCGCCATCGGCGAGTCCGACGACCCGCAGCGCGCGCATCGCGACCCTCCCGTACGACGTGAGCAGACATCACTCGTCAGCGTCCCACGGTAAATCGGCGAAGTGCCCTGACGCGCTAGGCGCGCCGCGATCCCCGTGACATCCTCTTGTGATCTTGCCGTATCCGCCGCCCCGCCCGCACCCCCTAATGGGGGCACGGGCAGGGGGAATCCTCAGGCGATGCGCTCGACCACCCAGTCGATGGCCGACGTGAGCGTGGTCACATCCGTGGGCTCGATGGCCGGGAACATGGCGACCCGAAGCTGGTTGCGGCCCAGCTTGCGGTACGGCTCGACGTCGACCACGCCGTTGGCCCGCAGCACCTTGGCCACGGTCGCCGCGTCCACCGAGTCAGCGAAGTCGATGGTGCCCACGACCTGCGAGCGGTGCGCCGGGTCGGCGACGTAGGGGGAGGTGTAGGCGGTCTTCTCCGCCCAGCTGTAGAGCCGGTCGGAGGAGTCCTTGGTCCGCGCGACGGTCCAGTCGAGGCCGCCCTGGGCCAGCATCCAGTCGATCTGCTCGGCCAGCAGGAACAGCGTCGCCACCGCCGGGGTGTTGTACGTCTGGTCCTTGACCGAGTTGTCCAGCGCGACCGGCAGCGACAGGAACTCCGGCACCCACCGGTCCGACGCGCCGATCTCGGCGACCCGCTCCAGCGCGGCCGGGCTCATCAGCGCCAGCCACAGCCCGCCGTCGGAGGCGAAGCACTTCTGCGGGGCGAAGTAGTAGACGTCGAAGTCCTCGGCCTTGACCGGCAGCCCGCCCGCCCCCGAGGTCGCGTCGATGGCGACCAGCGCGCCCTCGGACCCGGCGGGCCGCGCCACCGGCACGGCCACGCCGGTGGAGGTCTCGTTGTGCGCCCAGCCGACGAGGTCGCAGCCCTCGGCGTAGGCGATCTCCGGGGCCGAGCCGGGGTCGGCGGCGACCACGACCGGGTCGGCCAGGAACGGCGCGCCCTTGGTGACCTTGGCGAACTTGGCCGAGAACTCCCCGTAGGTGAAGTGCTGGGCGCGCTCGCGGACCAGGCCGAAGGCCGCGGCGTCCCAGAACGCGGTGGTCCCGCCGTTGCCCAGCACGACCTCGTAGCCCTCGGGCAGCGCGAACAGCTCGCGCAGCCCCGCCCGGACCCGCCCGACCAGCGACTTCACCGGCTTCTGCCGGTGCGAGGTGCCCAGCAGCTTCGCGCCGTCCGAGGCCAGCGCCGCGATCTGCTCGGGGCGGACCTTGGACGGGCCGCAGCCGAAGCGGCCGTCGGACGGGCGCAGGTCCGCGGGCAGCTCCAGCGTGCTCGGGTCGGCGGTTCGGGTCATCGTGGGGGCCTTTCGCGTGCGGTGTACTGGTCACCCCGGCGGCGTTGGCGGCGGCGGTGACCAGTCTCCCACCCCTAGCTGATGCCCGACTGCCAGCCCTTCTCGTCCACCCCGCCCGGGATGGCCTCCGGCGTGCCGTAGGGCTCCCTGGTGAAGATGAAGGTGGCCAGGTCGAAGTGCGAAGGCGCGCCGTCCGCGGTGCGGTGCAGCTCCAGCGTCTCGCCCGCGTAGTAGCCGTCCAGGCCCGTCCACCTGTCGGGACCGGCCGGGCGGAAGCGCGACTGGCGGCCCCGGCCGCTGACCGGCGCCAGGTTGAGCCACCGCTCGGGCAGCAGGCGCAGCACGTACGGCGTCGGGCCCCAGTGCCACAGCCCGGTCAGGGCCAGCAGCGCCGGGTCGTGGTCGGGCAGCGGGGCCCACTCGGCGGGCAGCGCGGGCTCGTGCTGCTCGACGAGGTTGATCAGGTCGAGGGCGACGGTGCTGACCGCGACGCCGGAGGTCGAGTTCGCGGTGACGAACGCGCCGGTGCCGGTGCGCTCGTCGGCCAGGACCATCGCCAGGAAGCCGGGCATCGAGCCGCCGTGCCCGGCCAGCCGCCGCCCGCCCATGCGCAGCACCTGCAGGCCCAGGCCGTAGCCCGAGGTCCACTCGTCGGCGTCGTCGACGTGCGCGGGCTCGCGCATCTCGGCGACGGTGTCCGGGTGCAGCACACCCGCGCTGTCCCCGGCGATGAGCCGGGTCCAGCGGGCCAGGTCGTTGGGGGTGGACCAGAGCTGTCCGGCCGGGGCCATCGCCACCGCGTCCGGGGTCGGCTCGGGCAGCAGCACGTCGGCGAACGGGTGCACCGCCCAGCCCGGCGCGGCCGGGGCCTGCGGCATCGGGGTCGTGCGGGTCATCTCCAGCGGCCGCAGGATCTCGGCCTCCAGCGCCGCCAGCCAGGAGCACCCGCGCAGCCGGGCGACGACCTCGCCGAGCACGCCGTAGCCCACGTTCGTGTAGTGGAACCGCGCGCCGGAGCGGTGCCGCAGCGCGTTCTCGGCCAGGCTCTGCTCCAGCGACCGCCAGTCCGCCCCCGGCGCCCGCTCCCACCACGCCCCGGGCGACTCCGAGGTCAGGCCCGCGGTGTGGGCCAGGAGCTGGGCGATGGTGACCGCGCCGAACGACGTGCCCGGCACGTGCTTGTCCAGCGGGTCGTTGAGGTCGAGCTTGCCCTCGTCGCGCAGCCGCATGACCAGCACTGCCACGAAGGTCTTGGTGATCGACCCGATCCGGTACTGCGTGTCGGCCGTCGGGGTCTGCCCGTCGACCGACCCGCGCGCGCCGAACCAGGCCAGGGCGCCGTCGCGCACCACACCGGCGGTGATGGAGGGCGCGCGGCTCTCGGCCTGCTCGACCGCGACTCGGCGCAGCAGGGCGTGTTCAGTGGTCTGCAGCATGAGTGGAATTGTCGGTCATAAAGCAATCCGATAAGACCGACGGCCTTTCTACGAAAGCGGGGTGACGGTGGCCCAGCCCTCGACCTCGTCGGGCTGGCGCGGGCCGGGGCCGATGTAGGCGGCGGCGGGCCGGACCAGGCGGCCGGTGCGCTTCTGCTCCATGATGTGGGCGCACCACCCGGCCGTGCGGGCGCAGGTGAACATCGCGGGCATCATGTGCGGCGGCACCTCGGCGAAGTCGAGGATGACCGCGGCCCAGAACTCCACATTGGTCTCGATGGCGCGGTCCGGGCGGCGCTCGCGCAGCTCGGCCAGGGCGGCCTGCTCCAGCGCGGCGGCGACCTCGTAGCGGGCGGCGCCCAGTTCGGCGCAGGTGCGGCGCAGCACCCGGGCGCGCGGGTCCTCGGCCCGGTAGACCCGGTGCCCGAAGCCCATCAGCCGCTCGCCGCGGTCGAGGATGCCGCGCACGACCGCGCGGGCGTCGCCGGTCCGCTCGACCTCGGCGATCATCGGCAGCACGCGGGCGGGCGCGCCGCCGTGCAGCGGGCCGGACATCGCCCCGATCGCCCCGGACAGCGAGGCGGCCACGTCCGCCCCGGTGGAGGCGATGACGCGGGCGGTGAAGGTGGAGGCGTTGAGGCCGTGCTCGGCGGCGGAGACCCAGTAGGCGTCCACGGCCTTGACGTGCGCGGGGTCGGGCTCGCCGCGCCAGCGGGTCATGAACCGCTCGGTGATGGTGCGGCACTGGTCGACCCGCCGCTGCGGCACCGCGGGCTGGTGGATGCCGCGGGCGGACTGCGCCACATAGGACAGCGCCATGACCGACGCGCGGGCGAGCTGGTCGCGGGCCTCGTCGTCGGTGATGTCCAGCAGCGGCTGGTAGCCCCAGATCGGGGCCAGCATGGCCAGCCCGGCCTGCACGTCGACCCGGACGTCGCCGGAGTGCACGGGGATCGGGAACGGCTCGGCGGGCGGGAGGCCGGAGCCGAAGCGGCCGTCGACCAGCAGCGCCCACACGTCACCGAACGTGACGCGCCCGGCCAGGTCCTCGATGTCCACACCGCGGTAGCGCAGCGCGCCGCCGTCGCGGTCGGGCTCGGCGATCTCGGTGCGGAAGGCGATCACGCCCTCCAGGCCGGGTCGGAACCCGTCGTCGGCCTTCGGTTCGGTGTGCACCGCACTGTGCATGGGTCCGCCCTTTCGCGCCAAGCCCCGACTCTGCTCGCGCGGGTTCCCGCCCATACCAGGGTCGCCGAAGGCGGCTCCGCACGGCTGCCGGACAACCTTGCTCCCCGCGGCCGACGTTAGCAATCGTTCACGCGGGTGTCTTCGGTCACGATCCAGTGGAACGATCCAGCGACCCCCGGTCGGGGGAGGTGGGCGGTGTCACCGTCTGGGCGGTTCCCGTTCACCTGGAATCCCCGTACCGTCGGCCGCACGTGCGGTGACCCCCCACCTGGATGGAGAAGCCGATGGCGGACGGCCCTGACGTAGCGGACATCACGCTGGAACTGCCGAGCATGCGGGTCTCCTACGAGACCGGTGCGCTGAGCGAGGCCGAGCTGGCCGACACCTGGCACGAGCAGCTGCAGGCGTGGTTGGACGAGGCGAAGCGGGCCGGGCTGGCCGAGCCGAACGCGATGGTGCTGGCCACCGCGGGCGCCGACGGGATGCCGTCGTCACGCACGGTGCTCGCCAAGGGCCTCGACGCCAGGGGGCTGGTCTTCTTCACCAACTACACCTCCGCCAAGAGCCACGACCTCATGGCCGCCCGCTACGCATCCGCCACGTTCCCCTGGTACGGCCTGCACCGCCAGGCGACCGTCCGCGGGACCGTGGAGAAGGTGAGCCCGGCCGAGACCGCCGCCTACTGGGCCAAGCGCCCGCGCGGCTCGCAGCTGGGCGCCTGGGCGTCGCCGCAGTCGATCGTGGTCAGCGGCCGCGCCGCGCTGGAGGCCGCCCTGGCCAATGTGGAGCGGCGCTTCGCCGACGCCGAGACCGTGCCGGTGCCCCCGCACTGGGGCGGCTGGCGCATCCAGCCGGAGGTCGTGGAGTTCTGGCAGGGCCGCCGCGACCGCATGCACGACCGGCTGCGCTTCAAGCAGACCAGGGACGGCTGGAAGGTCGAGCGGCTCGGGCCGTAAATCACACCCGACCAGGTCGTTAGTTGACCTAAGCTAACGACCTGTGACCCTGAAAGAGCGCCCGCGCGGGTTCCTCAGCCGGGCGTTGATCGACACGCGCCCGCTGCGCATCCGGGACTACCGCAGGCTGTGGGTGTCGACCGCCATCACCGCGATCGGCAGCCAGCTCACCGCGGTCGCCGTGCCCAAGCAGATCTACGACCTGACCGGCTCGTCGGCGTGGGTCGGGCTGACCGGCGCCGTCGGGCTCGTGCCGCTGCTGGTGTTCGGCCTGTGGGGCGGCGCGATCGCCGACGCCTTCGACCGGCGGCGGGTGCTCATCATCAGCAACGCCGGTGTCGCGGTCACCTCGGTGCTGTTCTGGCTGCAGGCGTTCGCGGGCCTGGGCTCGGTGTGGGTCGTGCTCGCGCTGCTGGGCCTGCAGCAGGCGTTCGTCGCGGTGAACATGCCCGCGCGCAGCGCCGCGGTGGCCCGCTTGGTCCCGCCGGAGCTGCTGCCGCCCGCGAACGCGCTGAGCTTCACCACCTTCACCTTCGGCATGGTGTTCGGCCCGCTGGCCGCTGGCGCGCTGATCCCGCTGCTCGGATTGTCCACTTTGTACCTCATCGACAGCGTGGCCTTGGTGCTGGCGCTGGGCATGGTGTTCCTGCTGCCGCCGATCGAGCCGGGCGAGGGCGCGTCGCGGCGGGCGGGGCTGCGGGACATCGCCGACGGCTTCCGCTACCTCAGCGCCCGCAAGCTGCTGCTGATCAGCTTCCTGGTCGACGTCATCGCGATGGTGGCGGGCATGCCGCGGGCGCTGTTCCCGGAGATGGCCGAGCGCGTCTTCGGCGACCCGCCCGGCGGCGGGCAGGCGCTGGGCTGGCTCTACGCCGCTATCCCGCTGGGCTCGGCGCTGTTCGGCCTGTTCTCCGGCTGGTTCTCCCGGCTGACCAGGCAGGGCGCGGTGATCACGGTCGCCATCGTCGCGTGGGGCCTGTCGGTCGCGGCCTTCGGCATGGTGTCCTCGCTGTGGCTGGCCGTGGTCTTCCTGGCCCTGGGCGGCGGCGCGGACCTCATCAGCGCGGTGCACCGCAGCTCGATGCTCCAGACCGAGGCGACCGACGAGATGCGCGGGCGCATGCAGGGCGTGTTCACCGTGGTCGTCGCGGGCGGACCCCGCATCGCCGACCTGCTGCACGGCTGGGGCGGCGCGGCCGTCGGCCCGGCGCTGGCGGCGACGGCGGGCGGCGTGCTCACCGTGGTGCTGACCGTGGTCGCGGTGGCCGCGGTGCCCTCGTTCTGGCGCTACCGCTTCCAGCCGGAGAAGCTGGCGGACAAGACCCAGCCGTCGTCCTAGCCGTCTTCCTGGCCGTCTTCTCAGTCGTCGTCCGGCAGGCCGGAGGTCTCGTGGTCGGCCCGGAACAGGGCCTCGTCGAGCAGCCTGCGCAGGTGCGAGCCGCGGGCCCGGTAGAAGACCCGGCGGCCCTGCTTGCGGGTGGCCACGAGGCCCGCGAGGCGCAGCTTGGTCAGGTGCTGGCTGGCGCTGGTCGGGCCGACGCCCGCCAGCTCGGCCAGCGTCGTGACGTCCCGCTCGCCGCCGTCGCGCAGGGCCCAGAGGATGCGCAGCCGGGTGGCGTCGGACAGCATCGCGAACACGCCGACCGCGGTGTCCACCTGCTCGTCGGTGGGCTCGCCGGTGCGCGCGTGGTGGTCGTCCGATGCGGAATGCACAACACCTTCACAATCGACTAGGTATGCAGGTATCGTCCGCTGCCATGGGACACGGCCACGGGCACGGACATGGGCACGATCGCACCGATCCCGCCCTGGAGACCAGTCGGCGGGGCCTGCGGGCGCTGAAGATCTCCTTCGCCGTGCTGCTGGCGACCGCGGCCGCCCAGGCGGTCCTGGTGGCCGTCACGTCCTCGGTCGCCCTGCTCGGCGACACCCTGCACAACCTGGCCGACGCGCTGACCGCCGTCCCGCTCGCGGTGGCGTTCCTGCTCGGCCGCCGGGCCGCGACCAAGCGCTTCACCTACGGCCTCGGCCGCGCCGAGGACCTCGCGGGCCTGGTCGTGGTGGCCCTGATCGCCGCGTCGGCCGTGGCCGCCGGGTACCAGGCGGTGGCGCGCATCCTCGACCCGCGCCCGGTCGAGCACCTGCCGCTGCTGGCCGCGGCCGGGCTGGTGGGCTTCATCGGCAACGAGTGGGTCGCCCGCTACCGCATCCGGGTCGGCCGGGAGATCGGCTCGGCCGCGCTGGTCGCCGACGGCCTGCACGCCCGCACCGACGGCTTCACCAGCCTGGCCGTGGTCGCCGCCGCGGCAGGCGCGTGGCTGCGCATCCCCTACGCCGACCCGATCATCGGCCTGGGCATGGCCGCGCTGATCGCCCTGGTGCTGCGCGCCGCCGCCCGCGAGGTCTTCGGCCGCCTCCTCGACGGCATCGACCCCGCGCTGGTGGAGCGCGCCGAGATCGCCCTGGCCACCGCGCCGGGCGTGCGCGGGGTGGACGCCGTGCGGCTGCGGTGGGTGGGGCACCGCCAGTACGCCGAAGCGGTGATCGTCGCCGACGACGACGCGACGCTGGTGGCCGCGCACGCCATCGCCGTCACCGCCGAGCGCCGCCTCCGCGATGCCCTCCCGCGCCTGGACGGGGTGACCCTGCACGTCGACCCGGCCTCGTGCGCCGGGCCGCACCGGTAGCCGAAAAGGTTGCGCCGCATGGGAAACCGCCGCCGAGCGCCGTAGTGTGTGGGCACATGGACGCACCGATGGGCGAGCAGATCGTGATCACCCGCGACGAGGCCCGCGCCGTCGTCACCTCCCGAGGGGCGACGCTGCGCGAGTTCTCCACCGCGGGGGTCGACTACACCGAGACGTTCCCGGCGGACGCGACCCCGCCGCTGGGCGCCGGGTCGGTGCTGGTGCCCTGGCCCAACCGGGTGGCGGGGGCGCGCTGGGCGGGCGGCGCGCTGGAGGTCACCGAGCCCGCGCGCGGCAACGCGATCCACGGCCTGGTCCGGCACGAGGAGTGGGCCGTGGTGGAGCGCTCGGCGTCGCGGGTGCGGCTGGCGGTGTCGGTGAGGGAGCGGCCGGGCTGGCCGCACCCGTTCCGCACGGAGATCACCTACGCGCTGGACGAGCGGGGGCTGGCCGTCACGCACGTCGTCGTCAACACCGGGGACGCCGTGATGCCGTTCGGGGTGGGGGCGCACCCGTACCCGCGGCCGGGCAAGGGCGTCGACTGCGCGCTGCGGCTGGCGGCGACCACGCACCTGCCGCTGGACCCCGACCGGATGGTTCCCGTCGGCGGCCAGTCGCCCATCGACCCGGCCCTGACGACCGGGGCCCCGCTGCGGGCGCTGAGCCTCGACGACGCCTTCGGCGGCTGCGAGCCCGACGCCGACGGCGTGGTGCGGCACTGGCTGCGCGGCGAGGGCGGCGGCGTGCTGGTCTGGGCCGACCCGGTGTTCCGCTGGGTGCAGGTGTTCACCCCGCCGGAGTTCCCCGGCGCGCAGGGCCAAGCGGTGGCCATCGAGCCGATGACCTGCCCGCCGGACGCGCTCAACTCCGGGGTGGACCTGATCGAGCTGGCGCCTGGGGCGACGTGGACCGGGTCCTGGGGTATTTCGCCTTGCTAACATTCTGGGTGTGACGATCGCAGTAACTGGTGGATATGTGGTCCCCGTCGTCGGCGAGCCGATCGACGGGGGAACGGTGCTGATCGACGACGGCAAGATCGTCGCGGTCGGCGCGGACGTCGAGGTCCCGGCGGGCGCGACCATCGTCGACGCCGCCGGGAAGTGGGTGCTGCCCGGCTTCGTCGAGGCGCACGGCCACCTCGGCGTGCACGAGGAGGCCGAGGGCTGGGCGGGCCAGGACACCAACGAGATGACCGACCCGGTCACCGCCAAGGTCCGCGCCCTCGACGCCGTCAACCCGGCCGACGAGGGCTTCCGCGACGCGCTGGCGGGCGGGGTGACCACGGTGGTGGTCAAGCCGGGCTCGGGCAACGTCATCGGCGGCCACACCGTCGCCCTGAAGACCTGGGGCCGCACCGTCGACGACATGCTGATCCGCGACGCGGTCAGCATGAAGAGCGCCCTCGGCGAGAACCCCAAGCGCGTCTACGGCGAGAAGAAGACGATGCCGTCGACCCGCCTCGGCGTCGCCGCGGTCATCCGCGAGCACCTCACCAAGGCCCAGGACTACATCGCCCGCCGCGCGCACGCGGCCGAGGAGGGCAAGCCCTTCGAGCGCGACCTCACCCTGGAGGCCCTGGCCGCGGTCCTGGAGGGCACCCTCCCCTGGTGCCAGCACGCCCACCGCGCCGACGACATCGCCACCGCGATGCGCCTGGCGGACGAGTTCGGCTACAAGCTGATCCTCAACCACGGCACCGAAGGCCACCTCCTGGCCGACACCATCGCCGAACGCGGCATCCCGGTGATCATCGGTCCGCTGTTCACCACCCGCTCCAAGGTGGAGCTGCGCAACCGCCACCTCCGCAACCCCGGCATCCTGGCCCGCGCAGGCGTCAAGATCGCCATCACCACCGACGCCCCCGTCATCCCGATCGACTTCCTCGTCCACCAGGTCACCCTGGCCGTCAAGGAAGGCCTGGACCCGGCCGAGGGCCTGCGCTCCATCACCGTCAACCCGGCGAGCATCATGGGCCTCGACGACCGCGTCGGCGCCCTGGCCCCCGGCCTGGACGCCGACCTGGTCCTCTGGTCCGGCGACCCCCTCAACGTCATGAGCCGAGCCCTCAAGGTCTACATCGCCGGCCGCGAGGTCTACACCTACGACGAAACCACGGGCAAGGGCACCACCACAGACCCGTACTACCGCGAGAACTAACAAACAACAAACCAGACAACAAGGCCCGCCCGGAACACACCCGGGCGGGCCTTACTAATTAGAGCGCAACGCCACCACCCACAAAACAGCAACCGCCCCACCCAAAGTGTCCGATGGGGTGAACTCGCATTCGCGGGGAGCGAAGTGCCGCTAAACTTGCGGGGGCGTGAACGGGCTTCGCCCGCATCGCCGCTCTTCACGCCCAGCGGCGCTTCGCTTAG
>NZ_JBSGHB010000027.1:0-76218 GCF_053604195.1 Actinokineospora sp. NPDC004072 | reverse complement strand
GTCGCCCGGTTCGTGCTGGACCTGTCGGAGGCGCAGGCCGCCGTCGAGCTGGGCTGCACCGTCGGCACGGTCAAGTCGCTGACCAGCCGGGGCGTGGCGCGGATGAAGGAGCTGTGGGCGGCGGAGGAGACGGTCGTCGGGGGATGGCCGGGCATCGACCGGGAGTCGGGGAGGAGGGGGACATGACCGTTGACGAGCAGGACCCCGCCGTGGTGCGACTGCGCCGGGAGTCGGGTTCGGTGGTGGTCGCGCCGTCCAGGGTCGATGTCGTGCTGCGCCGCGTGCACGAGCGTCGGCGCGTGCAGCGCCAGCACCGGGTGCAAGCGTTTGCGGCGCTGAGCGTCGTGCTCGTCGCGGTCGCCGGGGCGCTGCTGGTGAACCGGGACTGGCGCACCGACGTGGTGACCCCGCTGTCGACCCAGCCCGTGGCCGAGTGGCCGGTGCGCGGCTCCCTGGCGGGCGACGCCGACCTGCTGGCCCGCGCCGAGGCCACCTGGCGGCAGAGCCCGCACCGGCCGTCGGGGGCGGTGCGGACGCTGTTCGCCGGGGTGCCGCCGTACTCGGGGACGGCGAACTTCGCGGTGGTGGCGATGGTGTCCGCCGAGGGGTCGGTCGCCTTCGTCACCACCCCGGCTGCCCCCCAGGTCGACACGTCGAACCTGCTGCTGCGCGCCGTGGGGGCGGTGGCGGCGGACCAACCCGCCATCGGCTTCGTCTCGGCGGCGCGGCACCCGTCCGACGCCGTGGGCGGGCTGATGTTCGCCCTGGCCGCGCCGGGCATCGCCAGCCCGCAGCTGCAGACCTCCGCGATGGACTACACCCCGGGCAACCCCATACCGCTCTCGGACGGCTCGGCGTGGGCGCAGATGCCCGAGAGCGTCGGGGCGTGGAACAGCAGGCTCACCACCCCGGTCGGCGACGCGGCCCCGGCGGGCGGCGTGCTCGACCCGCCCACCGGCCCCGCGCGCCTGGTCCAGGGGCCGGGCGGCCTGCGGGTCGAGGGCGCCGCGCCCGGGGACCTGATCGTGACCCCGGACGGCGTGCTCGGCACCGCCGCGGCGGACGGGTCGGTGGACACCCGCTTGTCCGCCCTCGGGGAGCTGCAGATGTACCTGACCGGCGTCACCGGGCGCGTCGCCGAATCCGGCGAGTTCATCGCCGACGGTCCGGCCAACCCGAGCAACCGCGTGGTCCTGGTCCGCGGCCCCGTCACCGTCACCGTCGGCAGGCTCACCCCCGACGGCGCGGGCTGGCGCGTCCACCGCGCCGTGGACCCGCTGTCGGCGCCCGCGGACGTCAGGTGGGTGCGCCCGTGACGCCGCTACTGCGACGCCCAGCCGTCCCCCCACACGCCTGCGGAGCCGCCCCAGTCCTTCGTCAGCCGGAAGTAGTGCGCGTCGTAGGGGTAGAGGCCGGTCCAGCAGTACCCGTAGTAGGTGCCGTCCATCCGGTAGCGCACGGTCGGGCCCATCTTGGTGTCGGTGCCGGTGGCGTTCCACATCTCGACCCGGATCTCGCGCCCGAACCAGCTGCCGTCGCCGCTGCCGGTGCCGCGGAGGTTCACGCAGGCGCGCCCGCTGTAGGACGGCCAGAACTCCCGCGAGTTGAGGCTGCTGGAGAAGCTGAACCCGAAATTGAAGGGCAGGTACACCGCTTGCACGGTCATCTGGTCCGCGACCGCGGCCTCCCCCTCGCGGAGCTCGTATCTCGGCGCTCCCGGGATTGGGCCGCCCTCCACCCGCCCCGCAGCGGGCGGCGCGTCCTTCCCGGACCGCCCGCCCGGCGGCTGCGCGTTGGCGCCGGGAGCCGCTGAGATGACGGTGAGTGCGGCAAACAGAATGGGGAGTAACCGACGCTTGGCCCTCATGAGGTTCGACTCCTACAAGATCATTCCCGGACGTTGGGGAAATTTAACCAGCAACACCCATTCCAACGCCCCCCGTTCGGGTGACGCCACTCCCACCTGGTCTGTTCGTCGCCCACCGAACGTCCGAACGGCCGCACCGCCCCAGCCCGAAAAGACCAACCAACCCTACGCGGCATACGGTGAATTAGCGGCCTGATTTCACCGTCTACTAGCCAGAATTCCCCCGCCACCGCCCTCACGCGCGCGGGGGTTCCCAGGGGCCCGGGCGCAGCTTGCAGGGAGCGCGCCCGGGTCCCGCCTACTCAGGACTTCGATGGATTGGGGTTGACCGGGTAATCGGCCGCGCTGACGACGGAGAAACCCTTCCGCACCTTCACGGACAGCACTCGCACGCCCAAGCAGGGTCGTAGACCGTCGCGCACAGGGGCGACGCACAACCACGGAACCCACAGATTTCAGATTCGCAGCCGACTCCCAATCCCGGGAAATCTTCGACCACACCCCGTTTAGCCCGGCCACAGAAGAAGGCGCCTGACGCATGCCCTGGCTGGCGCGGTTGATCCGCACGGAACAGGGGGGCCAGGACCATTCCGCCCAGACTCCAGCGCCACACGTCTCGACCTTCGAGAACTCCCCGCGCCCTCGACTACTGTCCGTGATTGCGATTGGCGCAATTCGCAAACCCCCAGAAACGCGATGCGGCCCTAGCGCTCATCGCGCTCAGGGCCGCATCGGCAGACCAGCTGATCGTCATGCAGGACGGACCTGCTGGTGGCGGGTAGAGGATTCGAACCTCTGTAGCTTTCGCGACGGATTTACAGTCCGCTCCCATTGGCCGCTCGGGCAACCCGCCGGGGTCCGGTGGTGGCCGGACGGGGGAAACCATACCCAATCGGTCCGGGCGGGTTCCAGCGGGGGGCCCGATGGGCGGCGGTAGCATCGGCCACCCACTCGGTATCAGGCGCGGAGGTGCGAGGCACGTGGCGGACCCGTCGTTCGACGTGGTGAGCAAGGTGGATCGGCAGGAGGTCGACAACGCGCTCAACCAGGCGGCCAAGGAGCTGGCCACGCGGTTCGACTTCCGGGGGACCGGGGCGCAGGTGAGCTGGGCCGGGGAGGAGGCCATCACCCTGCAGGCCGAGACCGAGGAGCGGTGCGCCGCGGCGATCGAGGTCTTCAAGGAGAAGCTGATCAAGCGCGGCATCTCGCAGAAGGCGTTCGACGTGGGCGAGCCCGCGCTCTCCGGCAAGGTCTACAAGGTCACCGGCACGCTCGTGCAGGGCATCTCCACGGAGAAGGCCAAGGAGATCGCGAAGAAGATCCGCGACGAGGGCCCCAAGGGCGTCCAGGCCCAGATCCAGGGCGACCAGCTGCGCGTCTCCGGCAAGAAGAAGGACCACCTGCAGGACGTGATCGCGCTGCTGAAGGCCGCGGACTTCGGGATCGCGCTGCAGTTCACCAACTACCGGTAGCCCAAGCCCCTCTGACCGGGGGAGACGCCGCACGCGGCCTCCCCCGGTGCAGGGCTGGCACAACCGAGCGTCGGGGTCTGCTCGACGGCATCCGACCGTAGGTGGTGAGCCTCACGGTCGGAGCCCACCGCGAGCTGCGCACGGACGGACTACCCGTTAAAGCGCTGCCTGAGCCACTCGGTCAATTCATCTCGGTGGAGCTGTCCTCGGGCCATTTCCAGGGCCACAGCCACGAGTTCACCCTGGCTGAATTGCGGGTCCCAGCCGTTGGTCAGGCAGAAGTGCACCAGCATGATCGCCGTGCACCTCTTGTTGCCGTCGACGAACGGATGAAGGGTGCACACCGACCAAGCCAAGGCTGCCACCTTGGCGGCCACGTCCTCATGCACGTCAACGCCCCAGGCCGAGGCCCGGGGGGCGGCGCAGGCCGATTCCAGGCCAGCACGATCCCTCAACTGCGCGGCAATGCCGTACTTGGCCATGATGTCGAGGACGTCATCAGCTTCCGGGTAGATCAACCCGGCGTCTTCCGCGGTCACGGCTCAGATCTTGCCCAGGAGGTCGATTGCAGCGGCGTATCGCTCTTGGATGAGACGCACCGCCTCATCGGAGCTCAGCGGGGTGCGCGTGCGCGGGGGAATCTCGTCGGCACCGGGCAGCGGCACCTCAGCTGCTACCTTGGCGATCCGCTCGCGGACGGCGTCAGGCGACGTCATGCCTCGCTCCTTCCCACGTGCGATCTCCCGCAGCCCGACCCTACAGCCGCTGTCCAGAGAGGGCCGAAACCGCGCGGGAATCCCTTCGGTCGGGGGCGACCGGTAACACCGCACGCTCAGAGCGGATAACCCGGTCTGGGTGGGCGCATGGTGACCTCCTAGGCGAGGAGGGCATCATGCGTGACACCGTGACGCGGGCGGGGCATCTGGGGCTGGCTGAGATCGATCGGCGGCTGGCGTGCGCGAACCAGGCCATCGACCTGGCGCTGGCGATGCGGGACCGGGCTCGGTTCCACCGGGCGTGCGACGTGCGGGCCGACTTGCTCACACTTCGCGCCGAACGGGAGCGGTTGGAGGCGTCGGGGGAGCCAGAATCCATCTGGTGACCCGACCGACGAGGGGAGTTGGGATGAAGGGCATCGTCCTCGCCGGGGGCAGCGGCACCCGGTTGCACCCGATCACGCAGGCGGTGTCCAAGCAGCTCCTGCCGGTCTACGACAAGCCGATGGTGTACTACCCGCTCTCGGTGCTGATGCTGGCGGGCATCCGGGACGTGCTGATCATCTCGACGCCGGTGGACCTGCCGAACTTCCAGCGGCTGCTCGGCGACGGCGCGCGGCTGGGGATGCGCTTCTCCTACGCGGTGCAGCCGCAGCCCAACGGGCTGGCCGAGGCCTTCATCATCGGGGCCGACTTCATCGGCGACGACGACGTGGCCCTGGTCCTCGGCGACAACATCTTCTCCGGCCACCGCTTCACCGAGCAGCTGCAGGAGGCCGTGGCGACCCTCGACGGGGCCACCCTCTTCGGCTACCGGGTCAAGGACCCCGAGCGCTACGGCGTCGGCGAGGTCGACGCCGAGGGCAGGCTGGTCTCCATCGAGGAGAAGCCCGCCGCGCCGCGGTCGAACCGGGCCATCACCGGGCTCTACTTCTACGACAACCAGGTGGTCAAGATCGCCCGCGGGCTGACCCCGTCGGCGCGCGGCGAGCTGGAGATCACCGACGTCAACCTGGAGTACCTGCGGCAGGGCCGGGCCAAGCTGGTCGACCTCGGCCGGGGCTTCGCCTGGTTGGACACCGGCACGCACGACTCGCTGCTGGAGGCGGGGCAGTTCGTGCAGACGCTGGAGCACCGCACCGGGGTGCGGGTGGCCTGCATCGAGGAGATCGCCCTGGAGCAGGGGTTCATCACCCCCGACGAGTGCTTCGCCCTGGGCCGGGAGCTGGCCAAGTCCGGCTACGGCGAGTACATCATGGGCGTCGCGCGGGCGGCTGGCGCAACCGGCTGACCCGGGCCGCCATCGGCGGGTGCGTGGCGAAGCGGCGGGCCAGCGCGGACCCGGCCGGGAACGGGTTGGCGGTCATCAGGTGCGCCTGGGCCAGCAGCTGGGGCGCCGGGGCCAGCGGCGCGGCACGGGTGCCGTCGTCCAGCTTGCGCAGCGCCTGGGCCAGGCCGTCGGGGTCGCCGGTGAGCGCGACGGCGTCGGCGTCGGCGCGGAACTCCCGGGAGCGGCTGGTGGCCAGCCGGACGATGAGCGCGCCGACCGGGCCGAGCAGGACGACCGCGAGCGGGACGTCGTCGTCGTCGCCGACGAGCGCCGCGGCGCCCGCGACCACGGCGAGGGCGCCTGCCAACGCCCCGGCCACGCTGGCGACGAGGGTGTCGCGGCGGTGGACGTGGGCCAGCTCGTGGGCCAGCACGGCGCGCAGCTCGCGCTCGTCCAGCAGGTCGAGCAGGCCGGTCGTGCAGCACACGGCGGCGCTGCGGGGGCCGCGGCCGACGGCGAAGGCGTTGGGCGCCGCGGTGTTGCTGATATGCAGCCTGGGCATGGGCTTGCGGGCGGCGGTGGACAGCTCGCGCACGATCGCGTAGAGCCGGGGCTGCTCGGCCTCCGACACCGGCCGGGCCCGCATGGCCCGCAGCGCGACCCGGTCGGCGGCGAGGAGCGCGTAGCCGACCAGCAGCGCCGACACCGCGACCGCGACCCAGATGACCTCGAAGAACGCGCCGACGAGGAGGACCAGCGCGCTGATCCCGCTGAGCAGCAAGGCAGACCGCATGCGATTCCTCCTCCCTGTCCGGTGTACCAACGGATCGCGGTGACGCCTAGTTCCCGCTCTCGCCGCGGCGCCAGTACGTCGTCGGGCGCACGCGGGCGCGCGGGTAGCCCCGCTCGGACAGCAGGTGCTCGCGCACGGCGAGCATCGCGGCGCGCTCCCCCGCCAGCCACACCTCCGGCTGGCCGGGCGGCAGGTCGGCGGCCCGGATGGCCTCGACCAGGACGGTGCTCTCCCCCGCGGGCACGCCGTCGCGGTGCAGCCAGGTGATGCCCTCGACCGGCTGCTCCTCGGCGGCGTCGGCGACCTCGACGAAGGCGCGGACGGGCTTGTCCACCTCCCGCAGGATGGCGGTGATGGCGGGCAGCGCGGTCTCGTCGCCCGCCAGCAGGTACCAGTCGGCCGCGGGGTCGGGCTGGTAGGCGGGCGACGGGCCGACGAAGATCATCTCGTCGCCCGGGCGCACCCGCTGCGCCCACGCCGACGCGGGGCCCTCGTCGCCGTGCAGGACGAAGTCGAAGTCCACCTCGTCGCCGTCGTGGCGGGCCAGGGTGTAGGTCCTGGTCAGCGGCCGGACCTGGGACCAGCGGGCGCGCGCGTCGGCGAGCGTGTCGGGCAGGTCGGCGCCCTCGGGGTAGAGGTACAGCATCACGTTCTGGTCGGTCCGCACGTCCTGGAGCGCGGTCAGCGACTCGTGCTTGACGGTGACGCGGGCCATCTTCGGCGTGACCCGGGTCACCTTCACCACGGGCACCCGCCAGAGGCGGGGCTCGGGCCTGCGGGAACGCCTGCGGGGCTGCTCGGTGCTCATCAGGCCCATGGTCGCGCGCGGCTTGCGGCGGCCCGGAACCCGGGTACTGTTCGTTCGTACGAACAAGGGGGTGGGCCGTGGCCGGTCTCGCCGAATCCGCGCGGCTGCTCGCCGACGGGTCCGTGTCCGCGCGCGAGCTGGTGGGCGCGGCCCTGGCCGCCGCCCGCGACAGCGAGCTCAACGCCTTCCGGCTGCTGCGGCCGGACGACGCGCTGGCCGAGGCCGATGCGGCCGACGAGCGGCTGGCCGCGGGCGAGCGGCTGCCCCTGCTCGGCGTGCCCATCGCCATCAAGGACGACGTCGACCTCGCCGGGACGCCGACGGCCTTCGGCTGCCCCGGGCGCTTCCCCGCGGCGACGGCCGACTGCGAGCTGGTGCGCCGGGTCAAGGCCGCGGGCGCGGTGATCATCGGCAAGACGAACACCCCGGAGATCGGCCAGTGGCCGGTGACCGAGGGCAGCTTCGGAGCCACCCGCAACCCCTGGCACCCCGACTACAGCCCGGGCGGGTCGTCCGGCGGTTCGGCGGCCGCGGTGGCGGCGGGCATCGTCCCGGCCGCCGTGGGCTCCGACGGCGCGGGATCGATCCGCATCCCCGCGGCGTGGACGAACCTGGTGGGCATCAAGCCGACGCGGGGGCTGGTGCCGACCGCGCCGGAGCCGGAGCTGTTCCACGGCCTGACGACCTACGGCCCGCTGGCGCGCACGGTCGCCGACGCGGCGCTGCTGCTGGACGTGCTGACCGGCGGGAACCACTCCGCCGCCGTGACGGCCCCGGTGCAGCCGCTGCGCATCGCGCTGTCGCTGCGGCCCGCGTTCACCGCCTTCCGCGTGCGGGTCGACGCCGAGGTGCGCGCGGCGGTGCACCGGGTGGCGCTGAAGCTGGTCGAGCTGGGGCACTCGGTGACGGTCGCCGACCCGGCCTACGGGCTCATCGGGCTGAGCTTCCTGCCGCGCTCGCTGGGCGGCATCCACGACTGGGTGCGGCGGGTGCCGGACGTGTCGCTGCTGGACGCCCGCACCCGGCACAACGGCCGGGCGGGCAAGCTCCTGGCGCGCGGCCTGTGGGCCTCGCGGGCCACGCTCGGGCACTTCGCCCGGCGCATCGGGGCGATCTTCGCCGAGCACGACGTGGTGCTCACCCCGACCACGGCCACCCCGCCGCTGCCGGTCGGCTGCATCGACGGCCTCCCCGGCTGGCGCACCGACCGGCGCGTGATCACCGCGTGCCCGTTCGCCTGGCCGTGGAACGTGCTGGGCTGGCCGGGGGTGAACGTGCCCGCCGGGTTCACCGCGGCCGGGCTGCCGGTCGGCGCGCAGCTGCTCGGGCCCGCCGCGAGCGAGCCGCTGCTGATCTCCCTGGCCGCGCAGCTGGAGGCGGCGTCGGGCTGGGCGCGCACCCATCCGCCCATACGATGACGGCATGGGCGGAACCCGGACCGAGATCCTCCGCGCGACCCTCCGGGTGATCGGGGCGGAGGGGGTCGCCGGGGTGACGAACCGGCGCATCGCGCGCGAGGCGGGCGTGTCGCTGGGGTCGATCACCTACCACTTCGACACCCAGTCGGCGCTGCTGCGCGAGACCATGCTGCTGTTCGTCGCGGAGGAGACCGAGCGGCTGGCGTCGGTGGCCGCCCTGCACCGCTCGTCGGTGACCGTCGACGAGGCCGCCGCGCTGGTGGAGCGGATCGTGGAGAACACCGCCTTCGGCAGCGAGCAGATCGCGCCCCTGGAGCTCTACATCCACGCAGGCCGCGACGCCGCCCTCCGCGACGCCGCCGCGACCTGCTTCGCCGCCTACGACGACCTGGCCACGACCGTGCTGACCGCGCTGGGCCTGGCCGACCCCGAGCGGCTGGCAGGCCCGGTGGTGGCGCTGATCGCGGGCCTGCAGCTGCGCAGGCTGGCCACCGGCGCCCCCGGCCCGACCACGGTGGCCGACGCGCTGCGGCTGCTGGTCGCCTAGCGCCTGCGGTTCAGGGTGGGCCAGGTGGCCATCGGCGGCACGACCCCGGTGGACATCTCCAGCATCGCCTCGGCGGTGGCGCAGGCGTCGCAGATCCGGATGCACCCGTCCCTGGTGACCATCGACGTCGCCTCCCACCCCGCCGTCGGACCGCGGCCGCAGCGCGGGCAGAAGCAGCCTGCCACCAGGTTCTCGATGTCCTGGGCGTACTTCTCCACAAGCCCGATGCTCAACCGCCCGAACCCGATCAGCGCGGTGGCCACGCAGTCCTTGTGCACGCCCGGGATTCTGTCCCCACCACCCACCCGACCTGCGGCGACCACCCGCACCCCAGCCCGGGTCCAGCCGATGGGGTGATGGGCAGTCGCTCCCGGGACGAGCACCGGGAGCGACTGCCCCGTCCTATCCCCGCAGTTCCACCACGCGAGGCTCGGCAGCAGCGAACTAGCCCCGCAGCTCCATCGTGCAGCACTTGGGGCCGCCGCCGGATTTGCGGAGTTCGGAGATGTCGACGGGGACCGGGTGGTAGCCGTGGGACTTGAGTTGGGTGATGAGGTGGGTGGATTCCTGGGCGATCACCACGTTGCGGCCGTCGGAGACGGCGTTGAGGCCGAGGCATTCGGCGTCGGACTCGGTGGCGAGGATGGCGTCGGGGAAGAGGCGGGACAGGACGCGCTGGGTGCCTGGGGAGAAGGCGTCGGGGTAGTAGGCGATGTGGGCCTGGCGGGTCGCCGTGGCTTCGGTGAGGACGACCAGGGCCACGTCGAGGTGGTAGTAGCGGGGGTCGACCAGCTGGAGGGAGACCACGGGGACGCCGAGGACCTCCTGGGCTTCGGCGTGGGCCGCGGGGTCGGTGCGGTAGCCGGTGCCCGCGAGCAGGATCGAGCCGGTCCAGGCGAAGTCGCCCTCGGCCTCGTTGACGCGCGAGGGCATCGTCACGTCGCGGTAGCCCGCCTCCAGGAACCAGCGGCGGTAGTGGTCGGCCTCGGCCGAGCGCTGGGGGGCGCGGAAGCGGGCGCCGAGGACGCGGCCGTCGATGACCGTGCCGGAGTTGGCGCTGAACACCATGTCCGGCAGGCCGGGGACCGGCTCGATCGTCTCGACGGTGTGGCCGAGCGATTCGTAGGCGGCCTTCAGCTCCGACCACTGCGCGACGGCCAGACCGGTGTCCACCGGCTTGCTGGGGTCCATCCACGGGTTGATCACGTACTCGACCGTGAAGTGCCGCGGCTCGCACATCAGGTAGCGGCGGGTCGTCGGCACGCGCTCGGCGACCGAGAGGACGACCTGAGGGGAGGCAGTGGTCATGGATCGAAATGTATGGGCGAGGAAACCAACCAACAACGCCGCTGCGTTGCAGATAGACCTACATAATGTTGCGTATGGACGCCATTGATCAGCGGATCGTTGCGCAGCTCGTGAAGGACGCCCGGTCCAGCTACGCGGAGATCGGGAAGGCGGTCTCGCTCTCCGCCCCGGCCGTGAAGCGGCGGGTGGACCGGCTGCTGGAGGCCGGGGTGCTCAAGGGCTTCACCGCCGTGGTCAACCCCGAGGCGCTCGGCTGGGGCACCGAGGCGTTCGTGGAGGTCTACTGCGACAGCAACGTCTCCCCCGACCGCATCCGCCAGCGCCTGGAGCCGCTGCCGGAGGTCGTCGCCGCCTACACCGTCTCCGGGGCCGCCGACGCGATCGTGCACCTGCGGGCGGCCAACATCCACCACCTCGAAGACGCCCTGGAGCGGCTGCGCGCGGTCGACATGGTGTCCCGCACCGTCTCGACCGTGGTGCTTTCCACACTCCTGGAGCGCCCACCCGCGCCCGAACCTCACTAGCGTTGCGGCACATGACCGTGCGGATGCAGCGCCGCGACGGCGTGGCCGTCATCACCCTCGACGACCCGGACCGGCGCAACGCGCTGACCCTGGAGATCTCCGCCGAGCTCGCGGAGCTGGTCGACGGGTGCGCCGACGACGACGAGGTCAATGCCATCGTCGTCACGGGGGCGCCGCCCGCCTTCTGCGCAGGCGCCGACCTGACCGTGCTGGGCGAGTCGCGCGAGGAGGGGCTGCGGCGGATCTACGCCGGGTTCCTCGCCGTCGCCCGTTCGCCGCTGCCGACGGTCGCCGCCGTCAACGGGGCCGCGGTGGGCGCCGGGCTGAACCTGGCGCTGGCCGCCGACGTGCGCATCGCCGGGCCGCGGGCCCGCTTCGACGCCCGCTTCCTGCAGCTGGGCCTGCACCCCGGCGGCGGCATGACCTGGATGCTGCAACGGCTGGTCGGCCCGCAGGCCGCCACCGCGATGACGCTGCTCAAGCACGTCCCGGACGCCGCCGAGGCCAAGCGGATCGGCTTGGTGCACGACGTCGCCGATGATCCGGTCGAGGCCGCGGTGGCGGCCGCGCGCGCCTCCGCGGACGCCCCGCGCGACCTCGTGCTGTCCATCAAGCGGACGCTGCGCGCGACCGCCGCGATGACCGCCCACGAGGACGCCATCGCCACCGAGCTGACCGCCCAAGTGGCATCCATGGACAGCCCGGAATTCGCCCGCCTCCTGGCAGCAATGAAGGAGCGGATCACCAAGCGGGGCTGAGACAATGACCACATGGCGGCGTCCGGCATCCGAGATACTGTAACCCGCGGTTACAGTAAAATCAGGTACATATCAGGTGGGACAGCGATAGTGGGTCCTGCGAACCGCGCTTGACCGGCCGTCCAGCGGGCAGGACTACCCTCGGGCGCGCGGGCGGGAGGCCAGCAGCGTCGGGCAGGAGAGGAATCGATGGGCACGAGTCTCGACGGCGGGGCGGCGCGGCCGACCCAGGTCACCAAGCTGGACCGGGTGGTCATCCGGTTCGCCGGTGACTCAGGCGACGGCATGCAGCTGACCGGCGACCGGTTCACCTCGGAGGCGGCCGCCTTCGGCAACGACCTGTCGACCATGCCGAACTTCCCCGCCGAGATCCGCGCCCCGCAGGGCACGATCCCGGGCGTCTCCAGCTTCCAGGTGCACTTCGCCGACTACGACATCCTGACCCCGGGCGACCGGCCGGACGTGCTGGTCGCGATGAACCCGGCCGCGCTCAAGGCCAACATCGGCGACCTGCCCCCCGGCGGCATCCTCATCGTCAACACCGACGAGTTCGTCAAGCGCAACCTCACCAAGGTCGGCTACGACGCCAACCCGCTGGAGGACGACTCCCTGGCCCAGTACCAGGTCTACGAGGTGGCGATGGCCACCCTGACCCAGGGCGCGCTGGCCGACACCGGCCTGGGCAAGAAGGACGCCGAGCGCTGCAAGAACATGTTCGCCCTCGGCCTGCTCTCCTGGATGTACCACCGGCCCACCGAGGGCACCGAGCGGTTCCTGCGCGAGAAGTTCGCCCGCAAGCCCGAGATCGCCGAGGCCAACGTGCTGGCCTTCCGCGCGGGCTGGAACTACGGCGAGACCACCGAGGCCTTCGCCGTCACCTACGAGGTCGCCCCGGCCAAGCTGAACCCGGGCACCTACCGCCAGATCACCGGCAACACCGCGCTGGCCTACGGCGTCGTCGCCGCGGCCGAGCAGTCCAAGCTGCCGGTGTTCCTGGGCACCTACCCGATCACCCCGGCCTCGGACATCCTGCACGAGCTGAGCAAGCTCAAGCACTACAACATCACCACCTTCCAGGCCGAGGACGAGATCGCGGGCATCGGCGCGGCGCTGGGCGCCTCCTACGGCGGCGCGCTCGGGGTCACCAGCACCTCCGGCCCGGGCATCGCGCTGAAGTCGGAGACCATCGGCCTGGCGGTGATGACCGAGCTGCCGCTGGTGGTCATCGACGTGCAGCGCGGCGGGCCGTCCACCGGCCTGCCCACCAAGACCGAGCAGGCCGACCTGCTGCAGGCGCTGTTCGGCCGCAACGGCGAGTCGCCGGTGGCGGTGCTCGCGCCGCAGTCGCCCGCCGACTGCTTCGAGATGGCGCTGGAGGCCGCGCGCATCGCGCTGACCTACCGCACCCCGGTCTTCCTGCTCTCCGACGGCGCGATCGCCAACGGCTCGGAGCCGTGGCTGATCCCCGACGTCGAGGACCTGCCCGACCTGTCGGTCGCCTTCGCCACCGAGCCCAACGGGCCGGACGGGGCGTTCCTGCCCTACCTGCGCGACCCGCAGACGCTCGCGCGCCCCTGGGCGGTGCCGGGCACGGCCGGGCTCCAGCACCGCATCGGCGGCCTGGAGAAGGCCGACGGCACGGGCAACATCTCCTACGACCCGGACAACCACGACCGGATGGTCCGGCTGCGCCAGGCCAAGATCGACGGCATCGAGGTGCCGGACCTGGTCGTGGAGGACCCCTCCGGCGAGGCCAAGACGCTGGTGCTGGGCTGGGGCTCCTCCTACGGCCCGATCGGCGCGGCGTGCAGGCGCGTCCGCAAGCTCGGCCACGCCGTGGCCCAGGCGCACCTGCGCTACCTCAACCCGTTCCCCGCCAACCTGGGCGAGGTGCTGGCCCGCTACGACAAGGTCGTGGTGCCGGAGATGAACCTGGGGCAGCTCGCGCTGCTGCTGCGGGCGAAATACCTGGTGGACGCCATCAGTTACACCAAGGTGGCGGGACTGCCGTTCAAGGCCGAGGAACTGCAGGGCGTGCTGCTGGACATCGCGAAAGGGGCCGATGCCGCGTGACCACGATCGACCTGGGTCTGCCCGGCCTGGCGGGCGTGCCCGCCGCCGACGAACCGCAGAAGGCCAAGGACTACAAGTCCGACCAGGAGGTGCGCTGGTGCCCCGGCTGCGGTGACTACGTCGTCCTCAACGCCGTGCAGTCGTTCCTCCCGTCGCTGGGCCTCAAGCGGGAGAACATCGTCTTCGTCTCCGGGATCGGCTGCTCGTCGCGGTTCCCGTACTACATGAACACCTACGGGATCCACTCCATCCACGGGCGCGCCCCGGCCATCGCCACCGGCCTGGCCACCGCCCGCCCGGACCTGTCGGTGTGGGTGGTGACCGGCGACGGCGACGCGCTGTCCATCGGCGGCAACCACCTCATCCACACCCTGCGCCGCAACGTGAACCTGAAGATCCTGCTGTTCAACAACCGGATCTACGGGCTCACCAAGGGCCAGTACTCGCCGACGTCGGAGCCCGGCAAGGTCACCAAGTCGACCCCGATGGGCTCGCTGGACTACCCGTTCAACCCGGTGTCGCTGGCCCTCGGCGCGGAGGCGACCTTCGTCGGCCGGGCCATCGACTCCGACCGCAAGGGCCTGACCGAGGTGCTGCGGCAGGCCGCCGAGCACCGCGGGTCGGCACTGGTGGAGATCTACCAGAACTGCCCGATCTTCAACGACGGCGCCTTCGACGTGCTCAAGGAGCCCGGCCAGGCCGAGCAGCGGCTCATCCCGCTGGAGCACGGCAAGCCCATCCGCTTCGGCGCCCAGGGCGAGTACGGCGTGGTCCGCTCCGGCTTCGGCGCGCTGGAGGTGGCCAAGGTCGAGGAGGTCGGCGAGGACGCCCTGGTCGTGCACGACGCGCACACCGCCGACCCGTCCTACGCCTTCGCGCTGTCGCGGCTGTCCACCCAGGACCTCAGCCACACGGTGACCGGCGTGTTCCGCTCGGTCCGCCGCGAGACCTACGACGACCTCGCCCGCGCGCAGGTCACCGAGGCGCGCGAGGCCCGCAAGCCCGACCTCCAGTCCCTGCTGCGCGGCAAGGACACCTGGACCGTCATCGGCTGACCCAGCTGGACACGAGCCCCCGCCTGCCCGCGCAGGCGGGGGCTCGTCGCATCCGGGCTAGGCGTCCCAGCGGGTGAGGCCCGCGCGCTCGGCGTCGGTCGGGTTGCGGAACCAGACCTGGGCGCGCACGCGGGGGTAGTGCGGGGACTCGGTGGTGTGGAAGCGGTCGGCCACGCCCTTGACGGTGTACTCGTCGGAGGGGGCGCCGCCGTCGGGCAGCGGGAGGGCCGAGCCGGGGTGCGGGCCGGGGGCGACGGCCACCGGGGCCCAGCGCTGGGCGTAGGCCGCGCCGTCGACCCGGGACTCGTCGGCGAGCAGGTCGTCCAGGGTGCCCGAGAGCCTGCCCTCGACCGGGGGGATGCGGCCCGCCCGGTCGTCGACGGCGCGCGCGGCCGCGGCGCGGCGCTGGTACAGCCACCCGGCCGCCGCGCCGAGCAGGAACGACAGAACGCACAGCACGAGGGGTCGACGCACCGCAATCCTCCTAGCCCGACCCTCGTTCTATCACCCCGGAACGATCACCGCGAGCCGGAGAACCCGGTCAGGCGAGGGGGCGGAACCCGACGCGCTCGGCGTCGGCGACCGAGCGGAACCAGACCTCGGCGACGGTGCGGTCGAACTTCGGCGACTCCGGCGAGCAGTAGCGCAGCGCGGTGACGCTCGCCTTCACCCGGTACTCGCTCGACGGGGAGTTCCCGCCGGGCAGCGGCATCGCCGACCCCGGCCCGAACGGCCCCGGCGGCACGAACGTGTCCACCCCGCCGGGCAGCACCTGCGACGGCCTGCCCCGGCGCGGCCGGTGCGACGGCACGGCGGCCTTGGCCGTCTCGTCGGCGGGCCGGACCGGCTCGAACAGGGACCGGACGCGGTCGGAGCCGCCCTCGCGGGCGGACTGCTGCTGGGCCGGTGCGGCCGACGCGGACGCGGGCTGCGGCTCCGGGGAACCGGTGCGCACGCCGAACGGGAACCGGTCGCCGGGCTTCTTGGGGATCCGCTTGGGCAGCGCGCCCGGCGCCTGGGCGGCGGGCTGCGGCTCCTGCACCGGCGCGGCGGGAGTGGCCACCTCCGGCTCGCGGGCCGGGGTGAACGCGGTGCGCTCCGGGGTGAGGCCGTCGCCCTCCTGCTCCACCGGGGCGGCGTAGGCAGTGGCCTCGACTTCCCGGCCGGACCGTTCACTCGGCGCGGCGTAGGCGGTGGCCTCGGTTCGGTGATTCGAGCGGTCACCGGGTGCGGCTTCCTGGCCTGCCCGGGTCGAGCGCTCCGGCTCCCCGGGGGCGTACGCGGACCGACGGCCCGAGCGGTCTTGGTCGCCGGGGGCGGCGTAGGCCGCGGCTTCCTGACCGGAACGGCGGGTCGAGCGGTCTTGGTCGCCGGGGGCGAACGAGGTCTGGTCGGCCGAACCGTTCTGGTCGCCGGGGGCACCGAACGCGGACCGGTCGGACGGGCGGTCCTGGTCGCCGGGGGCGGTGTAGGCCGCGGGTTCCTGGCCCGACCGGTGCGACGAACGGTCGTGGTCGCCGCGGGTGGTGTAGGCCGCGGCTTCGTGGCCTGGCCGGTGTGGCGAGCGGTCTTGGTCGCCCGGGGTGTACGGGGACCGGTGCGGGCTCTCCTGGGTGGGGTGGTGCGGCGAGCGGTCCTGCTCCCCTGGACGGGCGGCGTAGGGGGTGGCGGTGTCGCGGGGGGCGGTGAAGGTGGGCTGCTGGTCCCGGTGCTCCGCGGGGTGCTGGGCGGACGGGGTCGCGTCGTGGTCGGGTTCGTCGTCGTCCAGGTGGAGGGCGGGGGCGAACATCGTCGGCTCCGGCTCGCGGGTGGGGGCGACGTCGCGGGCGGGGGGCAGGTAGGTCGTGTGCTCGGTGGAGTTGTCGGCGCCGAAGGGGGTGGGGTCGGCGGCCATCTGGTGCCTGCCGGGGCGGGAGTCCGGGTCGACCGCGGGGGTGAACATGGTCGGCTGGGCGGACGGGCCCGCGGCGCGCTTGGGCAGCGGCTCGGCCTCACCGGGGGTGCGCTTCGGCAGCGGGTCGGCGTCGCCGGGGGTGCGCTTGGGCAGGGCGCCGGGGGCGCTGTCAGAAGGCAGGGCGCCGGGGGCGCGGTCGGAAGGCAGGGCGCCGGGGGCGCGGTCGGAAGGCAGGGTGCCAGGGGCGCGGTCGGAAGGCAGGGCGCCGGGGGCGTTGTCGGAAGGCAGGGCGCCGGGGGTGCTGTCGGCGGGTAGAGCGCCGGGGGCGCTGTCGGAAGGCAGGGCGCGCGGGGTGCTGTGGGCGGGCAGGGCGCCTGCGGCGTGCTCCTCGCCCGGCTCCTCGACCGGGGACAGGTAGCGGGTGGCGGGGTCGGCCGCCCACTCCGGCTCGTCGTCGGGGGTGAGGGCGTCGCTGAAGTGGCCGCGGTCGGGGTCGGTGCCGTCGTCGAGGTCGTCGACCAGGGAGCCGTCGTGGTCGAGGTCGCTGATCAGCGAGCCGGAGATCGGGGTGGTGTGCTGGGTGAAGATCGTGCCAGCGCCGGGCTGGTCGTCGCCCGCGTCGAGGCGGGAGACGTCGAAGCGCTCGGCGACCGGGACCCACTCGGGCTCGACCTCGGGCGGGGCGGCCACCGGCGGGTGCGGGCCGACCGGCGGGGCGGCCAGCATCCTGGTCGACTCGACCGGGGCGACTGCGGGCGGCTCCTCCGGCTCCGGAACCGCCTCGGCGGGGGCGACCAGACCGTCGTGCTCGTCGCCGCGGTTGTCGCCGCGGTCGTCATCCCGGTCGTCATCGCGGTCGTCACCGTGGTGCTCGTCCGGGGAGTCCGCGGCGCGGTCGAAGCCGGGCAGCACGGCGGGGGCCGCGGTCTTGGTCGCCGGGTAGTCGTCGCTCTTGTAGTCGTCGCCCTTGTAGTCGCCGCGGTTGTAGCTGTCGGCGTTGTAGTCGTCGCCGTCGTAGTCGTCGTAGGGGCGCGGCGACCGGGCGGCGTCGCGGCGGGCGTCGGCGAGGCTGTCCGCCAGCTCGGTCACGCGCCGTCGGGCCGGTCGGGCCACCAGCGCCCAGCACAGCAGCGCGCCGACCAGGAAACCGGCGAGGCTCCACAGCCACACCTGCCCGAAGAACGGCATCGTGCCACTTCTCCTTCCCGGTCGAGCCCGCGCGCCCGCCCGCTCAGCGACTAGGAGAGGCTACTGCGCGGCGAATGCGGACGTGCGCCTGCCACGCAATTCGCCGGGTGGATCACAGTATCGCTACCGATACCGCGCCGAGATTGGGCCGTTATAGCGCTCAGCGCGTCCGGGCGACCACGTAGCGTGTCAGGAGCTGGAGCGCGTCCCTGGCCGGACCGTCGGGCAGGGTGGCCAGCTCGGCGTCGGCGCGCGCGGTGTAGTCGTCCAGCGTCTGCCGGGCCCTGGCCAGCCCCGGGGACTCGCGCAGCAGCTCCAGGGCCTCGTCCACGGCGTCGTCGTCGGCGATCGGCCCGGCCAGCAGCTTGGCCAGGCGCGGGTCCGGGTCCTCGGCCAGCGCGTACAGCATCGGCAGCGTGCGGACGCCCTCGCGCAGGTCGGTGCCCGGGGTCTTGCCGGACACGGCGGCGGGCGAGGCGATGTCGATGACGTCGTCGGAGATCTGGAAGGCCGCGCCGATGATCTCCCCGACCCGGTGCAGGGTCTCGATCTGGTGGGCGTCGGCGCCGGAGAACATCGCCCCGTAGCGGCCAGCGGTGGCGATCAGCGAGCCGGTCTTCTGCCCGATCACCGACAGGTAGTGCGCGATCGGGTCCTCCCCGCGCGGGCCGACGGTCTCGCGCATCTGCCCGGTCACCAGCTCGCGCATGGTCTCGGCGATGACCCGGGTCGCGTCCGGGCCGAGGTCGGCCACCAGCATCGAGGCGTGGGCGAAGAGGAAGTCGCCGGTCAGGATCGCCACCGAGTTGTCCCAGCGGGCGTTGGCGCTGGCGTCCCCGCGGCGCATGGTGGCCTCGTCCATGACGTCGTCGTGGTACAGCGTGGCCAGGTGCACCAGCTCCACGGCGGCGGCCGCGGCGATCACCTCGTCGGTGGTGCCCGCGTTGAACTGCGCGGCAACCAGCGTGAACAGCGGCCGGAACCGCTTGCCACCGGCCCGGACCAGGTGCAGCGCGGCCTCGTCGACGAACTCGACGTCGCTGCGCACGGCGCTGCGCAGCAGGTCCTCGACCCGGTGGAGCCCGTCGACGACGGTGGCCGTCAGCGCGGGGTCCGCGCTCTCCAGACCCAGCGACGCGGGCAGGGCATTCTCGGTGGCAGGCACAGCCGGGAGCCTACTTGGCCGCCTTGGCCCAGTTCAGGCCAATGTCAGTGGCGCGCGTCATGGCCGGGCGGAAATGCGCAGCGGGCGCGGCCGGGAACCGGCCGCGCCCGCTGCGGGCAGCGCTTGCGCCTAGCGGATGGCGAACGCCCCACCCGCCGCCCAGTCGAGGGCGAACGCCGGGGCCACGCCCAGCAGCAGGGTCACGATGACCCCGAGGGTGATGGCCGCGGTGGTGAAGGCGCCGGGGACGGTGACGGTCGGGCCGTCCTCGGCCGGGGCGCTGAAGTACATCAGCACGATCACCCGCAGGTAGAAGAACGCCGCGACCGCCGAGGCGACCAGGGCGATGACGACCAGCGGGGCCATGCCGTCGGCCAGGGCGGCCTCGAACACCACGAACTTGCCGACGAAGCCCGAGGTGAGCGGGATGCCCGCCATCGCGAGCAGCAGGAAGGTGAACACCCCGGCCAGCAGCGGCGAGCGCTTGGCCAGCCCCGCCCACTGCGACAGGTGCGTCGCCTCGCCGTCCGGGCCGCGGACCAGGCTGACCACGCCGAAGGCGGCCAGCGTGGTGAAGCCGTAGGTGAGCAGGTAGAACAGCGTGCTCGACAGGCCCTTCTCGGTCAGCGCGATGGCCCCGATGAGCAGGAAGCCCGCGTGCGCCACCGACGAGTAGGCCAGCATCCGCTTGACGTCGGTCTGGGTCAGGCCCAGCACCGCGCCGACGACCATCGAGATGATCGCGATGCCCCACAGGACCCCGCGCCACTCCCAGCTGGTCGACTCGAAGGCCACCTGCAGCACCCGCAGGATGCCGCCGAAGGCGGCCACCTTGGTGCACGCGGCCATGAACGCGGTGATCGGCGTCGGCGCGCCCTGGTAAACGTCCGGGGTCCAGGTGTGGAACGGGCCCACGGACGCCTTGAACAGCAGGCCGACCACCAGCAGGCCGAGCCCGGCGAACAGCAGCGTGTCCGAGCGGTCGGTGCCCGCGGCGGCCGCGCCGATGTCGGCCAGGGTGACCGAGCCCGCGTAGCCGTAGAGCAGGGCCACGCCGTAGAGGAAGAACGCCGAGGCGAACGCGCCCAGCAGGAAGTACTTGACCGCCGCCTCCTGCGACAGCAGCCTGCGCCGCCGGGCCAGGCCGCACATCAGGTACAGCGGCAGCGACAGCACCTCCAGCGCGATGAACATCGTCAGCAGGTCGTTGGCCGCGCAGAAGATCATCATGCCGCCGAGGGCGAACAGCGTCAGCGGGAAGACCTCGGTCTGCATGCCGGTCGACTGGACCTGGGCCCGGTCCTGCACGGTGCCGGGCCGGATCGCCGCGGTGGCCACGAACGCCCCGCCCGGCTCGACCGAGCGGTCGGCGATCAGCAGCACCGCGCCGACGGCCAGGGCCAGCAGCGTGCCCCACAGGAACAGCGCCGGGCCGTCGACGGCGAGCGTGCCGTACATGGCCAGCTCGCCGCCCTCAGGCGCGTCGGCGACGTACCCGGCCAGCGCGGCCCCCGCGCCGACGATGGCCAGCAGGGTCAGCACGACCTGCGCCGACCACCGCTGGTGCTTGGGCAGGAACGCCTCGACCAGCACCCCGACGCACGCGGCGCCGAGGACGATCAGCACCGGCCAGATCGCGCCGACCGGGGGCGGCTCGATCCCGGTCTCGGGCACCGGCAGCGGCTCCTGGGCCACGATGTTCACGAACACTGCGGTTGCTCCTCATCGGACTGGACCGGGTCGACCAGGCCGGCCTCGCACATGGTGGCGGCCACCGACGGCTCCACCGCGTCCAGCACCGGCTTCGGGAAGATGCCGAGCGCGAGCACCAGCACCACCAAGGGGGCGAGCACGAGCTTCTCCCGCCCGGACAGGTCCGCGATGGCCTGCTTGGCCCCGACCTCGGGGGCGATCGCCGCGCCGGGACCGCCTGCGGCGCCGACGATCGCGTCGCCGCGCAGCGGGCCCTGCATGATCCGCTGGTAGAGCCACAGCACGTACAGCGCGGCCAGGATCATGCCGACGGTGGCGATGATCGTGTGCACCGGCGCGTTCGGGAACGAGCCGATCAGCACCAGGAACTCGCTGATGAAGGCGTTGGTGCCCGGCAGCGACATGCTCGACAGGCCCGCGATGAGCAGCATGCCCGCCAGCACCGGGGTCAGCTTGCTCATGCCGCCGTAGTCGGCGATGCGGGTCGAGCCGCCGCGGAAGATCACCATGCCCAGCACCAGGATCAGCATGCCGGTGGCGATGCTGTGGTTGACCATGTAGGTCACCGACCCGGTCAGCGACTGCGTGCTGAAGGCGAAGATGCCCAGCGCGATGAAGCCGAAGTGGGCGATGGAGACGTAGGCGACGAAGCGCTTCATGTCGCTCTGGCCCGCGGCCAGCAGCGAGCCGTAGATGACCCCGACCGCGCCGAGCAGCAGCACCAGCCAGGACAGCTCCTGGCTGGCCGCCGGGGTCAGCGGCAGCAGGAAGCGCAGGAAGCCGAACGTGCCGACCTTGTCCAGGATGCCGACCAGCAGCACGGCGACGCCCATCGGCGCCTCGGCGGTGGCGTCGGGCAGCCAGGTGTGCACCGGGACCAGCGGCGCCTTCACCGCGAAGGCGATGAAGAAGCCGAAGAAGATCCAGATCTGGGTGGTCAGCGGCGCGGCCGAGACGACCGGGACCAGCTCCTCCCACAGGAAGGTGCCCTGGCCCAGGGTGTCGGCGGCCAGCGAGTAGGCCGCGATCACCGAGGCCAGCATGATCAGGCCGCCGAGGAAGGAGTACAGGAAGAACTTGACCGCGGCGTACTGGCGGTTCGCCCCGCCGTAGGACCCGATCAGGAAGTACATCGGGATCAGCATGATCTCGAACAGCACGTAGAACAGGAACACGTCGGTCGCGGCGAACACGCCGACGGTCAGCGCCTGCTCCAGCAGGATCAGCGCGAAGAACCCGCCCTTGGTGCGGCCCTCGGGCAGCCGGTCGGCCCAGCCCGCCCCGATCACGATCGGCACCAGCAGCGCGATGACGGCGATCATCACCAGCGCGATGCCGTCCACGCCCCAGGCGATGTGCACGCCGAAGGCGGGGATCCAGTCCAGCGTGGACCCCAGCTGCAGCCGCTCGCCCGCCGGGTCGTAGAGCGACCAGGCGACCCCGGCGAGCACCAGCTCGACGAGGCTGAACGCCAGCGCGGCGAGCTTGGCCGCGCGGTCGCTGCCGCGCAGGGCGACGGTGACCGCCGCGCCCACCAGCGGGACGACCAGCAGCGCCCAGAGCACCCAGGAGTCGGCCGTTGATGTCATGCGAACCTCACCATCAGCAGTGCGGCGACCACCAGGATCGATCCGCCGAGCATGGACAGCGCGTAGGAGCGCACGAAGCCCGTCTGCGTGCGGCGCAGCCTGCCCGAGCTGCCGCCCAAGCCCGCCGCGATGCCGTTGACCAGGCCGTCGACGCCGCGGTTGTCGACGAAGACCAGCGCCCGGGTCAGCCAGGTGCCCGGCTTGGCGAACAGCGCCTCGTTCAGGTGGTTGCCGTAGAGGTCGGCGCGCGCGGCGCGGACCGGCCAGGACACCCGGACCGGGCGCTCGACCGGCTGCTCACCGCGGCCGAAGAGCAGGTACGCCAGGCCTGCGCCGAGCACCATCGCAACGGTGGCCAGCACGGCGACCAGGCCGTGGGAGACCAGGCCCTCGCGCTCGACGACCGCGCCGACGCTGGGCTCCAGCCACTCCGGCAGCATCGTGGCGAGGATGCCGCCCGCCGCGACCGAGCCGAACGCCAGGATGATCATCGGGATGGTCATCGTCGACGGCGACTCGTGCGGGTGGTAGGCCGTGCCGTCCTCGCTCTTGAGGTTCTCCCAGCGCGGCTTGCCGAGGAAGACCAGGACCAGCAGGCGGGTCATGTAGAACGCGGTCAGCAGGGCGCCCAGCAGCGCCGCGCCGCCGAAGACCCAGCCGCGCCAGCCCTCCTCGCCGAAGGCGGCGTAGATGATCTCGTCCTTGGAGAAGTACCCGGACAGGAACGGGAAGCCGATCAGCGCGAGGTAGCCCAGGGCGAAGGTGGCGAAGGTGATCGGCATCTTCTTCCACAGCCCGCCCATGCGGCGGATGTCGCCCTCGTCGTTCATGCCGTGCATGACCGAGCCCGCGCCGAGGAACAGCCCGGCCTTGAAGAAGCCGTGCGTGAGCAGGTGCAGGATGCCGAAGGCGTACCCGGCCGGGCCCAGGCCCACGGCCAGCATCATGTAGCCGATCTGGCTGACCGTGGAGTACGCCAGGACCTTCTTGAAGTCGTCGTAGGCGCAGCCGATGATGCAGCCCAGCAGCAGCGTGAACGCGCCGACGCACATCACGACCAGGCGCGCGTCCGCGGCCTGCGGCAGCGAGTAGATCGGGCTGGACCGGGCGATCAGGTAGACACCGGCGGTGACCATCGTCGCGGCGTGGATGAGCGCCGAGACCGGCGTCGGACCGGCCATCGCGTCGGGCAACCACGCCTGCAGCGGGAACTGGCCGGACTTGCCGCACGCGCCGAGCAGCAGCAGCAGGCCGATGGCCACCACGACCGCGGTCGACTGCTCGCCGATCTGGTCGAACACCCCCGCGTAGGAGGTGGTGCCCATCGTCTTGAACATGATGAAGATCGCCAGGGCCAGGCCGACGTCGCCGACCCGGTTCATCAGGAACGCCTTCTTGGCGGCCGTGGCCGCGTAGCCGCGGCCCTGGTACCAGCCGATCAGCAGGTAGGACGCCAGGCCGACGCCCTCCCAGCCGAAGTACAGCGTCACGAACCCGTTGCCCAGCACCAGCAGCAGCATCGCCGCGACGAACAGGTTCAGGTACGCGAAGAACCGGCTGCGGTCGGCGCGCTCGTGGCCCATGTAGCCGATCGAGTAGATGTGGATCAGCGACCCGACACCGGTGATCAGCAGCACGAACGTCAGCGACAGCGGGTCGATCCGCAGGGCCATGTCGACGTCGAGCGAGCCCACCGGGATCCACTCGAACAGCAGCAGGTCCTGCGAGCGCTGGGCCGGGTCCAGGCCGGTGCTCTCGAAGAACAGCACCAGGCCGTAGACGAACGCGCCCAGGACGGTCGCGCTGCCGAGCAGGTGCCCCCAGCGCTCGGCCCGCCTGCGCCCGGCCAGCAGCAGCACGGCCGCGCCGAAGGCGGGCAGCGCCAGCAGGAGCCAGGCGTGCGCCGCGGCCCCGGTCGCGGGGGCGACCTCAGCAGCGAGGTTGATGCTCACCGAGTTCCCCTTAGTACTTCAGCAGGTTCGCGTCGTCGACCGACGCGGTCCGGCGGGTGCGGAAGATCGACATGATGATCGCCAGGCCGACCACGACCTCGGCGGCGGCCACGACCATCACGAAGAACGCCATCACCTGGCCGTCCAGCGACCCGTTGATCCGGGCGAAGGTGACCAGGGAGAGGTTCACGGCGTTGAGCATCAGCTCGATGCACATGAACACCACGATCGCGTTGCGCCGGACCAGCACGCCGACCGCGCCGATCGTGAACAGCAGCGCCGAGAGCAGCAAGTAGTAGGTCGGAGTCACTTCCCGTCCTCCTCACCGGGGGCCAGCGCCCGCGCGTCGGGCCCCGCGCCGGTCCCGGCGACGGCCTTGCGGTCGTCGTCGAGGGTCTCGGCGACGGTGGCGTCGATCAGGCGCGAGAGCGACTCCGGGGCGACCGAGCCGTCGGGCAGCAGCGCCGGGGTGGCCACCGAGTTGGCGGTGGCGAACACGCCGGGGCCCGGCAGCGGCGACGGGCGGTCGTGCTCGCCGCGGAAGCGGGCGATGACCAGCTCGCGCTGGGTGCGCTTGCCCGCGCGGGAGCGGTCGATGTAGCCCAGGATCATCGCGCCGACGGCCGCGGTGATCAGCAGCGCGGAGGTCAGCTCGAAGGGCAGCAGGTAGTCGGTGAAGATCAGCCTGCCCAGGCTCTCGACGTTGCCGCCGTTGGCGTTGGGCTCGCCCAGGCCCAGCGGGGTCACCTCGGTCAGCGAGCGGGCCAGCGCGCCGACGATCAGCACGGCCATGCCCACGCCCAGGACGGTGGCCCACAGCCGCTGCCCGCGCAGCACCTCGACCACCGAGTCCGACGAGTCGCGCCCGACGAGCATCAGCACGAACAGGAACAGCATCATGATCGCGCCGGTGTAGACGATGATCTGCACGAACCCGAGGAACGGGGCCTGCTGGACCATGTAGAGCACGCCCAGGCTCAGCATGGTCATCACCAGGAACAGCGCCGAGTGCACGGCGTTGCGGGCGAAGATCATGCCGAGCCCGCCCGCGAGGGCCAGCGGCCCGAGGATCCAGAACGCCACGGCCTCACCGGTGGTGACCGCCGCCGCCTCCTGGGCGAGGAGCACCGCGCTCACTTCGCCTCACCGCCCTTGGCCAGCTCCGGCCCGCGGACGTAGTAGTCCTGCTCGCTCTCGCCCAGGCGCATCGGGTGCGGCGGCTGCTCCATTCCGGGCAGCAGCGGCGCGAGCAGCTGCTCCTTGGTGTAGATCAGCCGCTGCCGGTCGTCGTCGGCCAGCTCGAACTCGGTGATCATGGTCAGCGAGCGGGTCGGGCACGCCTCGACGCACAGGCCGCAGCCGATGCACCGCAGGTAGTTGATCTGGTAGTCGGCGCCGTAGCGCTCCCCCGGGGAGTAGCGCTCCTCGTCGGTGTTGTCGCCGCCCTCGACGAAGATCGCGTCCGCCGGGCAGGCCCAGGCGCACAGCTCGCACCCGACGCACTTCTCCAGCCCGTCGGGGTGCCGGTTGAGCTGGTGGCGGCCGTGGTAGCGGGGCGCGGCCCCCGGCCAGTCCTCGGGGTACTCCTCGGTCACGACCTTCTTGAACATCGTGCCGAAGGTGACCCCGAACCCCTTGAGCGGATCCAAGATGCTCACTGGTCGGTCTCCTTCTCGGCGGGCGCGCCCACCGCGGCAGGCTGGCGGCGCTTGCGGGCGCGCACCGCCTTGGCGCTGTTCTTGTCCGGCACCTGCAGGTCCAGCGGCGGGACCGGGAAGCCGCCGCCGGTCAGCTCGACCGGCTTCGGGCCCTGCTGCACGTTCTTCTCCGGCAGCAGGAAGCTCAGGCCGATCAGCAGGAGCAGCAGCACCCCGCCCGCGACCAGGATGGTGGTCGTGCTGATCTCGCCCTCGGCGCGGAAGGCGCGGATGGCGGTCACGCCGACGATCCACACCAGGTTGGCCGGGACGAGGAACTTCCAGCCCAGGCGCATGAACTGGTCGTAGCGCAGCCGGGGCAGCGTGCCGCGCAGCCAGATGAAGACGAACAGCAGCGCCAGCGTCTTGCCGAAGAACCAGATCAGCGGCCACCAGCCGGAGTTGAACATGTTGTCGCCGATCAGCGAGATCGGCCACGGCGCCATGTACCCGCCGAGGAACAGCGTGGTGCACATCGCCGAGACGATGACCATGTTCACGTACTCGGCCAGGAAGAACAGCGCGAACTTCATCGAGCTGTACTCGGTGTGGAAGCCGCCGACCAGCTCCGACTCGGCCTCGGGGAGGTCGAACGGGGCGCGGTTGGTCTCGCCGACCATCGACACGAAGAAGATCAGGAAGCTGGGCACCAGGGTGACCGCGAACCAGATGCTCGTCTGCGCGTCCACGATGTCGCCTGTGGACAGCGACCCGGCGTGCAGGATCACCGCGACGATGGACAGGCCCAGCGCGATCTCGTAGGAGATCACCTGCGCCGCCGAGCGCAGCCCGCCGAGCAGCGGGTACGGCGAGCCGGAGGACCAGCCCGCCAGGACGATGCCGTAGACGCCCAGCGAGGAGCAGGCCAGCACGACCAGCACGCCGACCGGCAGGTCGACCAGCTGCAGCACGGTGCGCTCGCCGAAGATGCTGACCTCGGGGCCGAACGGGATCACCGAGAAGGCCAGGAACGCGGGCACCGTGGACACGATCGGCGCCAGGAAGTACACCTTCCGGTCGGCCGAGTCCGGGATGATCTGCTCCTTGAACGGCAGCTTGATCGCGTCCGCCAGGGACTGCAGCCAGCCGCCGGGGCCGACCCGGTTGGGGCCGGGCCGGTGCTGCATGCGGGCGACGACCTTGCGCTCCCAGATGATCATGAACATGGTCATCAGGGCGCCCAGCAGGAGCAGGGCGACGCACTTGATCAGGATCAGCCAGAACGGGTCATCGGCCAGGAGTTCAGCGCGGGTCATGTGTTGTCTCCCTCGGAGCCGGCCACCGCGACGACATCGCCGTGGCCCGCACCCAGCCGCGCGCGCAGCGCCGAGCCGGGTGAGTTCGCTGGCAGCCAGACCACGCCGTCGGGCAGGTCGGCCACGTGCACCGGGACGTCGACCGCCCCGCGCGGGGTGGACACCCGGGCGGTGCCGGTGACGGACACGCCCAGCGCGGTCGCCGTCGCCAGCGACATCCGGGCGTACACCGGGCGCCGGGTGCCCGCCAGGTGCGGCTCGCCGTCCTGCAGCGAGCCCTCGTCCAGCAGCATCCGCCAGGACGCGAGCACGGCCTCGCCCGGGCCCGCGGCGCGCGGCGCGGCCGCGACGTCCGGGGCGCTCGCGGTCCGCTCGACGGCGTTCGGCCCGGTCAGCTTGGCCAGGTCGGCGGCGGCGGCCTCCGGGGTCTGGGTGAACAGGTCGGCGTCCATCTCCACGGCCAGGGTGTCGAGCACCCGGCAGTCCGGCAGCTTCCCGGTGGTCTCCAGGGTGTTGCCGAACGGGCGGCTGCGGCCCTCCCAGTTGAGGAAGGTGCCCGACTTCTCCACCGCGGCCGCGACCGGCAGGACCACGTCGGCCAGCGCGGTGACCGCGCTGCGGCGCAGCTCCAGGCTGACCACGAAGCCCACCTCGGCCAGCGCCCGCAGCGCCAGCTCCGGATCGGCCAGGTCGTGCGGGTCCACCCCGCCGACCACCAGGCCGCCGAGCTGGCCCGCCGCGGCGGCGGCCAGGATCGCGTCGGTGTCGCGCCCGGGCATCGACGGCAGCGCGCCCTCGGCCAGGCCCCACACCTGCTCGACGGCGGCCCGCGCCTTGGCGTCGGACACCGCCCGCCCGCCGGGCAGCAGCGTCGGGGCGACGCCCGCGTCCAGCGCGCCGCGCTCACCGGCGCGCCGCGGGATCCAGGCGACCTTCGCCCCCGTGCTGCCCGCCAGCCGCAGGACCGCGCTGAACAGGCCGGGGATCGCCGCGGCCCGCTCGCCGACCAGGATCACCGCGCCCGGGGCGCCCAGCGCCTGGCTGACGTCCGGGGCGTGCTGGGCCAGCGCGTCCAGCGTCCGCGGCTCGTCGCCGGGGGTGCAGGCCAGCAGCGAGCCGAAGGTCTTGCTGACGCCCGGGCTGGTCCACTGCCCGACGTGGAACACCTTGGCGCGCTTGGTGCGCGCCGCCTTGCGCAGCCGCAGGAAGACGATCGGCGCCTCCTCCTCCGGCTCGAACGCCACGCACAGCACGGCGGGGGCGTTCTCGATCGCGGCGAAGGTGACCCCGTCGGCAGGCGAGGTGTTGACGATGGTCGAGGCGAGGAAGTCCAGCTCCTCGGCCGAGTGCGGCCGGGCCCGGAAGTCCACGTCGTTGGTGCCCAGGGCGATGCGGGCGAACTTGCCGTAGGCGTAGGCGTCCTCGACGGTCAGCCGACCGCCCGCCAGCACGCCGACGCCCTTGGCCTTGGCGGCCAGCAGGCCGTCGGCGGCCACCCGCAGCGCCTCGGTCCAGCTGGACTCGACCAGCTCACCGGTCTTGGCGTCGCGCACCATCGGCCGGGTGATGCGGTCGGCCGCGGTGACGTAGCGGAAGGCGAAGCGGCCCTTGTCGCAGATCCACTCCTCGTTGACCTCCGGGTCCTCGCCCGCCAGCTTGCGCATGACCTTGCCGCGGCGCCAGTCGGTGCGCTCGGCGCAGCCGGAGGAGCAGTGCTCGCACACGCTCGGGGTGGACACCAGGTCGAACGGGCGCGACCGGAACCGGTAGGCGGCGCTGGTGAGCGCGCCGACCGGGCAGATCTGGATGGTGTTGCCGGAGAAGTAGCTCTGGAAGGGCTTCTCCTCGGCGATGCCGATCTGCTGCTGCGCGCCGCGCTCCAGCAGCTCGATGAACGGGTCGCCCGCGATCTGGCTGGAGAAGCGGGTGCACCGCTGGCAGAGCACGCAGCGCTCGCGGTCGAGCAGCACCTGCGTGCTGATCGGGATCGGCTTGGCGAAGGTCCGCTTGGTCTCGACGAAGCGCGACTCGGCCCGGCCGTTGGACATCGCCTGGTTCTGCAGCGGGCACTCGCCGCCCTTGTCGCAGATCGGGCAGTCCAGCGGGTGGTTGATGAGCAGCAGCTCCATCACGCCCTGCTGGGCCTTGTCGGCGACCGGCGAGGTGTGCTGGGTCTTGACGACCATGCCGTCCGCGACCGTGATCGTGCAGCTGGCCTGCGGCTTGGGCATCGGCCTGCCGCCCATCTCGACCTCGACCAGGCACTGGCGGCAGGCGCCTGCCGGGTCGAGCAGCGGGTGGTCGCAGAACCGCGGGATCATGATCCCCAGCCGCTCCGCGGTGCGGATGACCAGCTCGCCCTTGGGCGCGTCGACCTCGATCCCGTCGATGGTCAGCCGCACGTGCCCCTCGGGCACGGGCTTGTCGGTCTTGGGGTTCTCCGGGGCGATCGTCATGACTGAACTCCAGCCATCGCGGGCTTGCGGTTCCGCTCGCACAGCGCGAGGAACTCATCGCGGAAGTACTTGATGCCGCTGGTGATCGGGCTGACCGCGCCGTCGCCGAGGGCGCAGAAGCTGCGGCCGAGGATGTTGTCGCAGATGTCGAGCAGCGTGTCGATGTCGGACTCGGTGCCCTCACCGGCGACCATCCGCTCCAGGATGCCGGTCAGCCAGTAGGTGCCCTCGCGGCACGGGGTGCACTTGCCGCAGGACTCGTGCTCGTAGAACTGGGTCCACTTCATGACCGCCCACGGCACGGAGACGGTCTCGTTGAAGACCATGACCGCGGTGGTGCCCAGCATCGAGCCCGCCTCGGCCGCGCCCTCGAAGTCCAGCGGGACGTCGAGGTGCTCGGCGGTGAACATCGGGGTCGACGAGCCGCCCGGGGTCCAGAACTTCAGCGGGATGCCGTCCTTCATCCCGCCCGCCAGCTCCAGCAGCTCGCGCAGCGTGGTGCCCAGCGGGGCCTCGTACTGGCCGGGGTTGGTCACGTGCCCGGAGATCGAGTAGATCTTCGGGCCGGGCGACTTCTCGGTGCCCATGGTGCGGAACCAGTCGCTGCCGCCGTTGACGATGAACGGCACGCTGGCGATGGTCTCGACGTTGTTCACCGTCGTCGGCGCGGCGTAGAGCCCGGCGGCGGCGGGGAACGGCGGCTTGAGCCGGGGCTGGCCGCGGCGGCCCTCCAGGGAGTCCAGCAGCGCGGTCTCCTCGCCGCAGATGTAGGCGCCCGCGCCCGCGTGCACGACGATGTCGAGGTCGTAGCCCGAGCCGAGGATGTCCTTGCCCAGGTAGCCCGCGGCGTACGCCTCGCGCACCGCGGCGTTGAGCCTGCGGATGCAGTGCAGCGCCTCACCGCGCACGTAGATGAAGCAGTGGTGCGCCCGCATCGCGTAGGAGGCGATGATGCAGCCCTCGATGAGCGAGTGCGGGTCGGCCATCATCAGCGGGATGTCCTTGCACGTGCCCGGCTCGCCCTCGTCGGCGTTGATCACCAGGTAGTGCGGCTTGTCCTCGTTGGGCGGCATGAACGACCACTTGACGCCCGCGGGGAACCCCGCGCCGCCGCGGCCGCGCAGCCCGGACGCCTTGACCAGCTCGACCAGCTGCTCGGGGGTGCCGCGCAGCGCCTTGCGGATGGCGGTGTAGCCCTCCAGCTGCTCGTAGGTCTTGATGGACCACGAGTTGGGCGACAGCCACCGCTTGGTCAGCACCGGCGTGACCGGAGCGGGCTTGTTGGGAGTGCTCACTTCTTCTGCACCTCCGGGAGCGGGGCGTCGTCCGGCATGGCGGGGGCGACCCAGCCGCGCTCGTTGGCCAGCTTCGCCCCGCGCAGGGTCTCCACCGCGGCGGACGGACCGTCCACCCCGGCGCGGTACTGCGCCTCGTCCTCGGGGAAGAACCCGGCCAGCTCCAGCTCGGCGGTGCGGAAGTCGCGCAGCGGCGCGCCGCGGGTGGGCGCGGGCCGCTCGCCGTTGCGGAGCTGGTCGACCAGGGCGACCGCGGAGTCGACGGTCTGGTTGTCGAAGTACTCGTAGTTGACCTGGATGACCGGCCCGAGGTCGCAGGCCGCCAGGCACTCGGCGTGCTCCAGGGTGATCGAGCCGGGCGCACCCGGCTCGCCCGCGGTCTCGTTGTGCCCCAGCGGCTTGCCCTCGGCGCCCAGGTGCTCGCCGAGCTTGCGGTAGATGTCGTCGCCGCCCAGCACCGCGCACAGGGTGTTGGTGCACACCGACACCAGGTGCTCGCCGCAGGTCTTGCGCTTGTACATCGTGTAGAACGTGGCCACCGCGCTGACCTCGGCGGGGGTCAGGTCCAGCTGCTGGGCGCAGAAGTGGATGCCCGCCTGGCTGACCCGGCCCTCGACCGACTGCACCAGGTGCAGCATCGGCAGCAGGGCCGAGCGCGACTGCGGGTACCGGGCGATGATCGCCTGGGCGCGCTCGACGGTGAGCGCGTCGAACACGCTCAGGTCCGGCACGCCCTCCTCGACCAGCTGCTCGGCCGGGACCGGCGCGATCTTCACCACGTCGACCTCCGGCGCGGTCTCCTGGTGGGTCGGGCCGCCGCCGACGCTGGAACCGCCGTAGGTCTTGCCGGTGCTCAGGGACTCGGCGCTCACCGGTCACAACCCCCCATCACGGGATCGATAGAGGCGATGGCCGCGATCACGTCGGCGACCATGCCGCCCTCGCTCATCGCGGGCATCGACTGCAGGTTCACGAAGCTGGGCTCGCGCACGTGCACGCGGACCGGGCGGGTGCCGCCGTCGGAGACCAGGTGGTAGCCCAGCTCGCCGCGCGGGGACTCCACCGGCACGTACACCTGGCCCGCGGGGACCTTGAAGCCCTCGGTGACCAGCTTGAAGTGGTGGATCAGCGACTCCATCGACTGGCCCATGATCTTGCGGACATGCTCGAGGGAGTTGCCCATGCCGTCGGAGCCGATGGTCAGCTTCGCGGGCCAGGCGATCTTGGCGTCCTCGACCATCACCGGGCCCGGCTCCAGCTTGCGCAGCGCCTGCTCGATGATCCGCAGCGACTGGTGCATCTCCTCCAGCCGCAGCAGGTACCGGGCGAAGGCGTCGGCGTCGGTGGAGGTGGGCACCTCGAAGTCGTAGTCCTCGTAGCCCAGGTACGGCTCGGTCTTGCGCAGGTCCCAGGCCAGCCCGGCCGAGCGCAGCACCGGGCCGGTGATGCCCAGCGCGAGGCAGGCGTCCACCGGCAGGTAGCCGACGTCCTTGAGGCGGTTGCGCCAGATCGGCTGCCCGGTGAGCAGCCGGTCGTAGTCGGGCAGCCGCTTGCGCATCACCTTGATGAAGTCGGTGACGTGCTGGTGGTAGTCGTCGGGCAGGTCCTGGGCGACGCCGCCGGGGCGGATGAAGGCGTGGTTCATCCGCAGCCCGGTCAGGTGCTCCAGCAGGTGCAGCGCCTCCTCGCGCTCGCGGAACCCGGAGGTCATCGCGGTCAGCGAGCCCAGCTCCATGCCGCCGGTGGCCAGCGCGACCAGGTGCGAGGAGATGCGGTTGATCTCCATCAGCATGACCCGGATGGTTTGCGCCCGCGGCGGGGCCTCGATGCCCAGCAGCTTCTCCACCGCCAGGCAGTAGGCGGCCTCGTTGTGCAGCGGCGCGAGGTAGTCCATGCGCGTCACGAACGTGACGCCCTGGGTCCAGGTGCGGTACTCGCAGTTCTTCTCGATGCCGGTGTGCAGGTAGCCGATGACCGAGCGGGCCTGGGTGACCGTCTCGCCCTCCAGCTCCAGCACCAGCCGCAGCACGCCGTGGGTGGACGGGTGCTGGGGGCCCATGTTGATGACGATGCGCTCGTCGTGCTGGGCGTCCTCGAGCACCTCGTCCCAGTCGCCGCCGGTGACGGTGTAGACCTTGCCCTCGGTGGTGCGGCGCTCCTCGGCGTACGCGGTCTCGTTGTCGCTGTGGGTGGTCACGAGTACGACCTCCGCTGGTCGGGCGGAGGGATCTCCGCGCCCTTGTACTCCACCGGGATGCCGCCCAGCGGGTAGTCCTTGCGCTGCGGGTGGCCGTCCCAGTCGTCCGGCATGAGGATGCGGGTCAGCGCGGGGTGGCCGTCGTAGACGATGCCGAACATGTCCCACGCCTCCCGCTCCTGCCAGTCGGCGGTCGGGTAGACCTCGACCACCGACGGGATGTGCGGGTCGTCGACGTCCACGGCGACCTCCAGGCGGATGCGCCGCCGGTAGGTCATCGACGTCAGGTGGTAGACGCTGTGCAGGCGCTGCGGGACGTCCACGCCGTAGTCCACACCGGACACCGAGCTGCACAGCTCGAAGCGCAGCGCGGGCTCGTCGCGCAGCGCCCAGCACAGCGCGACCAGGTGCTCGCGGCCGACGTAGAGGGTGATCTCGCCGCGGTCGACGGTGACCTGCTGGATGGCCTCGGCGGGGATGCCCCGGGCGGCCATCGCGGCGTGCAGGTCGTCGGCGAACTCGTCGAACCAGCCGCCGTAGGGCCGCTCGGCCGGGACCGGGCTGTAGGCGGGCAGCTGCAGGCCGCCGAAGCCGGAGGTGTCCCCGGAGCCGGAGACGTGGAACATGCCCTTGCGGGTGCGCCCGGCGACGACGGGCTCGGCGGGGACCGGCTCGCGGTGCTCGGCGGGGCGGGCGAGGCCGGTGTCGGCCTCGATGCCGGTGTCCGGCCGCGCGGCGCTGGAGCCCTCGGCGCCGACCGGCGGGGTGGCCTCGGACGCCGGGGTGGTGGGGTTCTCGTCAGGCATGGGTCACTTCTTCGCGAACTTGACCGAGGACGGGATCAGCGGGGTGCGCAGGCCCTGCTCGGCGCGGATGGCGGCGCGGGTGGCGTTGATCGGCTCGTCGGCGATCTTGGCGTGCAGCTTCAGGATCGCGTCGAGCAGCATCTCCGGGCGCGGCGGGCAGCCCGGCAGGTACATGTCGACCGGGACGATGTGGTCGACCCCCTGGACGACGGCGTAGTTGTTGAACATGCCGCCGGAGGAGGCGCAGACACCCATCGCCAGCACCCAGCGGGGCTCGGCCATCTGGTCGTAGATCTGGCGCAGCACCGGGGCCATCTTGTTGGTGACCCGGCCCGCGACGATCATCAGGTCCGCCTGGCGGGGGGAGGCGCGGAAGGCCTCCATGCCGAAGCGGGCGATGTCGTAGCGCGGGCCGCCGGTGGTCATCATCTCGATGGCGCAGCAGGCCAGCCCGAAGGTGGCGGGCCACAGCGAGTTCTTGCGGCCCCAGTTGACCAGCTTCTCCAGGCTGGCCAGCAGGATGCCGTTCGGGAGCTTCTCCTCAAGACCCATTGGTTTCTCCCGTCAGTTCCAGTCCAGGCCGCCGCGGCGCCACACGTAGGCGTAGGCGAAGCCGACGGTGGCGATGAAAAGGAAGATCTCCACCAGGCCGAACAGGCCCAGCACGTCCGCCGACACCGCGAAGGGGTAGAGGAACACCATCTCGATGTCGAACAGGATGAAGAGCATGGCGGTCAGGTAGTACGCCACCGGCACGCGACCGCCGCCGACGATCGGCTGCGGCGACGGCTCGATCCCGCACTCGTAGGCCTCGAACTTGGCCCGGTTGTACCGGGACGGCCCGACCAGCGGCCCCAGCAGCGCGGAGAAGACGGCGAAGGCCGCCGCCAGCGCGAACATGACCACCAGAGGGAGATAGATGCCCAGGTCGTTCGTCACGTCCTGGGCGAGTTGCACCGACACCCTCGCGTCCTTTCCCCGGCGTCCTCCGGCCGAACCCTAGGGGCCCGCGATCTCGCCAATGGTCATTAGGCGGACCTAACCGGACGGGTCAGCGCTTGTGAAAACGTTCACAAGCGAGACCGCTCACCTGTGAACGCCTTCACAGCACCTGGCCCAGTCTAGGACTTGGCTCACAGCCGCTTTCGCGCCCCCCTGGGCGCGCCTGAGCTGCGCTAACGCGATGCTTGCGTGAGCAATCAGACAGCCGGGGCCAGCCGCGTGGCGGCCGTGATGATCCGGTCGAAGGCGTCGCCGTCGCGCTCGTCGTAGAGGCCGGCGAGGAGCTTGAGGACCAGCTTCATGAGCGTCTTGCGCGGCAGGCCGTACTTGGTCGCCGTGCGCATGATCGTCGGGTTGCCGATCAGCTTGGAGAAGATGTTGCCCAGCCGGTAGTAGCTGCCGAGGGCGTCCCGCATCGCCGCCGGGTAGCCCTCCAGGGCGCGCTCGCGCGCCGGACCCTCCTGCCGCGCCATCGCCTGCACGACGATCTCGGCCGCGATGCTCGCCGACTCCATCGCGTAACCGATGCCCTCGCCGTTGAACGGGTTGACCATCCCGCCCGCGTCGCCGACCAGCAGCAGGCCGGGGGTGTAGTGCGGGGTGCGGTTGAAGCCCATCGGCAGGGCCGCGCCGCCGATCTTGCCCCGGGCGTTGTGCTCGCGCAGGCCCCACTCCTCGGGGGTGCCGTCCAACCAGGACCGCATGAGCTTGCGGTAGTCGGTGGTGCCGAACGCCTTGGAGGTCGAGAGGATGCCCAGCCCGGCGTTGATCGTGCCGTCGCCCATGCCGAAGATCCAGCCGTAGCCGGGCAGCAGGACGGGGTTGTCCGGGTCGGAGCGGTCCCACAGCTCCAGGTGCGACTCCAGGTAGTCGTCCTTGCTGCGCGGGGACTCGTAGTAGCGGCGCACGGCCACGCCCATCGGCCGCTTGTCGATCTTCTCAAGGCCGACGCTCAGGGCGAGCCGGGCCGAGACGCCGTCGCAGGCGAGGACCAGGGGCGCCTTGTAGGTGACGGGGACCTTGTCCGGCCCCGCCTTGGCGTTGACGCCGATCACCCGCCCGGTGGCGTCGGTGATGGCGGAGTTGACGGTGGTGTTCTCCAGCAGCCGCGCACCCGCGCGCTGCGCGGTGCGGGCCAGCATCTCGTCGAAGTCCTGCCGCGGCCGCACGACCCCGTACGGCGGGAAGGAGGCCAGGTCGGGCCAGTCGAGTTCGAGGGTGACCCCGCCGCCGACCACGCGCAGACCGCGGTTGTGCAGCCAGCCCGCCTGCTCGCGGGTGTCGATGCCGAGGTCGATCAGCTGCTTGACGCCGCGCGGGGTGAGCCCGTCGCCGCAGACCTTCTCCCGGGGGAAGGTGGACTTCTCCAGCAGCAGCACATCGAGCCCCGCCCGCGCCAGGTAGGTCGCGGCAGTGGACCCCGCAGGCCCCGCCCCCACGACGATGACCTCGGCATCCTCGCCCGCCTTGCGCCGACTGATCGACGTGCTCACAGGACCCTCCTAGCCTCCGCCTACGCGGCCGAGTCTAGAGGTGGCCCGAGTCGCTCCTCCCGTCGCCGACAACCCGCGACGACACCCGCCTCAGCCGCGCCCACCTTGTTTCCGGCACCACCATCAAGGTCGACGGAAGGCGGGTGCGCCCGCGGAGTTGATTCCCGCGGGCGCACCCTTCCCCATCCCTTAGCAGGCCGGGGCCACCGGGCCGTTCGAGCCGGTGTTGACGAAGCCGTCGCTGATCCAGGAGCCGTCGGGGAGGCGGTTCCACAGGTCGGTCGGGCCCCAGAGGACCTTCGACGGTGCCGCCGCGGGAGGTGCAGGCGATGGAGATGACCGCGCCGTCGGCGGCCTGGCCGACGACCGCGTAGTTCAGGCCGGGGCCCGAGCGCAGGTTGACGCTGGTGTTCGTGCCCGCGTCGACGGTGCCGGTCGGGTAGCCGGGGTTGCTGTCGCTGGGGCCGTAGTTGGTCACGCGGCCGTTGCCCGGGTACACGCGGGTGCCGCCGCGCTCGGCGTAGCCGCCGTAGGCGGCCGAGCCCTCGTAGAACGTCCAGCCGCCGAAGGTCTTGCCGTGCACGCTGACCTCGGTGGTGCCGCGCAGCAGCGAGAAGTGCACGTGGGCGCCGGAGCTGGAGCCGCCGCACGGCAGCTCGTTGCCGATGTTGCCCAGGTAGGTCCCGGTGTTCACCGCGCTGCCGTCGGCCAGCGTGGTCAGGTTGTACATGTGGTAGTACGTCGTGCTCCACCCGTTGTCGTGCACGACCTTCACCAGCGCGCTGCGCCCGCGCACGCAGCTCTTGTAGACCCGGCCGGGCCCCGCCGACAGCACGCGGCCGTCGCCGCCGTTGAAGTCGATGGAGTTGAACGGCCTGCTGCTGCCGCTGTGGCCGTGCGGGCCGCCGCCCATCCACCAGGCGACGCCGCGGGCCCAGGGCAGGCCGAGGCCGGTGTCGGTGGCCGCGGCGGCCTGGGAGCCCGCGTAGTTCGACGCGAACGTGCGCTTCTCGCCGTCGCTGAGCACCGGGGCCTTGCTGGCGAGCCGGACGAAGCCCTCGGTGCCGTCGAGCTCGACCTGCCAGCGCCCGCGGTCGCGGTGGGCGATGAACAGGGCCATCTTCGGCGACTGGTGCTCGTCGGTGGCCGACAGCGGGATCGTCGTGCTGCCGAACACCCAGTTGCCCGCCGACCGCGTGGGCTCGACCAGCGGCTCGCGGGCGGTGGACAGGGTGCTCGGGCCCTGGCGGTCCAGCATGGCCGTCCGGACCGCGGTCGGCAGGTCGGGCGCGGCGTTGGCCGACGGCATCGCCACCACCAGGGCGGCGCCGACGGCGGCGGCCGCGAGCGCGGCCTTGATCGGAGTTCGGGACATCTGCCCTCCATCTCGCAGGGTCGACGGCGGATGCAGGGGGACGCCGTCGCGGAGCAGATGACAACCGCGGCCGGTCTGGGCGGTCAAGGCCGCGGCCTCCGCCGCGCGCCCGACTGTGATGCCGTACGGCAATACTGTGAAGCGATACCCACCCCGTCAGGGCTTTCCGCAGCGGGGGCGCGCTCCTACTCTCTGATATTCCACAGTCGATGCTGGAGCGGCCCGTGGCGACCACCGGAACCGATGTCGACGCGCTGCTGCGCACCGGACCGTTCCACGCCGCCCTGCGCGCCGCGATCGACCGCAGCGGGCTGACCCTGGACCGGCTGCGCGAGCGGCTGGCCCGCCGCGGCATCCACGTGAGCCTGGCCAGCCTGAGCTACTGGCGGCTGGGCCGCAGCCGCCCGGAGCGCCCGGACTCGCTGCGCGCGGTGGCCGCCATCGAGGTGATCCTCGGCCTGCCGCGGCACTCGCTGGAGGCCCTGCTCGGCCCGCCCCGCCCGCGCGGGCGCTGGGTCGGCCGGGAGCCGCAGGGCAAGCGGTACGGCTCGCTGCTGGAGCCCGCCCAGTCCCTGGCCGAGACGGTCGAGGCGCTGGCCGGGCCCTCCGACGGCAAGCTGCGGCCGTGGTGGCTGGACGAGTCGGTCACCGTGGACCGCGCGGGCGCGCTGCGGCGGGTGCGGGCCCGGCAGGTGGTCCGCGCGGTCGCCGACGGCCCGGACCGCCACCTGGCGGTGTACTGCGGCGAGCCGGGCGAGGACCCGGCCGCGATCAGCTACGCCGCGCTCGCCGGGTGCAGGCTGGGCCGGGTGCGCAGGCACCGCACGGCCCCCGTGGTGGCCGCGGAGCTGCTGTTCGACCGCGTGCTGCTGGCGGGCCAGACGCACCTGTTCGAGTACGACGTGGTGATCACCGGGGGCAGGCAGGCCACCGACTACCGCAGGGCGTTCCGCTACCCGGCCGACTCCTACGTGCTCAGCGTGCGCTTCCACGGCCGCAGGCTGCCCGCGCGCTGCTCCGGGTTCGTCCAGCGCGGCGAGGACACCGCGCAGGTCAGCGACGAGGAGCTGGGGATGACCGCGGGGCACCTGGTGCACATCGCCGAGCGGGACGTGCGCCCGGGCGTGCTGGGCATCGCCTGGGAGTGGGCCTAGACCTTGACCGCGCGGTGCAGGGCGACCACGCCGAAGGTCAGGTTCAGCCACTCGACCTCGCCCCAGCCCGCCGCGGCGATCAGCTCGGCGACGGCGCGCTGGTCGGGCCAGTCCCGCATGGACTCGGCCAGGTACCGGTAGGCCTCGGGGTTGGACGAGACCGGGCGGGTGATCAGCGGCAGCCCGCGCAGCACGACGTTGCGGTAGAGCCAGCGGATGGGCCGCCACGGCGGCTGGGAGACCTCGCAGACCACCAGCCTGCCGCCGGGGCGGGTGACCCGGGCCATCTCGCGCAGCGCGGCAACCGTCGGGGCCATGTTGCGCAGGCCGAAGGAGACGGTCACCGCGTCGAAGGCGTCGTCGGCGAAGGGCAGGTGGAAGGCGTCGGCCGCCACCCGCGGCACGTCGCGGTGGGCGCCGTGGCGCAGCATCTGCAGGGAGAAGTCCGCCGCGACGCACCACGCGCCGGAGCGGGCGTACTCGACGGTGGAGACCGCGGTGCCCGCGGCCAGGTCGAGCACCTTCTCCCCGGGCGATGCGTCCAGCGCGCGGCGGGTCAGCTCCCGCCAGCGCCGGTCGAAGCCCAGGGTCATGACCGTGTTGGTGCGGTCGTAGCGCTTCGCCACCCCGTCGAACATCGATGCGATGTCGGCGGGGTCCTTGTCCAGCCCGGCGCGGCCCATGTCCGAACTGTACGACCCCACCCCCCGCGCAGCGCGGCCAGCATGCCCGCACCGGCCCCCGGCCCGCCGGGGCCTGCGCATGGCCGCCCGGCGAACACCTGCCGAACACGCGGGGCGGGGGGCAACCTTGGCCAGAAGGTGGACGGGCGGTCACCTCGCGGTTGGGTGGTGGACACCGAGCGTGGTCAATCTAGGTCGGCATGACGCTCTTGTCCTCCCGCCCCGTCGACCCGGGCCTGCTCTCCCGCGCCCTGGAGGTGGCGGGCAGGCTGGCCAACGACGCCACCGACGTGATCACCGCCACCGCGGGCCGCGGCGCCCGGCCGGGCGCCGAGGACAGCCCCTTCGACTGGGTGACCGACACCGACCGCACCCTCGAACGCCACACCCGCCGCGTGCTGACCGCCGAGTTCCCCGGCATCCCGGTCATCGGCGAGGAGTCGGGCGGCGACGCCGCGGACGCGGAGTTCCACTGGGTGGTCGACCCCGTCGACGGCACGGCGAACTACGTCGCCGGGTTGCCGTGGTGCGCCTACAGCCTGGCCCTGGTCGACGTGGCCGGCCCCGTGGTCGGGGTGGTGGCCGATCCGTACCGGGGGCAGATCTACGCCGCCGCACGGGGTCGGGGGGCGCGGGCCAACGGGCAGCGCGTGTCCCTTGTGGACCGACCCGATCTCGCCGGGGCGGTCGTGTGCACGGAGCTGTCCCCGACCGGGGCGTGGCCGGGGATGGGGGCGTTCATCGAGCAGGCCGCGGCGGCACACGCCGGGGTGCGGGTGCTCGGCTCGGCGGCGCTGGCGATCGCGCAGGTGGCCCTGGGGCACGCCGCCGCCGCGGTCCTGCACAGCTACCACGCCTGGGACGTCGCCGGTTCCCTGGCCTTCGCCCTGGAGGCGGGCGCGGTGGTCCTCGACCGCAGCGGCGGGGACGCGGCGATGCCGATGGACGGCCTGCTGGTCGCCGCGCCGGGCGTCGCCGCGCAGGTGCTGGCGTGGTGGCTGGCTACCCGACGCCCAGACGCGCCTGCTCCTGCCACCCGCTGATCCGCCCCATCACCTGGAACAGGACGGCACCGGCGGCGACCAGGAGCAGCGTCGCCACGGTGTCGACGACGACCGCCGTGCGCAAGCCGTCCAGCGACCGCACGTCGCGGAGCATCAGGACGACCAGGACGCGGTCGGCGACCACGGCGGCGATCCACAGGGCCCACCAGGTGTTGACCTGCGCGCTGCCGGGCAGCAGGTCGAGCGAGTTCACCCCGCGCGCGTCGGGCCTGCTGCCCCGCCACACGTCCCGCACGACCTGGTAGGGGAACCAGAGGTTGACCACCGGCACCAGCCAGCTCCCGACGACCCACCCCCGCCCGTGGCGGTGCGGCGCAATCGTCAGCCGCGCGGCGTTGTCCCACGCCCGCCACAGCCACCCGACGAACCCGACCCCGGCGACGACCAGCGCCCCGAAGTAGACCCACGCGAGCACCTGCGTCCGCTCGTCGCCCGCCAGCACCTCGGAGTAGGAGACCGAACGGTCCTCGAGGTAGGCCTCGACGAGGAAGTACCCCGCCCGGTGGGCCCAGGTGGACGCCACTCCCGCGGCGCAGGCCACCGCGATCAGCGCGGTGGCGGTCCACCGCGCGCCGGAAACGGGCAACAGCGCAGAGCGCACCACAGACATGCGGCAATCCCCCAGAGTCGGAACACCTGATCATCGCGGCAGGCGCCGACCCCGTTTCACCGGGCAGCGGCGGATCCCGGGCTCAGGCGTCGAAGTCGACGGTCACCTGGTCGGTCACCGGCAGGGACTGGCAGGTCAGGACGAAGCCCGCGGCCAGTTCGTGCTGTTCGAGCGCGTAGTTGCGGCGCATCGACACCTCCCCGGAGACCACCTTCGCGCGGCAGGTCCCGCAGACCCCGCCCTTGCACGCGAACGGCAGGTCGCCGCGGACCCGTTGGGCGCCGTCGAGGATCGGCTCGTCGAAGGCCAGGGCGACCTCGGTCTCCCGGCCGTCGAGCAGCACCGTCACCGACGCGACCGGTCCGTCCGGCCGTTCCTCGACCCGCTTGGGCTCCGGCGGCGGCTCGTCGACGTAGAACAGCTCGCGGTGGACGCGGTCGGCGGCCACCCCGCGCGCGGCGAGCACCCCGGTGGCCGCCTCCACCAAGCCGAACGGCCCGCACAGCCACCAGTGGTCCACGTCCTCGGCGGGCACCACGGACTCCAGCAGCGCGTTCAGCCGATCACCGTCGAGCCGCCCGGAGAACAGCTCCACATCGCCGGGTTCCCGCGACAGCACGTGGACCAGCTGCACCCGGTCCGGGTACCGGTCCTTCAGATCCGACAGCTCCTCGGCGAACATCACGGTGTCGGTGCGCCGGTTCCCGTACAGCACGGTCACCCGGTTCCCGGGCTCGGCGAGCAGGGTCGCCGCGATGGAGAGCACCGGCGTGATCCCGGACCCCGCGGCGATCATCGCGTGGTGGCCGGGCGAGTCCAGCGGCGGCGTGAAGCTCCCCAGCGGCGGCAGCACCTCCAGCACGTCCCCGGGCCGCAGCGAGTCCACCAGCTGGGCCGAGAACAGCCCGCCGTCGACCCGGCGCACGCCAATGCGCGGCGGCGCGCCGACGGGCGCGCAGATCGAGTAGGAGCGCCGCTCCTCGCGGCCCTCGACCACCTGCCGCAGGGTCAGGTACTGCCCCGCCCGGAACTGGAACTCCGGGCGCAACGCCTCGGGCACGTCGAAGGTGACCGCCACCGCGTCGGCGCAGAGGCGGTCCACCCGCGCGACCGGCAGTTCGTGGAACGTCCGCCGCAACTTCAGATCTCCTTGATGTGCTCGAACGGTTCCTTGCAGTCCTCGCAGGCCCGCAGCGCCTTGCAGGCGGTGGACCCGAACCGCGACAGCTCCCGGGTGCGCGGCGACCCGCAGCGGGGGCAGGCGACCCGGGCCGCGGGCGGCTCCAGGTTCAGCGGCACCGGGCCGCGGGCGCGGCCCAGCCGCGCGGGCGGGGCGATGCCGTGCTCGGCCAGCTTGCGCAGGCCGTCCTCGCTGATCCAGTCGGTCGTCCACGCGGGCGCGAGCACGGTCCTGACCTCCACCGAGGTGTACCCGGCCGCGGTCAGCGAGCGGGTCAGGTCGGCGCGCATCTCCTCCAGCGCCGGGCAGCCGGAGTAGGTGGGGGTGATGGTGACGACCACCCGGTCGCCGACCTCCTCCACCGAGCGCAGCACGCCGAGGTCGGCCAGGGTCAGCACCGGCAGCTCGGGGTCGAGCACCGCGGCGGCGACCTCCCGCGCGCTCACCACACCGCCCCCGGCATCGAGCGGTGGATGTGCTGCATCTCCGCCAGCAGGTAGCCCATCGCCTCGGTGTGCACGCCGTCGCGGCCGCCGGGGCCCGCGATCGGGTTGACCGACGGGCGCTCCAGCGCCGCGGCGGCGAAGACCGTGCCCAGCACCTCGTCCACCTCGTCGCGCAGCGCCGCGGAGTCCACGGCGATGCCGGGCAGCCGCTGCTCCACCGGGTGCGCGGCGAACAGCTCGTCGACGAACGGCCAGACCCGGTCCAGCCCGGCGACCATGCGCTCCCGCGAGTGGTCGGTGCCGCCCGCGAGCCGCAGCGTCCACTGGGCGGCGTGGTCGCGGTGGTAGGCGACCTCCTTGACGCCCTTGGCCGCCACCGCCGCCAGCACGGGGTCTGCAGAGTCGGTCAGCCGTTGCAGCAGCGCGAGGCGGTAGGTCGAGAAGACCAGCAGGCGGGCGATCGTGGTGGCGAAGTCGCCGCCGGGGCCGGGCCCGCAGTCGATCTCGACCAGCCGGGTGTTGCGGAACTCGTGCTCGTCGCGGGTGAAGGCCAGCGCGTCCTCGTCGCGGCCCGCGCCCTCGGCCTCGGCGGCCCTGGTCAGCAGCAGCCGGGCCTGCCCGAGCAGGTCGAGGGCGATGTTGGCCAGCGCGACGTCCTCCTCCAGCTCGGGGGCGCGCGAGCACCACTCGGCCACCCGCTGGGACAGGATGAGCGCGTCGTCGCCGAGCATCAGGCAGTAGGCGGCCAGGTCGTCGCGGTCGACCTCGGCGGGCAGCGCGCGGTCCACCCCGGACAGCGCCGCGGTGAAGCCGGTGCCGAAGGCCCAGTGGCGCTCCTCACCGGCATCGACGAGTCCTTCGTAGGCGTTCACAGGTGCGGCACGTCTTCCGGGATCGAGTAGAACGTGGGGTGGCGGTAGACCTTGTCGCCGCTGGGGGCGAAGAACGGGTCCTTCTCGTCCGGGCTGGACGCGGTGATCGCCGCGGCGGGCACCACCCAGATGCTCACGCCCTCGTTGCGCCGGGTGTAGAGGTCGCGCGCGTTGCGCAGGGCCATCTCGTCGTCCGGGGCGTGCAGCGAGCCCACGTGCACGTGGTTGAGGCCGCGCTTGCCGCGCACGAACACCTCGTACAAGGGCCACGACGACCGGGGACCGCTCACGCCACCTGCTCCTTCGCCTTCTTCGCCGCGTACGCGGCGGCCGCCTCGCGCACCCACGCGCCGTCCTCGTGCGCCTTGCGCCGGTGCGCGATGCGCTGGGCGTTGCACGGCCCGTTGCCGCCGACGACCTGCCAGAACTCGGCCCAGTCGATCTCGCCGAAGTCGTGGTGGCCGCGCTCGGGGTTCCACCGCAGCTGCGGGTCGGGCAGCGTGACGCCGAGCTTCTCGGCCTGCGGGACGGTCATGTCGACGAACTTCTGCCGCAGCTCGTCGTTGGTGTGGCGCTTGATCCGCCACTTCATCGACTGCTCGGTGTTGGTCGACTCGCTGTCCGGCGGGCCGAACATCATCAGCGACGGCCACCACCAGCGGTCCACCGCGCGCTGCACCATCTCCCGCTGCGCCTGGGTGCCGCCCATCATCGTCAGCAGCAGCTCGTAGCCCTGGCGCTGGTGGAAGGACTCCTCCTTGCAGACGCGGATCATCGCCCGCGCGTAGGGGCCGTAGGACGTGCGGCACAGCGGCACCTGGTTGACGATCGCCGCGCCGTCGACCAGCCAGCCGATCACCCCGACGTCGGCGAAGCTCAGCGTGGGGTAGTTGAAGATCGAGGAGTACTTCTGCCGACCCGCGATGAGCTTGTCGGTCAGGTCGGCGCGGTCGGCGCCCAGGGTCTCGGCCGCGGCGTAGAGGTAGAGCCCGTGGCCCGCCTCGTCCTGCACCTTGGCCAGCAGGATCGCCTTGCGCCGCAGGCTGGGCGCGCGGCTGATCCAGTTGCCCTCCGGCTGCATGCCGATGATCTCGGAGTGGGCGTGCTGGGCGATCTGGCGGATCAGCGTCTTGCGGTACCCGTCGGGCATCCAGTCCCGCGGCTCGACCCGGTGGTCGGCGGCGACGATGCGCTCGAACTCGTGCTCCACGGCACGATTGTTACACATTTCCGCCGATTTAGCGCCTGCCTGTCACACCCGCTTGACCCGGTGCGGCGGGCGCAGGTGCAGCGGCCCCGGCCTGCGCAGCCACCACAGGACCGCGCCGATGACCGCCCAGACCGCGGCGAGCAGGCTGGTCACCGGCAGGATCGTGAGCGCGGCCCCGCGGCCCGCGACGCGCACGAGGTCGGGGTTGCGCACGTCGTACTCGACCCGCACGACCTGGCCGACCTCCAGGTGCTCGGGGTAGAGCACCCCCACCGACGGCACCTGCTCCGCGCCGTCGGGGGTGGTGAACCGCACCAGCGTGCGGCGGAAGTCGACGCTGACCACCTCGGCCTCCGCCCGGCCGGTGTGGTTCTCGATCGCCACGTCCTCCACGACGGCCGCCACGATCAGCAGCACGCCGAACACGCACAGCAACCCACCGACCGCGACCAGCACCCGAGCGACCGCGCGGCGCACCCGCGCCCTGCTGTCCAGCTCAGGCACGGGGTCGAGACTAGTGGTCGGCGGTCAGCGCGCGGACGTAACCTGCGACATCGACCGCGGCGCCGATCGCCCGGTGCAGCGCGATGCCCTCGATGGCGGCCAGGACCAGCGCCGCCCGGTCGAAGGGGTTGGGGCAGCCGTGGGCGCGCAGCCAGTCGGCGAGGCGGGCGCGGACATCGGTGATCAGCGCGGCCAGGCCCGCGCGCAGGGGCGGGTGGCGCGCCGCGGCGAGGAAGATCTCGGCCATCAGCCGGTTCGCGGGCGACTCGGGCGGGTGGGCGTCGAGTTGGGAGACCAGCCGCGCGATGCCCTCGTCGGCGGTGCCCGCGCCGTCGAGCAGGTCCAGCCAGGTGGCGCCGAAGCTGTCGCAGAAGGCCAGGGCCGCCGCGGTGAGCAGGTCGGCGACGGTCGGGAAGTGGTAATGCACCAGGCCCGACCGCACGCCCGCCCGCTCGGCGACGGCGCGGGTGGTCACCGCGCCCCAGCCCACCTCGGGGATCAGCTCGGCGGCCGCGGCCAGCAGGCGGTCGCGGGTGGCCGCGCCGCGCGCGGACATCAGCGGACGGCCGCGGCGACGGCCGCGCGCAGCCGGGCGTGCAGGTCGCGCAGGCCGTCGCGCTCCGCGCGGACCTCGACCACGCGCAGGCCCGGGGCGGGCCGCAGCGCGGCGGCGAACTCCGCGGGGGTGGACGCCAGCGCGTGCGGGACGCCGTGCGCGGCGCACAGCGCGGCGATGTCGACCCCGTGCGGGGTGCCGAACACCCGCTCGAAGGCGGCCTTGTGCTCGGCGGCCCCCTGTTCGAGCAGGGTGAAGATCCCGCCGCCGTCGTCGTTGAGCACGACCGCCGTCAGGTCCGGCCGGTCCTCGCCCGGCCCGATGAGCAGGCCGTTGGTGTCGTGCAGGAACGTCAGGTCGCCGATGAGCGCGTAGCCGGGCGCGCCGGAGCCGAGCCCGACGCCGACGGCGGTGGAGAGGTTGCCGTCGATGCCCGCCACGCCGCGGTTGGCGTAGACGGTGATGTCGGCGCGGTGGTCGGCCACGAGGTCGACGTCGCGGACGGGGTTGGACGAGCCGAGGAACAGCGTCGCGCCCGAGGGCAGCGCGTCGACCAGGGCGCGGGCGATGTGCAGGCCGGTGGGCCACGGCTGCGCGCCGAGCAGCGCGTCCACCGCGCCCGCCGCGGCGCCCTCGGCGGCCAGCCAGCCCGCCAGCCACGCCGGGTCGGGGTCGGCGACGTGGCGCAGGTCGTCGTCGTCCAGCCAGCTGCGCACGTGCGTGGCGACGTACTGCGGGTCCGTCCACTGCGGATGGTCGCCGATGCCGATCACCGGCGCGCGGTCCATCAGGCCGCGCACGCCGCGGGACAGCGTCGGGCGGCCGACCACGACCACCGCGTCCGGCCGCAGGTCGGCGGGCAGCTCGCCGGCCAGCAGCAGCGGGCCGCCGCGCAGCACCCGCGCCCCGGCGGAGACCGCGGCCGCGGCGCCCACCGGCTCGGCGATCACCGGCCAGCCCGCCTTGGCCGCCACCGCGGCGGCCGCGCGGGCGCGCACCGGGTCGCCGCTGCCGACCACCATCAGCGCGCGGGCGGGCAGCGCGAAGTCGACCCGGTTGCCCGGCGGCGTGCGCTGCGCCGACCAGGTCGTCCAGCGCGCCCCGCCGGGCCGCCCGACCAGCGGGTCCGGCCAGTCGTCGGCGAAGGTCGGCACCAGCGGCTCGCGGAAGGGCACGTCGAGCTGGACCGGCCTGCCGGTCTCGGCGCGGGCCACGCCGCGGCAGACCAGGCCGCGCCACACCGGGTTGAGCCCGGCCCGGTGCTCGGCGACCGGGAAGTCCACGGCCACCGCCGCGCTGCCGAAGATCCCGCGCTGGTCGATGGTCTGGTTGGCGCCGGTGCCGTGCAGCTCCGGGGGCCGGTCGGCGGTGATGAGCAGCAGCCCGACACCGGAGTGGTGGGCCTCCAGGACCGCGGGGTGCAGGTTGGCCACCGCCGTGCCCGAGGTGCACACGACCGCGGCCGGGCGGCCGGTGGCCCGGGCCAGGCCCAGCGCCAGGAACCCGGCCGCGCGCTCGTCCACGCGCACGTGCAGGCGCAGCCGGTCGCGCGCCTCGAACAGCGCGAACGACAGCGGCGCGTTGCGCGATCCCGGGCACAGCACCACGTGGCGCACGTCGTTGCGGACGAGTTCGTCGACGATCACGGTCGCCATCGCGGTGGACGGGTTCACCCGGCCAGCCTGCCACGCCTGGCATGCTCTGGATGTGGCTGACCCCCTGGTTTCGGAGCTGTTCGACCCGGCGCAGTGGCGCGCGGTCGAGGGCTTCGACTTCACCGACATCACCTACCACCGCGCCGTGGACACCGGCGCCGTGCGGATCGCCTTCGACCGGCCCGAGGTGCGCAACGCCTTCCGCCCGCACACCGTCGACGAGCTGTACCGGGCGCTCGACCACGCCCGCATGAGCCCGGACGTGGGCGTGGTGCTGCTCACCGGCAACGGCCCGTCCCCGCGCGACGGCGGCTGGGCGTTCTGCTCCGGCGGCGACCAGCGCATCCGCGGGCGCACGGGCTACCAGTACGCCGCGGGCGAGACGGCCGAGACCGTCGACCCGGCGCGGGCGGGCAGGCTGCACATCCTGGAGTGCCAGCGGCTGATCCGGTTCATGCCCAAGGTGGTCATCGCGGTGGTCCCCGGCTGGGCCGCGGGCGGCGGGCACAGCCTGCACGTGACCTGCGACCTGACGCTGGCCTCGGCCGAGCACGCCCGGTTCAAGCAGACCGACGCCGACGTGGGCAGCTTCGACGCGGGCTACGGCTCGGCCTACCTGGCCCGCCAGATGGGCCAGAAGTTCGCCCGCGAGGTGTTCTTCCTGGGCCGGGCGTACACCGCCGAGGAGATGGTGCGCATGGGCGCGGTCAACCGGGCGGTCCCGCACGCGGAGCTGGAGGCCGAGGCGCTGGCGTGGGCGCGGGAGATCAACGGCAAGTCGCCCACCGCGCGCCGCATGCTCAAGTACGCCTTCAACCTCATCGACGACGGCCTGGTCGGCCAGCAGCTCTTCGCGGGCGAGACGACCCGGCTGGCGTACATGACCGACGAGGCCGTCGAGGGCCGCGACGCCTTCCTGGAGAAGCGCGCCCCCGACTGGTCGCCCTACCCGCACTTCTACTGATGGACCGCCTGCGCGCCGTCCTGGAGTCCGGGGGCGTGTGGACCGTGGCGACCTCCGGGTCGACGGGCACGCCGAAGACGGTCCTGCTGCCCGCGTCGTGCCTGCTGGCCTCCGCGCACGCCGCGCACGCGCGGCTGGGCGGGCCGGGCACCTGGCTGCTGGCGCTGCCGACCGAGCACATCGCGGGCGTGCAGGTCCTGGTGCGCTCGTGGGTGGCCGGGACCACGCCCGGGGTGCTCGCGGGGCCCTTCCGCGGCAAGGCGTTCGTCGAGGCCGCCGCCGACGTGCTCGCCGCCGACGGCCCGCGCTACACCGCGCTCGTCCCGACCCAGCTCACCCGGGTCCTGGCCGAGGGCGGCGCGGCGCTGGCCGCGCTGCGCTCCTTCGACGCCGTGCTGGTGGGCGGCGCCGCCCTGGCCTCCCCCGTGCTGGACGCGGCCAGGGCGGCGGGGGTGCGGGTGGTGACGACCTACGGCATGACCGAGACCGCGGGCGGCTGCGTCTACGACGGCGTGCCGCTCGACGGCGTGGCCGTGGAGCTGGTCGACGGCGTGATCCGCATCGGCGGCCCCACCGTCGCCGCGGGCTACGCGGGCGGCCCCGCCTTCGACGGCTGGTTCACCACCGCCGACCTCGGCGCGTTCGCCGACGGCAGGCTGCACGTGCTCGGCCGCGCCGACGACGTGATCAACACCGGCGGGGAGAAGGTGGCCCCCGCCGCGGTCGAGGCGGTCCTGCTGGCCCACCCCGGCGTCCGCGAGGTGTGCGTGGTCGGCGTGCCGGACCCGGAGTGGGGCCAGCGGGTGGCCGCCGCCGCGGTCGGCGAGCTGCCGGAGGCGGCGCTGGCCGCGGTGCGCGCCAAATTGGGTGCGGCCGCGGTGCCCCGTCGGGTAGTTGTGGTGGCGGCGCTGCCCGAGCGGGGGCCGGGCAAGGTGGACCGGGCCGCGGTGGCCGCGCTCTTCGCCTGAGGAGTGGTGGATGGATCTGGCGGTTGTCACCCTGGCCGAGCGGCCGGACCTGGTGGGCCTGGGCAACGACTTCCCCGGCGCGTGGCCGGAGATGATGATGCAGGACCCGGTGGCCGACCTGTACTACGGCGTGGTCGGCACGGTGTACGCCGAGTACGCGATGTACGCCTACGACCGGGACAACCCCGGCCGGGCGCTGGCCAAGGCGTACTCGGTGCCCTTCACCTGGGACCGCGACGAGCTGCCCGACGCCGGGTGGGACGAGGTCATCCGGCGCTCGGCGCTGGACCGGATCAGCGGCCGGGTCGGCGACCGGGTCTCGGCGCTGGAGATCTGCGTGCAGACCGACCTGCGCGGCACCGGGCTCTCGGCGGTCATGCTGGCGGCCATGCGCGACAACGCCCGGCGGCTGGGGCACGACGTGCTGGTCGCGCCGGTGCGGCCCAACGGCAAGACCGACCCGCACCAGCCGATGGCCGACTACGCCTTCCAGACCCGCGACGACGGCCTGCCCGTCGACCCGTGGCTGCGGGTGCACGTGCGCGCGGGCGGGCGGATCGTGCGGGTGGCCCCGCGGTCGATGACGATCAGCGGGACGCTGGCGCAGTGGCGGTCGTGGACCGGGCTGCCGTTCACCGAGCCGGGCCCGGTGGCCGTGCCGGACGCGCTGGCCCCGGTGCTCTGCGACCCGGAGCAGGACGTGGCCGTGTACATCGAACCCAATGTCTGGGTGGAGCACAGCACGGCGTAGCCCGTTCGGCGGAATTCCGCCGTCACCGTGTGACGAGTCCGTCACGGCAGGCGACAGTCCGAAGGGGAGGGCAGTCGAGACGGAGGTTTCGCCAGTGCGACCGCTCAAGGCAGGCCCGGTGCAGGCGTTCGCGGCCGAGCTGCGGGCTCTGCGCCGCCGCTGCGGCACCCCCGACCTCCCGTCGATCTCCCGCTCGACCGGCGCGTCGGTGGACGCGCTGGCGGCGGCGGTCGCCGGGGAGCAGCTCCCGGCGTGGCCGACGGTGGTCGCGTTCGTGCGCGGCTGCGGCGGGCGGGCCCCGGACTGGCGCGACCGCTGGGAGCAGGCCCGCGCCAGCCTCCTGGTGTCCATCCCCACCCAGCGCGCCCCGCGCTAGCAGGCGCTGAGCGCGATCTCACGTCCGGCCCGGTGCCCGCCCGGCCTGCCCGGGCGGCGAGACTGGGGGCATGGCGACGTTCACCCAATGGGTCACCGGGGCGCGGGTGCGCACCCTGCCGAACTCGGTGGCGCCGGTCATCGTGGGGGCGGCGGCCGCCGCCGAGGCGTTCTCCTGGCCGCGGGCCCTGCTCGCGCTGCTCGTCGCGCTGGCGCTGCAGGTGGGGGTGAACTACGCCAACGACTACTCCGACGGTGTGCGGGGCACCGACGCCGACCGGGTCGGACCGCTGCGGCTGGTCGGCTCCGGCGCGGTCGCCCCGGGCGCGGTGCGGGCGGCGGCGTTCGCGTGCTTCGGCGTGGCCGCGGTGGCCGGGCTGGCGCTGGTCGCGCTGAGCGGGCGCTGGTGGCTGCTGCTGGTCGGCCTGGCCTGCATCGCCGCGGCCTGGTTCTACACCGGCGGCTCCCGGCCCTACGGCTACTCCGGCTGGGGCGAGGCCGCCGTGTTCCTGTTCTTCGGCCTGGTCGCGGTCCTGGGCACGCAGTACGTCCTGCTGGGCGCGGTCACCTGGGCGGGCGCGGCGTGCGCGGTGGCGATGGGGTCGTTCTCGGCGGCCGTGCTGGTCGCCAACAACCTGCGGGACGTGCCGACGGACTCGGCCACCGGCAAGACGACGCTGGCCGTGCGCCTGGGCGAGGCGAACACCCGCCTGCTGTACGCGGCGCTGGTGGCGCTGCCATTTGCGATGACGCTGCTGCTGGCCGTGCCGGTCAAGCTGGCGCTGATCGGGCTGCTGTCGGCGGCCCTGCTGGTCCCGGCGCTGCGAGCGGTGGTGGGCAGGGCCACCGGGCTGGCCCTGGTGCCGGTGCTCAAGCAGACGGGCCTGGCGATGCTGGCCTGGGCGGTGCTCACCGGCGCGGCCCTGGCCCTGGGCTGACGGCCGCCGCCTGCGGCGAAAGTGCTGTTCGCCGCAGGCGGGGGGCCGGTCGGGGCGGATGTCGCCGCCCGGTAAAGCCGATCTAAAGGCCGGGCGGGGAGTCCTCATCCCGCTTGCGGCGGTTCTCGTCGAGCTTGCGCAGGAAATCGGGATCGTCGTCGGGCGCGAGCGGGGTCCGCCTGCGCTGCGCGACATCCGTGGGCTGGGGCCCGAACGCCCGCCACATCAGCACGGCGAGCGTGAGGGCGCCGACCGCGGCGAGCAGGTACACCATCGAAGCCACCTCCAAGCACTGAGGTGTTCGAGGTTAGTCCTTCCGCCGGGCAGGCGGGACGGTCATGCGGGTCCGTTCGCCTCGGTGGTCAACTCCGCGAGCAAGGTCTTCACCTCGGATTCGCGGAACCGCCGGTGGCCGCCGGGCGTGCGGATCGAGCCGATCCGGCCCGCGGTGGCCCAGCGGGTGACGGTCTTGGGGTCGACGCGGAACAGCGCGGCCACTTCCCCCGGGGTGAGCAGTCGTTCGCCAACGTGCGCGGTCACGGCTTCCCTCCTTAGTCGCCGGTGTGGAGCAAAACAGGACCATCGTGGCATCTCGCCCGCCGGGTACTCGAACGGTTGGCTGATGGTAAAGAGGTAGTAAGGGACAAATAGGTTGCATCGGACACCGGCCCCGGGGGCCGTACTCTGCACCTCCGTGGACAGTGTTGATCGCCGCATCATCGCGGCGCTGCGCACCAACGGCCGGATCACCTACGCCGACCTCGGCAGGCAGGTGGGCCTGTCGGCCTCCGCGGTGCACGAGCGCGTCGGCAAGCTGGAGTCCTCGGGGGTGATCACCGGCTACCACGCCGTGGTCGACCCGCGCGCGATCGGCCTCGACGTCACCGCGCTGGTCGGCATCCACCCGACCGACACCGCCGACGACGAGGACGTCGCCGCCGCGCTGGCCGCGCTGCCCGAGATCGAGTCGTGCTACCGGGTCGCGGGCGACGAGGCGTTCGTGGTCAAGGTGCGGGTCGCCACCGTGGACGACCTCGAACGCGCGCTCAACCGGCTGCGGCGCATCCAGGGCGTGGCGCGGACCCGGTCGACGGTGGTGCTCTCCACCCGCTTCGAGGGGCGGCCGAACTCCGCCGACCCCGAGGACGCGGGGTAGCCTGCGAGACGTGGACTCCACGCTCGGCCGCGACATCGCGTTCTACACCACCGCCCGCATCGCCCTCGTCGCCGCGGTCACAGTCGTGCTCCTGCTGTTCGACGTGCCGCTGCTGGTGAGCCTGGCGGTGGCCGTCGTCGTGGGGTTCCCGCTCGGCCTGCTGCTCTTCCGCGGCCTCAACGCCCGGGTCACCGCCGGGCTGGCCGAGCGCGGCCAGCAGCGGCAGAGCGAGCGCGACCGGCTGCGGGCGCAGCTGCGCGGGGAGGACCCCGACCGGTGACCGCCATCGACCGCTGCAGCGCCCCGGTGCGCGCATGGGTGTGCGAGGCGATCCGGATCATCGAGGCCGACGCGAACCGCAGCGCCGACACCCACCTGCTGCCGTTCCCGCTGCCCGCGTCGTGGAACATCCAGCTCTACCTCAAGGACGAGTCGACCCACCCGACGGGCTCGCTGAAGCACCGGCTGGCCCGCTCGCTGTTCCTCTACGCGCTGTGCAACGGCTGGATCCGCGAGGGCACCCCGGTGATCGAGGCGTCGTCGGGCTCCACCGCGGTCTCCGAGGCGTACTTCGCCAGGATGCTCGGGCTGCCGTTCATCGCGGTGATGCCGCGCACGACCAGCCCGGAGAAGGTCGCGCTGATCGAGCACCAGGGCGGGCGCTGCCACTTCGTCGACGCGCCCGACCAGCTCTACTCCGAGTCGCGCAGGCTGGCCGCCGAGCTGGGCGGGCACTTCATCGACCAGTTCACCCACGCCGAGCGGGCCACCGACTGGCGGGGCAACAACAACATCGCCGAGTCGATCTTCGGGCAGATGGCGCGCGAGCCGCACCCGTGCCCGGAGTGGATCGTCGTCGGCGCGGGCACCGGCGGCACCAGCGCCACCATCGGCCGCTACATCCGCTACCGCGCCCTGGAGACCCGCCTGGCCGTGGTCGACCCGGAGAACTCGGTGTTCTTCGACGCCTGGCGGGACGGCACGGCGCTGACCGGCTGCCGCGGCTCGCGCATCGAGGGCATCGGCAGGCCGCGGGTCGAGCCGTCGTTCGTCGGCTCGGTGATCGACCGGATGGTCAAGGTGCCGGACGCGGCGTCGATCGCGGTCATCCGCGAGGTCTCGGAGGTGCTGGGCAGGCGGGTCGGCGGCTCGACCGGCACCAACCTGTGGGGCGCGTTCGGCATCGTCGCCGAGATGCTGGCCGCAGGCCGCTCGGGCAGCGTGGTGACCCTGCTGTGCGACGGCGGCGAGCGCTACGGCCACACCTACTACGACGACGGGTGGATCGCCGAGCAGGGCCTGGACCTGGCCCCCTACGGCGAGGCGGTGCGCAAGTTCCTGGCGACGGGCCGCTTCGGCGGCTAGGGAACCCGGATCGGGGGTTGGTTCGTCATGTGGGGTAACCAACCACTGGGGGTTGAGCCATGAGGCCGGAACCGCGTCTCACCGACACCGACATCGAGCTGATCGCCACCCGCGCCCGCAGCGCCGCCGCGTCCCCGGCCCTGCGGGCCCTGCAGCGCCGCATCGACCGCGGCGACCTCTCCTGGCGCGACATCACGCACGGCCGCACCGCGCGCGACCAGGGCGTCTGGCACGCCGTGGACGCGGGCTTCCCGCGCTGGGAGGGCTGAGCCCGGCTTCAGCGGGTGCGGCGCAGCTCGCTGGGGAAGTCGTCGGCGACGGTGGCGGCCATCTCCAGCAGGCCGAGGCGGGTCTCCGGGAGCAGGCGGTCCAGCTCGATCTCCGCGCCCTCCTCCAGGTGCGGGTCGAACGGGATGCGGCAGACCGCGCGGCAGCGGGCGCCGAAGTGCGCGGCCAGCTTGTCCAGGTCGACCTTGCCCGAGCCCGGCCGCACGGAGTTGATCACGGCGACCGAGCGGGCGACGAGGTCGCGGTAGCCGTGCGCGTCGAGCCAGTCCAGGGTGGCCGACGCGCTGCGGGCGCCGTCGACCGAGCCGGAGGAGACGATCACCAGCGAGTCGGCCAGGTCCAGCACGCCCTTCATCGCCGAGTGCATCAGGCCGGTGCCGCAGTCGGTGAGGACGATGTTGTAGAAGTGCTCCAGCAGGGCGACCGTGCGGCGGTAGTCGTCCTCGCTGAACGCCTCCGACACCGCCGGGTCCTGCTCGCTGGCCAGCACCTCCAGCCGGGACGGGCCCTGGGAGGTGTAGGCCCGGATGTCGCTGTAGCGGCGGACGCGGTCGGCGTCGCGCAGCAGGTGGCGGACGGTGGCGGTGGTCTCCAGCGGGATCTTCTGGCTCAGCGTGCCGCGGTCGGGGTTGGCGTCCACGGCGATCACCCGGTCGCCGCGCAGCGAGCTGAACGTCGAGCCCAGGGTGGTGGTCGTGGTGGTCTTGCCGACGCCGCCCTTGAGGCTGAGCATCGCGATCTTGTAGCAGCCGCGCAGCGGCTGGTTGACCCGCGCGATCAGCTCGCGGCGGCGCACGTCGGCCGGGCTCTCGCCGGGGTTGATCAGGTGGCCGCTGGCCACGTAGACCGCCCGCCGCCAGCCCGACTGCGGCGCCCGCTTGACCTGCTTGACCAGCCGCGACGTGGACAGCTCGCCCTGGTGGGCAGGCGGGGGCGGCGGCTGCTGGTAGCCGTAGCCGGGCGGCTGGTACTGCGGGCCCGACGGGGTGGGCTCGACGTAGTAGCCCGGGTGCGGGCCGGAGTGCCCCGGCCCCACCGGGTAGGCCCCGGAGGTGGCGGGGTTGACGTGGTGCGGCCCCGACTGCCCGGGGGCGACCGCGTGCGGGCCGGACTGGGCCGGGCCGACCGGGTGCGGGCCCGACTGCCCGGCAATGTGGTGCGGACCGGATTGCCCGGCGACGTGGTGCGGGCCGGACTGCCCCGCGACGTGGTGCGGGCCCGAGTGGCCCACCGGGTGGGGGCCGGAGTGCCCGGCCACGGCGTGGGGTCCGGACTGGGCGGGGTTCACGGCGTGCGGGCCGGACTGGCCCGCGACGGCGTGCGGGCCGGACGAGCCGGGGTGCGGCGTCGAGTCGGTGCCCGCCTCCTCGGCCAGGTGCGAGTCCGCCAGGTCGGGGTTGGGGCCGAAGTCCGCGGGCTCACCGCCCGCCTGCGGCCGCCACGGCATGTCCGATTCCTCCGGGCGTCCAGTCACCCCTGCGCCCCTTCTCCCTCGCGTCGAACCCTCGGTTGCGACGGTAGTCGCTGGCCGTCGCGGCCCGCCCACTGGGTCAGGCGTAGGAGTGCAGGCCGCTGATCACGAAATTGATGAAGAACGTGTTGAACAAGATCATCACGAAGCCGACGGTGTTCACCACCGCCGCCCGGGTGCCCCGCCAGCCCGCGGTGGCCCGGGAGTGCAGGTACCCGGCGTAGACGACCCAGGCGACGAAGGCCACGGTCTCCTTGGGGTCCCAGCCCCACGGCCTGCCCCACGCCGACTCCGCCCAGATCGCCCCGGCGATGATGCCGAAGGTGTAGATCGGGAAGGCGAAGATCGTGGTCTGGTAGGCCAGCCGGTCCAGGGTGTCGGCCGGGGCCAGCCGGGCGCCGAAGCGGTTGGGCCTGCGGTCGTGCTTGACCCGGGCCAGGTACAGCAGGCTGACCACGCCGGGGATCAGCAGCAGCCCGCTGGACGAGGCCGCCGCGATGACGTGGATGACCAGCCAGTACGACTTCAGCGCGGGCTGCACGGGCGCGGCGTCGGCGTAGAGCACGGTGAAGCCGAGGAACATCAGGATGACCACCGGGGTCATCACGTACGCGCCCAGCCGCCGCACGTCGAACTTGCGCATGAGCACGAGCCAGCCGACGACGGCGACCAGCATGGTGGCCGCGCCGTACTCGTACATGTTGCCCCAGGGGGCGCGGCCGGTCGCCACGCCGCGCAGCACCAGCGACCCCAGGTGCAGCAGGGCGCCGAGCACGGTCAGCGCGACGGCCATCCGCCCGAAGCGCTCCGGCTTGGACCGGCGCGGCTCGTCGTCGAGCACCCCGATCTTGACCTCGGGCGGCGCGGGGACCGAGCCCGCGGCCACCAGCTCGCGCGCCTCGACGCGCTTGCGGGCCACCCGGCCGAACGCGCCCTCGACGGCGTAGCCGATGAGCGCGAGGAAGTAGATCAGCGTGGCGGCGGCGTAGGCCCAGTCGCTGTACTCGGCCAGGGTCTGGTCGATCGGCATGTCATCCCTTCCCGGAGCGCAGCGCGGAGACGATCCGGCCGAACTCCTCGCCGTATCCCGCCTGGTCGGTGCGCGCGAGGCCGCCGACGGACACCACGGTACGGCCATCGTCGCCGGGGCTCGCGCGCACCCACAGCCTGCGCCGCTTGACCGTCAGCGACACGCCGAGGCCGAGCAGCATCAGCACCGCGAACCCGAGCACCCACAGCTGCGTCGGGTCGTGCGAGACCTGCAGCGACACCCAGCGCTCGACGTCGCTGAAGCGCACCTTCGTGCCGTCGTCGAGGGTGATCTCCTCGCCGAGGGCGAGGTTCTCCCTGGCCACCCGCTTGAGCCGCCCGCTGTCCACCAGGGACTGGTCGACCTCGAAGATGGACTGCCCGCGGCCGGAGTCGATGCCCAGGTCGCCGCGCATGACGTCGACGGCCACACCGGGGTCGGTCAGGTCCGGGAAGCGGGAGCTGAGCACGCCGCCGTGGATGATCTGCGTCGGGGCGAACAGGCCGGTGACGGCCAGCTGCTTCTGCCTGCGCTCCTCGGGGTCGGTGACGCCGGGCGGGTCGAACTTGGTCGCGCCCTCCGACAGCAGGGTCAGCTCGTCGACCGGCCGCCACTGGATCGACTGGGTGCGGGTCTCGCCGTTGGGGAAGGTGACGGTGAACACCGGGGCGTAGCCGTGGCCGAGCAGGTAGAGCCGGTCGCCCTCGGTGCGCAGCGGCTCGTTGACCCGCAGGTCGTAGGGCCGCCAGGTGCCCGAGTCCAGGTCCGGCCCGGACTGGTAGTCGATGTCGGCGGTGAACTGGTCGGCCTGGCCCGAGGGCAGGTAGTCGGCCTGGAAGCTGTTGACCCGCACGCAGAACGGGGTGAGGTCGGTGCCGTCGACGCGCAGGCCGGGGCGGAAGGAGTCGTAGCCGAGGGTGCCCGCGTTGCAGAACTGCGAGCCGTTGGCCAGCACGATGACCTGGCCCTCGTAGTTGATCATCTTGCCGACCGCGAGCGAGACGATCAGCCCCAGCATGGCGAAGTGGAAGACCAGGTTCCCGGTCTCGCGCAGGTAGCCCTTCTCGGCGCTGATGGTGTGCGCGCCGCCCGCCTCGGTGCGCCGGGCGACCCGCCAGCCGCGCAGCAGGCCCGCCGCCGACTCGGCGACCTCGGCGGGCGGGCGGGCGTCGGCCGCGGTGTGGTGGTGCGGCAGGCGGGCGAGGTTGCGCGGGGTGAGGACGGGCTCGGCGCGCAGGGCGCGGTAGTACTCGGCGGTGCGCGGGACCAGGCAGCCCACGATCGAGATGAACAGCAGCAGGTAGACCGCGGAGAACCAGACGCTGGCGTAGATGTCGAACGCCTGCACGCCGTCGAGGAACTCGCCCCACCAGCCGTTGGCCTCGATGAAGGAGTTGACCGCGCGCAGGTTCAGCGACCGCTGCGGCAGCAGCGCCCCGGGCAGGGCGGCCAGCGCGAGCAGGAACAGCAGCACGAGCGCGGTCCGCATGGAGGTCAGACCGCGCCAGGTGTTGCGGAGGAAGGCCGTCATAGCGGCAGCCGGACGTCGGAGACCACGGTGTTGCGCAGCCAGGACACCAGCTCGCCCCACAGCCCGGTGACCAGCGCGAGCCCGACGACGATGAGCAGGCCGCCGCCGACGAGCTGGATGGTGCGGCCGTTCCTGCGCAGCCAGCCGGTGGCCCGCACGGCCCACCGCGCGCCGAGGGCGATCAGCAGGAACGGCAGCCCCAGGCCGAGGCAGTAGACGACGACCAGCAGGTACCCGCGCGCCGCCGACCCGCCGGTGGCGCTGGCCAGCGACAGCACCCCCGACAGCGTCGGCCCGATGCAGGGGGTCCAGCCCAGGCCGAACACCGCGCCCAGCACCGGCGCGCCCGCCAGGCCCATGCGCGGCGTGCGGTGGATGCGCACGTCCTTCTGCAGCGCGGGGACCAGGCCGATGAACACCAGGCCCATCGCGATGGTGACCACGCCGCCGACGCGCTGGAGGATGTCCTCGTTGATCAGCAGGGCGTCGGCGAGCCAGACCAGGCTGCCGACGGTGGCGGTGAAGACGGCGGTGAAGCCGAGGATGAACAGCGCGACCGCGCCGAGGACCCGGTACCGGCCGCGCTTGCGCTCCTCGTCCGCGCTGACCGCGGGCGCGTCCGCGCCGACGAGGGCGGCCAGGTAGGCCAGGTAGCCCGGGACGAGCGGGACGACGCAGGGGGAGGCGAAGGACACCGTCCCGGCCAGCAGCGCGACGAGACCGGCCAGCACCAGCGGGCCGGATACGGCGATCTGCGTCGGGTCCACCCGATCAGGGTAGGCAAGCGCCCATCCGGCCCCGCAGCCGGAGGTCGCACGGCGCGGGCTGGGTCACAGGCACTTTCGAGTGTTCCTCTGGTAACGGGGCTGAGCTGGGGGTTCAAACAGGAAACCCGCATTCGGCGGTACTGGATCGATTTTGCACCTTGTCGGCCTGCGACCGTATACGACGCTGCTCCTGGTCCGGAGGGAGTAGCGAGGAGGTGCGAACCGTGGCAGATCCCGTCCGTCCCGCAGTCGACGCGGTGTTCACCCGGTTGAAGTCCGCCGCGTTCCACGAGCTGGTCGACCGCGCCCGCCGCGGGGACCGGACCGCGGCCGAGACGCTGGTCGCGTGGATCCACCCGGCCATCGTCCGCTACTGCCGCGCCCGGATCGGCCGCACCGGCTCGGCGTTCGCCACCGCGGACGACGTCGCGCAGGAGATCATCCTGGGGGTGCTCAAGGCCATCCCGCGCTTCGCCGACGAGAGCTCGGCGTTCATGCCGTTCGTCTACGGCATCGCGTCCAACAAGGTGGCCGACCACTACCGCCGCGTCGCCCGCGACCGCTGCGAGTCCGTCGCCGACCTCCCCGAGCTGCCCGACACCGGCGCGAGCCCGGAGCACCTGGCCGTCCGCGGCGAGCTGACCAGCCGGATGGCCGCCCTGCTTGAGGAGATCGCGCCGCGCCAGCGCGACATCCTGATCCTGCGCATGGTCGTCGGGCTGACGGCCACCGAGATCGCCTCGACCCTCTGCATGAGCCCGACGGCGGTGCGGGTCGCCCAGCACCGGGCGCTGGGCAAGCTCCGCGGCCGCCTGCGCGCCGAGGACTGGCTCTGACGCTGCTCCGGAGCTACTCCGCGATCAGCCGGTCCAGCAGCGGTTCGAGGTCGGAGGCCAGCAGCGCGCGCATGAACGCGGCGGCGACGCGGCCCTGCTTGTCGATGACGAACGTCGCCGGGACGACCGCGCGCGGGTAGCCCTTCAGGGCCAGCAGCGAGCGGCCCGGCGGGTCGTAGATCGACGGGTAGGTCAGGTCGCGGTTGGTCATGAAGTCGCGCGGCTCGGCCTCTTGGAAGTCGCGCACGTCGATGCCGAGCACCTGCACGCCCCGCTCGCCGTAGGCGTCCTGGATCTGCTGGAGCTCGGGGGCCTCCACCCGGCACGGCGGGCACCAGGCGCCCCAGACGTTGAGGACGACGACCTTGCCGCGGTAGTCCGACAGCGCCAGCGTCTTCTCCGGCTCCATCAGCGACGGCCCGGACAGCTCCGGCAGCGGCTTGCGGTCGGCGCCCTCGTAGGTGATGTCGGTCTGCCCGCCCGGGGAGACGAACACGAACTCGGAGTTCACCGGCGAGTTGTCCGTGGTGCAGCCCGCGACCAGCAGCAGCGCCAGGACCGCGACGACCGCCCTCATGCGCCGGTGTTCTTCGGGTCGCTGGCCCCGGCAGGCTCGCTGTAGCGGATGGCGACCAGCTGCTCGTCGTCGAACACGAGGCTGGTCAGCGAGGCCAGCGAGCACTGGCGGCGGGTCGGGTTGTGCCAGAGCCGCTTGCCCTCCAGGTAGCGGCGGACCGTCCACACCGGCAGCTGGTGGGACACGCACACCGCCTCCCGGCCCTCGGCGGCCAGCCGCGCCCGGTGCACCGCGCCCAGCATCCGGTGGGCGATGCGCAGGTACGGCTCGCCCCACGACGGGGTGAACGGGTCGCGCAGGTGGGGCCAGTTGCGCGGCGAGCGCAGCGCGCCGTCGCCGACGGACACCTTGCGGCCCTCGAACACGTTCTCCGACTCGATCAGCCGCTCGTCGGTGGCCAGGTCGAGCCGGTGGGAGGCCGCGATGGGCAGCGCGGTCTGCTGCGCGCGCTCCAGCGGCGAGGCGACGACGTGGGCGATGTCGTTGCCGCTGAGGTGCTCGGCGACGGTCAGCGCCTGCCGCTCGCCGGTCGCCGAGAGCCGGTAGCCCGGGAGCCTGCCGTAGAGCACGCCGGTGGGGTTGTGCACCTCGCCGTGGCGCAGCAGGTGGACGATCGTCTGGGTCACGCTGGCTCCTTCGCGGCGGCCGCGGCGGCCGCCGCGTGCGGCAGGGCGGCGGCGATCTCCTCGAACGCCGCGTCGTCGAGGGCGGCGCTGACGAACCACGCCTCGAACGCGCTGGGCGGGGCGTAGACCCCGTGGTCGAGCAGGGTGTGGAAGAACGGGGGGAAGCGCCAGGTCTGCGCCGCCTTCGCCGAGGCGTAGTCGGTGACCTCGTCCTCGGTGAAGAACACGCTGAGCAGGTTGCCCGCGTACTGCACCCGGTGCGGCACCGACGCCGCGGTCAGCGCCTCGCCGAGCAGCGCGCCCAGCCGCTGGGAGTTGGCGTCCAGCGCCTGGTAGACCGCGGCGTCGGCGGCGCGCAGCGTGGCCAGGCCCGCGGCGACGGCCACCGGGTTCCCCGACAGCGTCCCGGCCTGGTAGACCGGCCCGGAGGGGGCCAGCTTCGCCATCACCTCGGCGCGGCCGCCGAACGCGGCGGCGGGCAGGCCGCCGGACATGACCTTGCCGAAGGTGTAGAGGTCGGCGGCGACCGGCTCGATGCCGTGCCACCCGGCCGCCGAGACCCGGAAGCCGGTCATCACCTCGTCCATGATCAGCAGCGCGCCGTGCGCGGCGGTGATCTCGCGCAGGCCCGCGTTGAAGCCCGGCCGCGGGGCGACCGCGCCCATGTTGCCCGCCGCGGCCTCGGTGATCACCGCGGCGATGCCCGGCCCGTGCTCGGCGAAGGCGGCCCGGACCGCGTCGAGGTCGTTGTAGGGCAGCACGAGGGTGTCGGCGGCCTGCGCGCCGGTCACCCCGGGCGAGGTCGGCAGGCCGAGGGTGGCCACGCCCGAGCCCGCGTCGGCGAGCAGGGCGTCGACGTGGCCGTGGTAGCAGCCCGCGAACTTGATGACCTTGGTGCGGCCGGTGAAGCCGCGGGCCAGCCGAACGGCGCTCATCGTCGCCTCGGTGCCGGAGTTGACCAGCCGGACCTGCTCGACCGGGGCGACCCGGCCGATGATCTCCTCGGCCAGGTCGATCTCGGCCGGGGTGGGCGTGCCGAAGGACAGCCCGCCCGCGGCCGCCTCCCGCACCGCGTCCACCACGGCCGGGTGGGCGTGGCCCAGGATCATCGGGCCCCAGGAGCAGACGAGGTCGACGTAGCGGTTGTCGTCGGCGTCCCACAGGTGCGGCCCGCTGCCCGCGACCATGAACCGGGGCGTCCCGCCGACGGCGCTGAACGCGCGCACCGGCGAGTTGACCCCGCCGGGGGTCGCCCGGCGGGCGCGCTCGAACAGCTCGGCCGATGCGCGCACGTGCGCTGGCTGGGAAGTCACGCTCCCAGTCTGGCAAACGGACCGGCGTGTCCGGGGTCACGGGGTTAGGGTGCGGGACGTGTGGCGTCTGTTGCTCGTGGTCGCGGCCCTGGCCTTGGCGGCCCCGCCCGCCGCGGCGGAGCCGCCGCTGCGCCTGCCCGAGCAGATCACCGACCGGGTCGACGCGCTGGCCGGGCAGCGCCCGCAGGTGCAGCGGGCCGTCGACCAGCTCTACGACGAGCACCGGCTGCGGCTCTGGGTCGTCTACGTCGACTCCTTCGACACCTCCGGGTGGGCCGAGCGGACCGCGGACCTGAGCGCGCTGGGCGAGCGGGACGTGCTGCTCGCCGTGGCCACCGGGGCGCGGGAGTACCGCATGGTCTCCCCCGGCCTGCCCGCCGAGGTCAGCAACGCCGAGCTGGACGAGATCCGCGCCGAGCGGGTGGAGCCCGCGCTGCGCCGGGCCGACTGGGCGGGCGCGGCGATCACCGCGGCGACCGGCCTCGCGGCGGCGGCCGAGCCGCGCGGATACGGGTCGCTGCTGGTCATCGCGGGCCTGGTGGTCGTCGGCGGGGTCGGCGTGTGGTGGTACTCCCGCCGCCAGCGCGGGCGCAGGCTGACCGCCGGGCTCGCGGCCGCGCGCGACCTCGACCCCGACGACACCCGGGCGCTGGCCGCCCTGCCCCCCGAGGTGCTCGACGAGCGGTCGCGGGAGCTGCTGGTCGAGGTGGACAACGCCCTGCGGGCCAGCGCCGACGAGCTGGAGCTGGCCAAGGCCGAGTTCGGCGAGGCGCGCACCCGCCCGTTCACCGACGCCTACGCGGGCGCGCGCTCGGCGCTGGACACCGCCTTCGCGCTGCGGCAGCGGCTCGACGACGACATCCCGGAGACCCCGGCGCAGCGGCGGGACATGCTGGTCGCCCTGATCAGCGGCCTGGCCAGGGCCGACCGCGACCTCGACGCCCGGGTGGCCGAGTTCGACGGCCTGCGCGACCTGCTGATCGACGCCCCGGCCCGGCTGGAGTCGCTGACCGAGCAGGTCGTCGGGATCACCGTGCGGCTGCCGAAGTCCGAGGCCGCGCTGGCCCGGTTGGCCGCGGAGTTCCCCGCGCCCGCCGTCGCCGCGGTCCGGGAGAACGTGGCGATGGCCCGGCAGCGGCTGGCCTTCGCCGAGCAGGCCATCGCCGACGGCCGCGCCGCGGTCGCCCGGCCCGCGGGCGAGCAGGGCGGCGCGGTCTCGGCGATCCGCACCGCGGAGGGCGCCATCAGCCAGGCCCGCGCGCTGCTCGACGCCGTGGACCACGCCGACGACGACATCCGCACCGCGGTAGCCGAGCTGCCCGCGGCGGTCGAGGCCCTGCGGGCCGACATCGCCGCCGCCGAGCGCTTGGGCGACCCGGCGGTCGAGCCCGCCCTGGCCGCGGCCCGCGCCGCCGTGGCCGCCGACCGGTCCAACCCGCTGGGCGCCCACGCCGCGGTGACCGCCGCCGACGCCGACCTCGACGCCGCGATCGCCGCGGCAGGCGAGCGCCAGCAGCGGGTCGACCTGCTCCAGCAGACCCTCGCCGCCGCCCGGGCCCGCATCTCCGCGGCCGAGGACTTCATCGCCACCCGCCGCGGCGCGGTCGGCGCCCAGGCCCGCACCCGGCTGGCCGAGGCCCGCCGCCACTACGCCGAAGCGGACCGCGCCGCGGACCCGCGGACCGCCCAGCCGCACGCCCAGGCCGCGCTCGACCTGGCCACCGCGGCCACCACCGCGGCCGAGTCCGACGTCTACCGCTGGGACGCCGCCCGCACGGCGGGCCAGGGCGCCGACGTGGGCGCGATGCTGGGCGGCATCCTCATCGGCAGCATGCTCGGCGGCCGCTCGCGGGGCGGCTTCGGCGGTGGGTTCGGCGGCGGGTTCGGCCGCGGCGGCGGCGTCGGCCCCGCCTCGTTCGGCGGCTCCCGGGGCACCCGCCGCTACAGCGGCGGCGGCCGGTTCTGACCGCCTGCCCGCGCCGAGCGGGCACAATGGCGGGAGAGGCCCAGGAAGGGACGACCCATGACCGAACAGCCACCGCCGGGCGACTACAGCGAGGCAGGCGTCCCCAGCTTCGACTTCGTCCGCGACAAGATCGAGTCCCGCTTCGCCACCTCGCTGGGCTCCACCGAGCTGGCCGAGGCGGGCGGCGAGGCCGCCGACATCGACCAGCGCATGGCCGACCGCGACAAGGCGGGCGCCGACCGCCTCGAGCAGATCCGCCGCTCGCTGCGGGGCGAGTAGCGGCCGGTCAGCCCGGCAGGACCGCGGGCTCGGTCGGTTCCGGGATGCGCCGGGAGCGCGGGCGCACGGCGAGGACGAGGTTGCGGATCGCGTCGACCAGGGCGAAGGCGGCGGCGGCCCCCGCGGCGACGGACAGGGCGACCAGGTCGCCCGCGTACTCGGTGAACTCCACGCCCGGCCGGTCGGCCAGCGGGGTCGTCACGACCACCCCGCGGTCCCAGAGCCACGCGGCCAGGGCGGCCAGGGCCACCGCGACGACGACCTCCACCGCGGCGGCGATCGCCCGCCGCGGCTGGTGCAGCGGTTCACCCGGTTCGGGCCAGGTCAGGTCGGCGCCCTCGGCGGTCACCCGGTCAGCCTCTCATGCCGCGCCGCCGGACCCGTGCAGAACTCGCGGACGTCGGTGCGCAGCAGCAGCGCGATGACCACCGCCCACAGCAGCGCCAGGACCGTGCCCACCACCATGTCCAGCGGCGCGGACAGCCCCACCGCCACCGCGTGCGCGGTCAGCACCCCCCACAGCGCGAACACGAACAGCACCACCCGCGCCCACGCATGCCCGGCCAGCACCGGGAACGCGACGGCCAGCGACCCCAGCGCCGCGACCGCCGCGGTCATCGCCATCCAGTCGGGCTCGCGGTCGGAGAGCACCAGCAGCACACCCACCGCACCCGCGCCCAGGACCGCTCCGCACAACGCCGCGATCACAGCAAGGGGACGCTCCGTCGAGTCGGGGTGAGACGCCATCACGGGGGATATGTAGCCGCTGCCCCCTCCGGTGTTACCGCCCTTCTCAGTAGGCGCGCCTGCGCGCCCCGAAGTACTCGTTGGAGTCGCGCACGTACATCGGCACGATGGCCGCGGCGACGAGCGCGATGATCGCGACGGCCACCCCGGCGTTGGCCCCCGCGGTGCCGAGCAGGGTCAGCAGGATCAGCAGCCCGCCGAACACGGTGAGCACGATCCGCGCCCAGTTCCGCCCGGCGCGCATGGGGAAGGCGCAGCCGACGAAGGCCACCAGGAAGATCAGCGGCAGGGCGATGGCGACCGCGACGAAGACGTCCGCGGCCTGCTTGAGCTGGTCGCCGCTGATGCCGGTGTTCGCCTCGCGCAGCGCCTGCTCCACCGACGCGCGGTCGATCGTCAGCGCGCCCGCCAGGCTGAGCAGGAGCACGGCGGACACCGCGATCCACAGCCAGAACGCGATGGTCACCGTGCGCGGGCGCGCCGCGGACGGCTCCGGACGCGCGTCCGGGGCGGCGGGCATGGGCTCGTAGGGGTTGTTGGGGCCGCTGGTAGTCATGGTGGAAACGCTATTGGGTCACCGGGGCCTGCGCATGCGGGCCTGGAAGTAGGCCGTCGACTCGCGCTGGAACAGGTACACCACGGCCGCCGAGCAGCAGGCGACGTCGGCCAGGTTCCACATCAGGCTCAGCTCGGCGTTGGTCTGCACCGCGACGCTGAGGAAGCGCGCCAGGCTGAACGCCGTCAGCCCGGCGAAGACCACCCGCGCCCAGTTGCGGCCCGCGCGGAACATCATCGCCAGCAGCGTGAACAACCCGATCGTGATCAGCACGCCGATGACCCCGGCCACCGGCACCGCGCGCGACATCATCTCGATCTCCGCCGCGGTGGCGTCGGGCGCGGCCTGGCGCACGACCTGGGCGGTGAAGTCGCCGTCGAAGACGGTGATCAGCGTGCCGACGGAGCCGACGGCCGTCCCGCCGATCGCCAGCCACGCGGCGGTGTCCACGGCCTTGGGCCGCGGCGGCGTCGAGGGCACCGGGAGCGGGGGCATGGCGGGGAAGGTCACGTCTCCTCCGATCGCGCGCCGAGTGCGGCGGTGAGCGCGGCGCGCAGCCTGCCGGGGTGCTTGGCCCAGGCCAGGACGGTGCTGCCGTCGTCGAGCGTCAAGGGGATCTCGGTGGTCTTGCGGGGCACGGCCAGCCCGCCGCCGAGCACGGGGGCGCCTGCGGCCGCCTCCTCCGGCAGGCCGGTGATGCGTGCGACGGGCACCTGCTGCTGGCCCTGCCGCAGGGTCTCGTCGGTCAGCTCGACCGCGCACACCGTGCGGCGGGCCTTGACCCAGCCCGCCGCCATGAGCGTCAGCACGACCCCGACGACGGTCCAGGCGAACCCGTGCACCGGCCCGCTCAGCGCCTCCACGCCCGCCCCGGCCAGGCAGAACGCGGGCGCCCACAGCACCGGCCACCAGGTGGCGCCCGGCTCGGCGTAGCGGGCGCTCATCGCCCGTGCGCGTCGTAGAAGCGGCGCGACGACGGGAAGTACAGCACCGCCATCGCCACGATGGTGAGCAGCGCGCAGACCAGCCCGAAGATGGTGACCCGGCCGAAGCCGTACTGGAAGAACGCGCTTAGCAGGCCGACGACGAGCAGCAGCGTCCGCGCCTTCCGCACGCCCGTGCGCGCCTGGTAGGCCAGCAGCCAGTACAGGGCGAGGAAGACCACCGAGCCCGCGATCAACCAGACCGTGAGCCCCTGGACGACCTCGTCGGCCTGGGCGGGCGGCACCGCCTGCGCCTTGGCGTAGCCCTCCACCAGCACGGCCCGGTTCGCCAGCACGACCAGCCCGCCTGCCAGCCCGATGGCCCCGGCGACGAGCCAGAGCCAGTAGGCGGCGCGCACCAGGCCCGGCGGCTGCGCGCGCGGGCCAGCGGCCTCGTCGGCCGTCGGCATGATGGGCGGTTCCTCGGTGGTCACCGCTCGACGATACTCAGCGCAGCCAGCGCGCGGCCTCGGCGGCCCAGTAGGTGAGCACCAGGTCAGCGCCCGCGCGGCGGATCGACAGCAGCGACTCCATGATCGTGCGCTGCCGGTCGAGCCAGCCCCGCTCCGCGGCGGCCTCGATCATCGCGTACTCGCCGGAGACCTGGTAGGCGGCGACGGGCACGTCGGAGACCTCGCGGACGGCCCGGATGACGTCGAGGTAGGCCAGCGCGGGCTTGACCATCACCAGGTCGGCGCCCTCCTGCAGGTCGAGCGCGACCTCGCGCAGCGACTCGCGGACGTTGGCCGGGTCCTGCTGGTAGCTGAACCGGTCGCCGGTGAGCGTGGACTCGACGGCCTCCCGGAAGGGGCCGTAGAAGGCGGAGGCGTACTTGGCCGCGTAGGCCAGGATGCCGACCCCGTTGTGGCCTGCGGCGTCGAGCGCCTCGCGCACGACCCCGACCTGCCCGTCCATCATCCCGCTCGGCCCGAGCAGGTGCGCCCCGGCCTCGGCCTGGGCGACGGCCATCTCGGCGTAGATCGTCAGGGTGGCGTCGTTGTCGACCCGCCCGTCGTCGTCGAGGACGCCGCAGTGGCCGTGGTCGGTGAACTCGTCGAGGCACAGGTCGGACATCAGCACGGTGTCGTCGCCGAGTTCGGCGCGCAGGTCCCGCAGCGCCACGTTGAGGACGCCGTCCGGGTCGACCCCGCCGGAGCCGACCGCGTCCTTGGTGGTGGGCACGCCGAAGAGCATGATCCCGCCGACCCCGGCCTGCACGGCCTCGACCGCGGCTTTGCGCAGCGAGTCCCGGGTGTGCTGCACGACCCCCGGCATGCTGGACACCGCCACCGGCTCGGTGGCGCCCTCCTTGACGAACATCGGCAGGATCAGCTGCCGCGGCGCCACCTCGGTCTCGGCCACCATGCGCCGCATGGCCGCCGTCCCCCGAAGCCTGCGCGGCCGATGGCTGGGAAACATCGTCCCAGTTTATCGCTGCCGCATGCGGCGCAGACCCCGCCCGCCAGGTGCGGCGGGCGGGGTCTGGGCGGATCGGTCAGCGGCGGGCGCGCTTGGTCTTGCGCGGGGGCGGCAGGGCGCCTTCGGCGCGCAGCCGGGCCGCGTGCTCGGCCAGGGCGTCGACCAGGGCCGGGACGGTGGCGTGCTCGGGCTGGACGTCGACGCGCAGGCCGAACTCCTTGGCCGTCTCGGCGGTCTTCGGGCCGATGCAGGCGACCAGGGTGCGGGCGTGGGGCTTGCCCGCGATGCCGACCAGGTTGCGCACCGTGGACGACGAGGTGAAGCAGACCGCGTCGAAGCCGCCGGTCTTGATCATCTCGCGGGTCTCGGCGGGCGGCGGGGCGGCGCGCACGGTGCGGTAGGCCGTCACGTCGTCGATCTCCCAGCCGCGCTCGCGCAGCCCAGCGGCCAGCGTCTCGGTGGCGATGTCGGCCCGCGGGAGCAGGACGCGCTCCACCGGGTCGAGGATGTCGTCGTAGGGCGGGAAGTCGGCCAGCAGGCCCTCGGAGGACTGCTCGCCCGAGGGCACCAGCTCGGGGTTGATCCCGAAGCCGCGCACCCGCTCGGCGGTCGCCTCGCCGACGCAGGCGATCTTGACCCCGGAGAACGCCCGGGCGTCCAGGCCGAACTCGGCGAACTTCTCCCACACCGCGCGCACCGCGTTGGTCGAGGTGAAGATCACCCACTGGTAGCGGCCGTCCACCAGGCCCTTGACCGCGCGCTCCATCTGCGCGGGCGAGCGCGGCGGCTCGACCGAGATCGTGGGGACCTCCGACGGGATGGCGCCGTGCAGGTGCAGGCGCTCGCTCATCTCCCCGGCCTGGTCCTTCGTCCGCGGCACCAGCACCCGCCAGCCGTAGAGCGCGCGGGACTCCCACCAGGACAGCTTCGCCCGCGCCCCGACGACCGCCCCCACGGTCACCACGAGCTGCCCGGACATCTCGCCCGCGTCGGCGGCCAGCGAGGCCAGCGTGGTGTCGATCGTGCGCTGGCTGGTCGCCGTGCCCTCCGCGGTCACCGCGACCGGGGTCTGGGCGGCCAGGCCGTGCTCGACCAGCGCCGAAGCGGCCTCGGCCAGGTGCGAGGCGGTCGCGTGCAGGACGATCGGGCCGGGCACGCCAGCCAGGCCCGCCCAGTCGATGTCGCCGCGGACGTCGACCTCGGTGTGCGTGGAGCCCAGGGCGATCCCGGCGTAGGCGGGCACCGCGGTGGCGGGCGAGACGCCCGGCACCACGTCGAAGGCCACGCTGGTCTTGGCCACCGCCTGCGCCTCGGCGACGACCGCGGAATGGGTCAGCGGGTCGCCTGCGACCAGGCGGACGACGACGCGACCGGCCTTGGCCTCGGCGGCGAGGTCCTTGGCCACGTCGCCGGGCTCGCCGACGGCCGGGCGGACCTCGGCGTCGGCGCGGGTGCAGGCGAGCACGCCCGCGGGTACGTCGGGATCGGTCACCACCAGTTCGGCGCGGTCGAGCAGCTCCCTGGCGCGCACGGTCAGCAGTCCGGCGTCACCGGGTCCGGAGCCCACGAACGCGACGCGACCGGGGGACTTGCGGGCACGGGTGGTCATGTCAGGCCACTTCCTCATCAACTACTGCTCGGGGCCGGAAAGCACCCCGGCGCCGAGTTCCAGCAGCTCGGCGGCCACCGCGCGGCCGAGCTGGCATGCATCGGTCAGGTCCCCCGTGGCCGAGGCCCGCAGGATGTCCACCGGCCCGGTGATCGGGTCGGTGTCGGCCGCGTGCACCGCGGCGACCCCGCGCAGCGACAGGCGCAGGACCACCTTGTCGTCGGCGTCGAGGTCCTCCACCACGTCGGCCAGCGCGCCGACCGGCGCGCTGCAACCCGCTTCGAGCGCGGTGAGCAGGGCGCGCTCGGCGGCCGCTGCCGCCCGCGTCGCCTCGTCGTCCACAGTGGAGCGGAGCAGGTGCTCGGTGTCGACGTCGTCGACCCGGCACTCCACCGCCAGCGCGCCCTGGGCGGGCGCGGGCAGCATCTGGATGGGGTCCAGCGTCTCGGTGATCTCGTCGAGCCTGCCCAGCCGGGCCAGACCCGCGCGGGCCAGCACGACGGCGTCCAGCTCGCCGTCGCGCACCTTCCTGACCCGGGTGTCCACGTTGCCGCGGATCGGCACGACCCGCAGGCCGAGGCCGAGCGCGTGCAGCTGCGCGGCCCGCCGCGGCGAGCCGGTGCCGACGGTCGACCCGGACGGCAGCTCGCCGAGGGTCAGCCCGTCGCGGGCGACCAGCGCGTCGCGCGGGTCGGCGCGCAGCGGCACCGCGGCCAGCGAGAGCCGCGGGTCCGGCGCGGTCGGCAGGTCCTTGTAGGAGTGCACCGCCACGTCGACGGTGCCGTCGGCGAGCGCGTCGCGCAGCGCCGAGGTGAACACGCCGATGCCGATCTGCGGGATCGGCGCCGACGAGAGGTCGCCGGGCGTGGCCACGGTGACGATTTCGACCCGGGCTCCCGCCTTGGCCAGCGCGTCGGCGACGGTGCCGGTCTGCGCGACGGCCAGGGCGCTGCCCCGGGTTCCGATCCGAAGTGTCCTCATGATGGGCGGCCGTCCGTTGTGGATTCGGCGGCGGTGAGGGCCGCGGGGGCCGAGGGGTCGAGCCCGAACAGCTCGCGCAGCGCCTCGGCGTACCCGGTGCCGTCCGGCCCGGAGGCCAGCTCCTTGACCCGCACCGTCGGGGTGTGCAGCAGTTTGTCGACCACCCGGCGCACGGTGCGGGCGAGTTCACCGCGCACGGTCTCGTCCAGCTCGGGCAGCCGGGTGTCCAGGCGCAGCAGTTCGGCGTCGACGACCTCGGCGGCGCGCCTGCGCAGCGCGGTGACCGTGGGGGTGACCGCGGCCGAGCGCTGCGCGGCCAGGTAGGCGCGCACCTCGTCGGCCACCATCTCGTGGGCCCGGCGGGTGTCCAGCCCGCTGGGCGCCTCGGCCAGCCGCCGCTGCAGGCTCTCCAGGTCGACCACGCGCACGCCGGGCACGCCGGCGACGCCGTCCTCGACGTCGCGGGGCAGGCCCAGGTCGCAGACGACCAGCGGGCGGGTCCGGGCGGCGACGTGCTCGGCGAGCACGACCGCGCCCATCGCGCCGGTGCAGGCCACGACGAGGTCCGCGCGGTCGATCTGCGCGGCCAGGTCGTCGAGGCCGACGGCGGAGGCGGGCACGCCCTGCTCGGACAGCGCGGCGGCCAGCCGGGCGCCGTTGGCCCTGGTCCGGTTCGCCACGGCGACCGAGCCGATGGCGGCCCGGCGCAGCGCCGCGGCGGCCAGCCCGCCCATGGAGCCCGCGCCGACGATCAGCGCGTGCCGCCCGGCCAGGCCGTCGAGCACCCGGTCGGCGTCGGCCAGCGCCTCGCTGACCACGGAGGCGCCCGCGGCGTCCAGGCCGGTGTCGGAGTGCACGCGCTTGCCGATGCGCAGCGCCTGCTGGGTCAGCTCGTGCAGGGCCCGCCCGACGGTCCCGGCCTCCTTGGCAACCTGGTAGGCCTGCCGGACCTGGCCGAGGATCTGCGCCTCGCCCACGACCATCGAGTCCAGGCCTGCGGAGACGGTGAACAGGTGCTGGGCCGCGGCGGCGGCGTAGTGCACGTACAGGTGGTCGTGCAGCTCGGCGGCGCTGAGCCCGGAGTGCCGGGCCAGCACGGCCACGACGTCGGACAGGCCCGCGTGGAAGGCGTCGACCACCGCGTAGACCTCGACCCGGTTGCAGGTCGAGACCAGCATGGCCTCGCCGACGGCCGGGCAGCCGATCAGCTCGCCGAGCAGCTTGGGCACGTCCGGGGCCGAGACCGCCACCTGCTCCAGCACGCGCAGGTCCGCCGTCCGGTGGGACATGCCGATCGCGAGGATGCTCACCTGACCACCATCCCATCCACCCGTCCATTCAGGCTCGGGTTCGCGGGAGCCTGACCGTCCGCGCGGCGGGCGACGTGGAAGGAGAGCACCTGCAGCTCGACCGCGAGGTCGACCTTGCGGACCTCGACGTGGTCGGGCACCTGCAGGACCACGGGGGCGAAGTTGAGGATGCACTGCACGCCCGCGGCGACCAGCCGGTCGCACACGCCCTGGGCGGCGGGCGGCGGGGTCGCGATGACCCCGATGGAGACCTCGCGCTCGGCGCACACGCGGGTGATGTCGTCGATGTGGTCGACCGGGATGCCGCCGACGGGCACGCCGATGAGGTCGGCGTCGATGTCGAACAGGGCGCTGACCGGGAAGCCGCGGCCGGGGAAGCCGCCGTAGTTGGCCAGCGCGTGGCCGAGGTTGCCGATGCCCACCACCGCGACGCTGTGCTTGCGGGTCAGGCCGAGGATGCGCTCGATCTCCTCGATCAGCACGCTGACCTCGTAGCCGACGCCGCGGGTGCCGTAGGAGCCGATGTAGGACAGGTCCTTGCGCAGCTTGGCCGAGTTGACCCCGGCGGCGACCGCGAGCTCCTCGCTGGACACCGTCCCCGCGCCCTGCTCCTGCAGGCCCGACAGCACGCGCAGGTAGACGGCGAGGCGGGCCACGGCGGCCTCGGGGATCGCTCGGGCGCGGTCGCGGGCCGCGGGCACATCGGCCACCCGCGGGATGGGGGCGGTGACCTCGGCGGCGCCGGGGGCGGCCGGGCCGACCCCGTTCCGCTGGCCTCGCTGTGCCGCCACGCTGCTACTCCTCGACAGACATGTCACCGGGTTGTCACCACGGTACCGCTTGTGAACGTGTGCACAAAGTCAGTGGTAGCGGGCTTGACACACACCACACTGTGCGCGTTCGGGTGCGACCGGGGCCACTTTCGCCGTGCCCGGTGCGGCGGGGGCGGGCGGCCGCCCCCGCCGACCCCCTCAGTGCTTCGGGGGCATCATCACCGCGTCGATCACGAAGACGGTCGCGTTGGCCGTCGGGATGTTGCCGCAGAGGACCTTGGCGCCGTTGACGGTCATGTCGTCGCCGGAGCCCGCGATCTTCAGCGGCGGCGCGGTCTTGTTCAGCGACGGCACGCTGCCCGCCTCCTGCAGGGCGGCGGCGTCGTAGCGCTGCGGGACGACGTGGAACTGCAGGATGGGGGCCAGCTGGTCGGGGTGGGCGGCCAGCCGCTGGAAGGTCGCCGCGCCGAGGGCCTCGAACGCCGGGTCGGCGGGGGCGAAGACGGTCAGCGCCTCGGCGCCGTTGAGGGCGTCGGCCAGGCCGTCAACCGCGCCGACGGCGGCGACGAGCTTGGTGAGCAGCGGGTTGGTGCTGGCCGCCGTGGCCACCGGCTGCGGGCCCATCGCGGTCAGGCTGCCCGGCTCGCCGTCGGCGGGCAGCTGGGCGCAGGCGGGGCCGAAGGTGTCCGCGGCCGTGGTCGCGCCCGGCGCGGCCGCCGCGGTCGTGGTGGGGGCGGCCGCGGTCGTCGTCGCGGTGGTCGCGGCGGCGCCGGGCGAGGGCTCCTCGCGGTTGGCGCACGCGCTGAGCGCGAGCGCGACCGCCGCGGTGGCGGCCAACGCGGGAACCAGCTTAGTGTTCACCAGGGATCACTCCGTTCCGAAGGGACTGTCACCGGTGCTTCGGAGCCGAGGCCGCCGCGGATGGGCGCTGATCTCTCTCAGGATGCTGATTTCTCAGGAAGCGGTGAACAGCACCGAGTGCCATCCGGTCGCGCCGTCGGGGATCGGCGGCACGCGCTCCTCGGCCTGGGTGCGGCCTGCCGCGTCGGTGGCCCGCACCTCGGCGCGGTGCTCCCCCGGCGCGACCTCCACCGCGACCCGCCACATCCGCCACGCCTGGTCGGTGACCTCGGCGGCCAGCTCGGCCCGCTGCCACCGTCCGCCGTCGACGCGCACCTCGACCCGCTCGACGCCGACCGTCTGCGCCCACGCCACCCCGGCGATCACCACCCGCCCGGCGGGCACGGTCTGGAAGGGCCGGGGCGCGTCGATGCGCGACTGGGTCTTGATGGGCGCCTCCTTCGCCCAACCGCGGTCCTGCCAGTAGAAGGTCTTCGCGCCGTCGCGGATCAGTTCGAGGTCGACCACCCACTTGGTGGCCGAGACGTAGCCGTAGAGCCCCGGGACGACGACCCGTGCGGGGAAGCCGTGCTCGATCGGCAGGGCGTCGCCGTTCATCCCGACGGCCAGCAGCGCGCCGCGCTCGGCGGACAGCACGTCGGCGACGGGGGTCGCGGTGGTCCAGCCGTCGGCGCTGGTGGCGAACACCTGCCCGGCCTCCGGCCGCACGCCCGCCCTGGCGAGCAGGTCGCGCAGGGGCACGCCGGTGAAGACCGCGGTGGAGACCAGATCGCCACCGACCTCATTGGACACGCAGGTCATCGTGACGACCTTGTCGACCAGCCCCATGCGCGTGATGTCGGCGAAGCCGAGCTCCAGCTCGTCGTCGACCAGGCCGTGGATGCGCAGCCGCCAGTCCTCGGCCCGGATCCGGGGCACGGTCAGAGCGGTGTCGATCCGGTAGAACCGGCTGTTCGGCGTGATGAACGACGGAGTCCCGTCAGCGGCGAAGTCAGCCGCAGGCACCGAGATGCGCCGCCCCGCCATCACCGCCCCCACCGCCCGCCGCGACGCCTCCACATCAACCCGCCCCCCGACCACCTGCCCCCCGAGCGCCGCGACCCCCGCACCGACCACCACACCCCCGGACCCGATCAGGAACGCCCGCCGCCCCTCATCAGTCCCGGCCCGCCGAGCCAGCCGGTGCAACCACCGGAACACCCCAGCCCCCACCACGGTCGCCACAACCGGCACGAGAATCGCCAACTGCCCAAGATCTCCCCTCCCCCACACGGCCGCCCCCACGACCACCCCCAGGGCGACCGCAACCCCGACCCCCGGCCCGACCGCCCGCCGCGACAGGGCCCCCGCCACCACCCCCAACCCGACGAGCACCGCAGCCATCCCCAGGAAGAGCAGCCGCTTGTCCCACTCCGGCCCCACCGACTTCCCGATCTCCGTCAACCACCCCGGCGACAGATCGACAACCCACGCCCCCACCGCCACCACCGGCGAAGCCCCCACCCCGACAACCCCCGCCACCAGATGCCCAGCCGCCACCCCCGCCGCCACGGCAACCACCCCGACGACCCCAGCCCGCCCCAGCGAAAGCTTCTCCACACCCCCCATTCGACGCCCACCCCACCCCGGTTTGGAACCCCCGCGCTACGCCCCCAACGCAGCCCGCAGCCGATCCTCCTCAACCCGCCAATACCCGTGCTCAACCCCATCCACCAAGATCACCGGCACCCGATCCCCGTACTCCGCCCGCAACTCGGCATCCCCATCAACATCAACAACCCGCCACCCCACCCCCAACTCCCCACAAATCCGCGCCACCTCAGCTTCAGCCACCACACAGGCCGAACACCCAACCCTGCTCATCACCTCAACACGCACCCCACCACGCTACCCCCGCCCCCGCCCCCGAGGCACCGGAGCCCACACCCCACAGCCCCATCCCACATCCCGCTGGCGAGACAGCCAACCGAAGGGCAAGCAGCCAAAGCCCACACAACCACAAACACCCAGGACATTAATTTAGTGTTCGGTGAGCACCCCAATAACGCAACGCGCCCACCCAAAGTGTCCGATGGGGTGGACTCGCATTCGCGGGGAGCGAAACGCCGCTAAACTGGCCAGGGCGTGAACGGGCTCCGCCCGCCTTCACCGCCTTCA